>NZ_JQZY01000001.1:0-35075 GCF_000765965.1 Porphyromonas sp. COT-052 OH4946
CAGGCTTCAGCTTACCCTTTACGAGGATATAAGTCGTATTACCTTTTCTGTAATCATTGTCGGCATGAGTGGTCTCTGAGACATACTTATAAGGCACATTAGGAACATCAGCCACACTATAAGGAGCGTTCAGCTGGTGAACATCAATTCTATTGGCCAACTGAGAATAGTCATAGTGCTTCATGGCGCCATTAGCCCCATTATACTCATCGGTACTTGCAGGCACAAAAGAAGCTGCGGGAGAGAGTGCGTCATCTTTCTGCTGCAGATAGTACTTCTTTTCGTACTGGGCTACCGACCACTTCAGTTCGGAAACCGTAGCGATGACAACCTCCACATTACCCGGACGAAGGGCCTTGATTTCATAAGCACCATCTACGGGCTGCTGAGTAATGGTCATTGACGCACGTATCGCAGCACGCTTAACGACTATNACATCAATCTTGCCATCACCCACAACATAGACTGTCAAATCATTGATCTTGTCTATACCTCCGTACTCACCTACATGATTGTAGTCATTGTCGCCGGCGCGATTGTGCTGAGGCAATGACATAGAAACAGACATGTGAGTATCTGCAACAGAAGAGTTATCAGGTGATGGACCATTACCCTCCTTGCTACATGAAGCAAAGCCCAACGAGAGCATTGCCCCAACCAAAAACATCTTGTTTAACTTCATAAGCTAATTGTTTAAAGAATGATTATTGTTAAGAACACTAAATAACAAAAGAATCCAGATAAAGACAAAGCTATCAAGATCTTATAATCAGATATGCATAGCAATAAATCTTTGTCAGCACATATCCGAACCTACAATCTCCACAATTCTATACTCTTTGCACACTATTCTGTATGAACCTCTCCTGAACGGCTTCTCTAATAGATTAGGTAGTAGGTGATCGGTTCACAGTTTACTTAACAGAAAAACGACATAGAGTGTTCAGAATACATCGGCAAAAAAACGCTCGATATAAGACCTTCCACTCGCGGCCCGCGAGACAACAACAACCAAACTGGTTTTGTTTTCAATCCTTTATCCAAGTTCTCTGCTGCAAACCGGCATATTAGGTGAATGAGAAAAGAAAATTGATGAAAGGTGTAGCATTATAAGACTACACATAATTTTATCCTTACAAAGGAAAACAAATTTTCTTTATCAAAAACCAATTTGATTGATAAATATAAGTTCTGAGGCATTAAAAGCCGCTTTCTAAGTACTTTTATAGTCGTTAAAGCCCCGTTAGTTATGTATCATTCTCTATTTGAAGGCCTCTGCATGGTTCCAGACCCACGGATAGACCGTAAAAAAGTTTATCCTCTTGACTTTTTACTCCTGATGAGTCCATTGCGCAATGGACTCAAATAAATTATGAGTTAGGCGTAACCCGCTGAGTTATACAGCCTAACTCATAATTTATTTAGGACAACATTGCCTTCTGTATCTTTGTTATCCGAATACTCTGATTTTTTCTGCAAAGAAACCGATCACTCAATATATAAACCGACAATAATCATGCGCAAGAAAAAGACTATCGAGATACAGCGACTCAAAACCGAAGAATATCACGAAAGCCCCAAGCTACCTATCAGGATCATATTGGATGATATACGTAGTATGAACAATGTCGGATCAGTCTTTAGGACAGCCGATGCTTTCAGGCTGGAAGGATTATGCTTGTGTGGGATAACGGCTCGCCCTCCTCATCCAGATATTCACAAGACAGCTTTGGGAGCAGAGGAGAGTGTGGCATGGGAGTATTTTCCTTCAGCAGTGGATGCGATAGCCGAACTCAAAGAAAAAGGATATACAGTCTGCACCGTAGAACAGGCAGAGGGTAGCCTCTTCTTGGAAGATTTCACCCCGGTCGAGAGTAAGCACTATGCTCTTGTCTTCGGCAATGAGGTAAAAGGAGTACGACAGGAAGCCATTGACCTCTGCGACCTCTGCTTAGAGATACCCCAGTTCGGCACAAAGCATTCGCTCAATGTAAGTGTCACGGCAGGAATCGTCATTTGGCAACTGGTCAAGCCGCTACTACCCCTCCTGAAAAAGTAATACCCCCAAAATAAAAAGGGTAAAAGGAGCTGTCTAAAGAAATAAAAACCAAGTCCTTGAGTGCAAGAAACCTCCTCGCGACTAATCTTTTGAGACTTGATTAGTCTCAGACTGCAGCAATGAGCAAGGCCACGGCATAGGCGGAAATACCTTCCTCGCGTCCAGTGAAGCCAAGTTTCTCCGTCGTTGTGGCTTTCAGCGAAATATCCGACACCTCGACCTGCATCACGTCAGCCAATACTTGCTGCATATCCGGTATATGTGGATTCAGCTTGGGCTGTTCTGCCGCAATAGTGGCATCGATATTACCCAATTCATATCCCTGCGAACGCACCAAATCCATCACCCGTTCCAACAAGATCTTACTATCGATCCCCTTATATTGAGGATCCGAAGGAGAGAAATGATGCCCGATGTCACGCAAAGCGGCTGCACCAAGCAACGCATCACAAATGGCATGAATGAGTACATCGGCATCAGAGTGTCCCTCCAAGCCCTTGGGATGCTCCAGACGAACACCGCCTATCCACAAAGGATAACCTTCAGACAAGCGGTGTACATCGAAACCGAATCCTATTCGAAAAGGCTTCTTCATCTCGGTTTAATGGAACAAATTGCGCAATCCATCCATATCGAAAGCAAGCGTAAACCGCAGAGTCTGATCCAACGGATTACTCTGGATCGTAGACAACAGGTAGGAAGCATCGATACGGAATATGTTCATCTTGAAGCCGGCACCAGCCGTGAAGTACTGCAAATTACCCTTGGTGGGATGCAGGTATGAATATCCGGCACGAACAAAAAACTTATCGTCATAGCTGTATTCAGCACCAAGCCCCCATGTGATCTCACGGAATTCTTCCTTGAGTCCTCCCGGCGCGTCACCGAAAGAAGAGAATATACCGCTGATTGAAGAAGTTTCCTGATATTTCTTCAGTGCAGCCTCATAACCGGCCTGATCGTTTTGATCCATGATAGGAGGAGTGGGTACAAGCAGCTTGCTAAGTTCGAGGTTGAAGCTGATGCTGTTATAGTCATCGATCGGATACAATAGCCCCGTTCCGAGATTCAAAGAAGTAGGGATGAAAAAACTTGTGGCACCTCCATCATAGGAGATCTTCGTACCGATATTCTTCACATTGAAACCTAATGACCACAGGCTCTCGGCATTCCCCAGTAGCACATACTTCTGTAAATAACCGGCTATATCTGCCGCAAAAGCATTTCCTGCCTGATTCTCTCCTGTATTGTGCGTGCTCTGATCGGAGCGGATATAACGTAGTGCTACGGCCATAGAGAAGTCCTCCGAAAGCTGGCGACTATAGCCCAAATCGACAGCAAACTCATTGGGATGGGCCTCTCCCATGGATTCGCCCAATTCGTCGAAAGTCTCCAGTTTTCCTAATGTGAAATAACGTAGAGAAGCACTAATAGCCTGATTCTCGTCGGTTCCCAATTTGTAGAAACCGGTCATCTGCATCAGCGCAATATCATTGACCAGTTTGGACAGCCAAGGGGTGTATGAGAAGCTGATACCGGCTTTCGTATCCACGAAAGCATATTTACTCGGATTCCAGTACTGTGAATACGCATCCGGTGTCGTTGCCACACCTATATCCCCCATACCGGCAGCACGTGCATCCGGACTGATATTCAACGACGGCACGGAAGTGTGTACCACATTCAGTTGCTCCTGAGCTTCGATAGCCATTGGAGCAATGAGGAGGGTTATCGCCAAGGGAAGCAATCTATTCTTCAGCATTTTCTTGATAATCATATTTCGTTCTTTTTGTTTTTGTACTCTTGTTGGGTTTACGAACATTCCATATCGTAAACGGCAGGATCGCTTCGGCTATTGTCCTACCACGATCATTTTCTTGGCCATGGAGGCCGTCTGTCCTCCGGGAGAGTTCACCACACAGCGATAAAGGTAGAATCCGTTTCCGATCTTCACTCCGTATTTGGAGGTCAGATCCCACTTGATCTCTATAGGTTCTCCGTAGGAGGAGGAATATGTCTTGACGGGCAGAGTGTTCACGAGACGACCGGTGAAGTCGTAGATCTCCACAGCCACGTTCAAATCGCTTCCGGGGCGATTGTGGAAGATTCGGAACGTAGCACTCTCGCGTACCGGATTCGGGAATAAAATCACATCTGCCACATCCGGAGCAATGCCATCTACCACTCTGAACGAAAAGTCATGATGGGCGGCATTATTGAAAATGTCCCAAACCGTCAGTCGGGCTGTATGATCCCCTTCGGCCAAAGCCGGTATCATAAAGAGGATAGTGCCCACACCTGCATCCGTAGCCGAGCTTGTGAAATAAGCATTGAGGTTATAGGTCAGATCGGCACGGCCATCGATACAGAGCGTAATATCATGCCCTACACCGCTACCCGTGATATTGATTCCGTTCAGGTCGAATACTTCGGCCATAAACAGAGGAGTAGGATTAACCTCATCCCCCGATCGGAATGTACTGTCATTGAGGAAACAGCTTATAATTTCGGGCGGTGTATTATCCTCCGTCACCTCATCGGGAATACCCGGTTGGACTCTGATGGAGAAGTCTACCCCCATGGCTTCCGTCTTTGTGCTTTCGTTATAGGCATAGAGATTGATCCGGCCTTCGTGCTCGGAATAGTTCACATCCTTGGGTACGATAAACGAAGTTTCGAAGACTCCGTTCTTTACTTCGGCAATACCGGCATACATCACGTTAGGATAGTCATAATATACAAGAGAGTGGTCATTTCCCTCCTCTTCCAAAGCCGTCATTTTCTTTCTGCCGTCGAAGACAGTCAGGAAAACCTTGCCACTGAAAGTCTCGTCGAACGTTCCCTGTTCATCGGTCACCTTACCCTTCAGGGCTACCCGTTCCAAAGACTTGAGCACAATGGTTCCATACTCCCCTCCGGGAACCTGCCCGTTGATCGCAGTCAAATACACTTTGTGGGTAGGAAGATTCATACGCACGGACGGATCACCCATCAGGAAGAAACTCAACTGATTGATAGAATCGGGGAAAACAGTACTGAGCATCCCCTGTTTGGCCGATCGGATAATCTCACCCATCGTACGATAACGCCCGTCCTTAGCTTTCTCGAACATACGCCGAAGCATAAAACCATTGATCTTCTCATTCTGCGTATTATAAACGACACGCGTAGTCGAGAACATGATCGGAGTGCCACTCTTCTCGTGGAGGAAAACCTCCTCCCCTGCCGAGGTCGTCTGACTGTCATAGTTGGCAAAGTCGCACGTGGCAGTAATCCAAATGGGCATATGCTTATAATTGAAGTTGTGTATATCATTGAGCGTCAGCAGATGCTCGTCCGACCATCCGGCAGGACCGCCATGACCGGTATAATTAAGCAGGATGATACCCGACTGAAGGGTTTCCAACATTTTTTTCTTTGCTCCCGGGATACTGTGCAACCCGTTCTCGATGACATGCGGATATACGTCCTGAAAGGCACGCACCGGCATGATGGCAGGAGCATAACGCTTGACGGTATCGATCAAACGGGAAGTTTCGGTCGCGTGTCTGTCCCCATTGTCTGCCGCAAAGCAGGTGCGAATACGCCAGGCACCGCTCTCACGATCCTCCTCATATCGGATGGTCTTGTCCACTGCGATGCGAGCTTCGGCCGGAGTACGTACGGGGAATCGCCCTACAGCCATATTATAATTGCGCCAACCGATATTGACCGAGGCCGGCTGATCATCCAGCAAGCCGAAGTAATCATCTGTCACATAACTGCTTACGTTCGTCGAATTGACGGCTTGGAATGTCAGCAAGAACTCCGTTTGCTGGAGATACGGTTTCTGCCAAGCTACAGAGACCTTCCTGTTGTCATGAGTCCCATCGCCGAAGAGAAGCATTTGCATCGGGAAGGTCTCTCCCACAGGTGCATTTGTCTTCCATCTGTCGTAAAACATTTTGGCAAAGAGGCGGTATGCCGTAGCATCGGGAGTGCCACCGGAAAACTCGTTGAACACTTGTTCCTGCAATACGACCAAGACCTTCAGCCCACCTTTCTCTCTACGATAGGCAGCCAGTCGGTCAGCCTCGGGGAGGAGAGCCTGAGTAGAGACAATGATCAGATCAGGGATTTCTTCTCCATGCAGGTTTTGATTGGGTACCGCTCCGAGGATCTCCGGAGCAGAAGCCTGTGACAAGTCCACGGCATAAAACGTATTGATAGTCCTTCGATCCTGATCCTTCGGCGGAGCCACGAACTCAATGGTCCTGTCCCCGACAGTCTTAACGGGAACAAGCGAGGCTGTCAGGGAAGAATTGGCATGCAAAACCACCAGAGACTCCGGCACCTCACTGACAACGAAGCGGCAGGACTCGCCCCCCAAAACGGGCAAATTGGAAAACCGCCTGATATGCATGGGTGCGCCATCGTACCGGAGATCGTTCTGTGTAGCCACCTCTATGAAATCCAGATTGACCGCATCCCCTGTCATACTATAATTCACGTCCAAGCGCAACTCATTGGCCAAGCTGTTCATCGGCGTACTGTGATAGAGACGACGCTTCTTGCCCGCCAAATAGGAATTGGCTACCTCATTCGATGTCATGGAGAAAGGATCGCTGAAGATCAGAATACCATTGGCCGAGAGCGACATCTCGCGGCCGCCACCGGCCGATCTGGCCTTGGCTATGTATGAGAATACGGTACCGAGTTCGGCAGACGAGCGCGTGTTGCCCCTCAAAGGGAACTTGACCGTACGCGTATTGACTGCACTGAAAGACTCGCCATACAGATCTCGCCCCGATTCTTTGGGCGAATACAATTCCTGCTCATGGAGCATCAGCTCATCGTAGTAGTCGATCAAGGCTTCGGCCGACGCACCTCCACCCGTATATTGAGACATCTGCAAAGGAGCTCCGGCAGCATCCGACAGGAAGTAGTAGCCATGCGTACTGTACGTATTCACCGTATGCTCCATGGTGGTTTTAGCCGGATTGTAGAACCACGTCACCGGGCCCACGGCATAGAAATACAGCGCATCGCCCTGACGGAGTACCGGTACGGGAGGCAAATCGTCTGTCGTGATCCGGCTCAGATCTTCGGGAAGTACCCCTCCGCCATAGCCGAACACACCCACCTTGGACGGATCGGAGAAGCCATTGGCACGGAGCTGTTCGTCCGTAAGGCGATACACTCCACTTGCATCGACACGTATCTTGACCCAATGTCCCGAAGCCATTAGCGAACGGTCAGCCGTCTTCCCCACAGCTCGTTGCGCTACCGCAGGCAGAGCAAGGGCAAGGAAGAGAGAAAGGAATGCGACTATTGGAAGTATTCGTTTCATCTGAGAAATAGCTTATTTGATGGATATGTCGAGCAGTTTTTGCTCTTCGAGATAGGCTTCGAGGTGCTGGCCGATAGCAATAGGGCCTACCCCTGCCGGAGTCCCCGTAAAGATAAGATCCCCCATACGGAGCGTGAAGAAACGACTGGCATAAGCGATCAAACGATCTACGGAAAAGAGCATATCCCGTGTATTGCCCTGCTGCACCGTGCGTCCGTCTATATCCAATCGCAGATCCAGCTCCTGCACACCGTGCCGGAGCGAGTCCTTCTTCACCCACCGCCCTACGGCAGCGGAGTTGTCGAAAGCTTTGGCCGTTGCCCATGGCAATCCCTTGGCTTTGGCACGACGCTGGAGGTCACGAGCCGTGAAGTCTATACCGACGCTAACCTCACTATAATAGCGGTGAGCAAAACGCTCGGCTATGCACTTGCCGATACGATCGATACGAACCACCAGCTCGGTCTCATAGTGGATCTCCTGAGAAAAATCCGGATAGAAAAAGGGATACCCTTCGCGCAACAAGGAATCGGCCTTGAGGAAAAGCACAGGTTCCTCCACACAAAAATCGGCTCCCTCTCCATTCGGACAGGGAGCAACGGGAAGGATGTCCGCACGTCGCATTTCGCTGACATGCGCACTATAGTTCATGCCGACAGCAATTATCTTCATCGTTCCAAGAGCGAGCGAAAGCCCTTATTATAAAAAAGGGCAGAGGAGGATTGTTCAGCCTTCGGAGACCTAAGGTAGCGATTTCATCCGATTGAACATCACAGCCAACTGGGCATACATCGACGTATTCTGTACGACCACGCCTTCGGGCACACTAATGCGCCATGGAGTAAAATTCCAAATAGCCTTGATCCCTGCTACTATCATCTCATCGGCCACCGACTGTGCCGCCCGTATCGGGACGGTAAGAATACCTATATCCACACGCTCTCGAGCGCACAACTCCGCAGCCCGGCTCTTATGGTAAACGGGGATACCATTGATATTAGTGTCCACAATATCCGGATTCACATCGAAGCCGGCGGCAATCTCCAGCCCGAAGTGGCGCAAACCCGAGTCCTGCAACAAAGCAGCACCCAGACTTCCCACCCCGAAGAGGAAGGCCCGGTGGTGGTGCGTAAAGCCCAGAAAGTCGTTCAGCACAGCCACCATATCTGCCACACGATACCCCACCCGTGTACGCCCATCCACCGACACATAGGAGAGATCCTTGGCCACGAGCGAAGCATCCACCCCTACGGCACGAGCGATCCGCGTGGAAGACACCGACTCACATCCATCCGCATGCAATAGCTGGACGTAAGACAAATACCAGGGCAGACGCCTCAAAGTAGGTTCGGGGACTTTGGTATTGAGAGGAGAAGATTCGTTCGCAATCGTTTTCATCCGTTTTATTCGTGGATTATTTAACTACAAATATATGTAATTGCACCGTAATAGTCTATGTTTCTGTCATATTTACCTATCAAGCAAGCACCCGAAAAGAGGTATAGGGATAGCTTTGAGCCTTATCGGCAGAGAGGGGTGAAGGGAGGCTTGTTCAAGGCAAGTATTTCAAGTCATTCGGATCGAGCTTTTTTCTTACATTTGCAAGCAAGTAAAGACGCTAAACAAGGAATAACTAAATATATACTAAAGCATTACAAATCATCGACCAATTTCTCTGACGATCTAAACAAATGAAATATATTTCCCGACTTCACACACTACCCTCACCCATCCAATCCATTTATTTATATTCTATCAAGGCATTTGAAAACAGACTAAGTATGATATAAGGAATAACCATTCTTTCCAGTCCTGCAAATCTATAAGGCACCCGCTTGGTTCGGCCACGAATCGAGCGGGTACCTCTTTTATTTCACCTTTCCAAACAGCTTTTTCAGCTCTACTATTTATATATAAACCGAATACGATCTATATACAAATGAAAAACGATTTATATATAAAACGAAAACGATCTGTATATAAATTAAAACTGATTTATATATACATCGCCATCGAAACTCTTTCAAAGCAGATTCCAACCACAAAAAGTCCGATTCATGAACATTTTTACGTTGAAAATCTCTTCCCATCCATCGCTTATTTAGAATGATTCCAAACTCATCTTCGTTGTTGAAAACTTTTTTGGCCTGTGTTTTCAATAAAATTTCTCAAAAAAGAGGATCGTTCTCATAGAGTATTCTCGAATCAGAAAAACCAAGTACAGCTTCCAAACTTCGTATAAGGAACAGACTTGCAAGTGCTGAAGATCAAGCCATAACCTTTCCGGCATGAAAGCAAGTAAAAAGCTTTTTCTCAGTGAGTAAATCCCTACCTTTGCGGCGTGCAAGGCTTTTGCTGCACGGATAATCTCGTTTTTTCTCATGATCGGATCATATTTCAGGCCGAAGCTGCTCGATGTTTTCCACGGGTACAACCGTGAGCGTTTCATGGCCGACCTCATGGCCGGCGTTATCGTCGGTATCGTAGCTTTGCCCTTGGCCATTGCCTTCGGTATAGCCAGTGGCGTATCTCCGGAAACAGGTCTTATCACGGCCATTATAGGCGGTTTCATCGTATCGTTTTTGGGTGGTTCATCCGTCCAAATCGGTGGCCCGACGGGTGCTTTCATCGTTATCGTCTACGGCATCATTCATAAGTACGGCATCGAGGGCCTCACGATTGCCACTATCATAGCCGGTATCCTGCTTCTCGTGATGGGAGCTCTTCGTCTGGGTACGCTGATCAAGTTTATCCCCTACCCGATAGTCGTGGGATTCACGGCAGGGATCGCCCTCACGATCTTCTCTACCCAAATGAATGACCTCTTCGGCCTCGGTATTGCAGATATGCCCGGTGATTTCCTTGGCAAATGGGGAGCTTATTTTACCAACTTCAAGTCAGTAAACCTCTGGGCTTTCGGGATGGGTCTGCTTAGTATTGTCATCATTATGCTGAGTCCGAGGTTCACCAAGAAGATACCCGGTTCGCTCATTGCCATTATCTTGATGACCGTAGTGGCCTATTTACTTCGGCTACAAGGTATCGGCGAGTTCGAAACCATCGGCGACCGCTTCACTATTTCCGTCCAACTGCCCAAGCCAACGGGGGTAACACTCAGCCTCGAAACGATTCGCCAACTTTTCCCTCCGGCTTTTACCATCGCCCTGTTGGGAGCCATCGAGTCTCTGCTGTCGGCCAGCGTAGCCGATGGTGTGATAGGGGAAAAGCACAACAGCAACACCGAGCTTATCGCTCAGGGTGCAGCCAATATAGTGGTTCCGTTCTTCGGCGGTATTCCCGTCACCGGAGCCATAGCCCGTACAATGACCAATATCAACAACGGCGGTCGCTCTCCTATTGCAGGGATCATACACGCCTTCGTGTTACTGCTGATCCTGCTATTCCTCGGTCCTCTGACGGCATACATCCCGATGGCTTGTTTGGCCGGAGTACTGATCGTAGTATCCTACAATATGAGCGGATGGCGTTCGGTGGCCAATATCGGTCGCGGCCCTCGCAGCGACAGCCTCGTCATGCTGGTTACTTTCCTGCTTACCGTCATCCTCGACCTGACCGTTGCCATAGAGATCGGACTGCTTTTGGCCATCCTGCTCTTTATGAAGCGCGTCACGGAGAACACACGCATCACAGTTGCCACAGGCAAGCTCGACCTGACGCAGACGGGCGAGATCGCCCACCACGACGAAGTGCTCGACATCCCGAAGGGGGTAGAGGTATATGAAATCGAAGGGCCTTTCTTCTTTGGCATCGCGAACAGATTCGAAGAGATCATGAACACATTGGGCGATCATCCCGATGTTCGGATTATCAGAATGCGACATGTGCCGTTTATGGATTCGACAGGGATGCACAATCTGGAAAACCTGATCAAAATGAGCCGGAAAGAAGGCATCAGCATCGTACTCTCCGGTGTGCGCAAGGACGTCCATGAAGAACTTGCCACCGCAGGCATCGTAGGGCTATTGGGAGAGGAAAACGTATGTGCCGATATTCAAGCGGCTCTGCGACAGGCACAAGCCATAACCCGAGGAGCATGAAGATAGGTACCATAGACCTCGGAGTAGAGCCTTTGCTGCTTGCTCCGATGGAGGATGTGACGGATGTGGCCTTTCGGGTCATGTGCAAGCAGTTCGGTGCCGATCTGGTTTATTCCGAGTTTCTCAGTGCCGATGCCCTGATTCGTCAAGTAGCCGGCACATTCCGAAAAATGACCATAGACGAATCGGAACGCCCGATGGCTGTACAGATATACGGACGGGATGTAGCTTCGATGGTAGAGGCTGCCCGACTATGCGAAGCGGCCGGTCCGGATCTGATCGATCTGAACTTCGGATGTCCGGTCAAACGGGTAGCAGGGAAAGGTGCCGGCAGTGGGATGCTCCGCAATATCCCACTTATGATAGAGATAACGCGTGAGGTAGTTAAAGCGGTGAAGCTGCCCGTAACGGTGAAAACGCGGCTTGGCTGGGACAATGACAGCAAGATCATAGTAGACCTGGCTGAACAGCTCCAAGACTGTGGCATTGCAGCCCTGACCATACACGGTCGCACACGCGCCCAAATGTACACGGGGACGGCTGACTGGACGCTGATCGGAGAAGTGAAGAACAATCCGAGAATGCAAATCCCCATTATCGGAAACGGAGATGTGACCACTCCACAAGAAGCCCGACGAGCCTTTGACGTATATGGTGTGGATGCCGTAATGGTAGGCAGGGCTTCTATCGGCCAACCATGGATATTCGAAGAAATGAAGCATTTCCTTCGCACGGGAGAAACGTTGCCTTTGCGTCCGTTTTCCTATTATATGGACATACTACGCTGTCAGACGCTGAACAACATCCGGAAACTGGACGAACGGCGAGGCATCCTCCATACACGCAGACATATTGCAGCCAGTCCCATATTCAAAGGGATCCCGAACTTCAAGCCCATGCGCGTGGCCATGCTTCGTGCCACGACACAGGAGGAGCTTTTCGCACTTATGGACGAGGTGGAGAAGATGATAGGATCGGCCGATTCAGCGGCGGTATAGTCGCTTGGACAAAGCCCCTCCTACCGATTGTTTCAATTCGCAGGTCTCCGCATGCAGATCTTTCAGCTCGGCATCATGTCTGCCGGTGAATATCTCGTTGTGGTGTTCGCATAGCAACCAGAGCAGATGATCGAAGGCAGTCAGCTGCTCGTCCGACAGGGTGGAAACGAGTGTCTCGGCACAAAGGCGCAGATTGGGAAAGAGATTGACCAGTACCTTTCTTCCCTCAGGAGTAATGGAGACACGCATGCTTCTGCGATCCTCCTCATCCGGTTTCTGCTCGATCAGATTAGCTTTCAGCAGACGACGCATGACTTCTGCACCGGATGTTTTTTCCATGGCATTGAGGTTGTTCAGCTCTGTTTTGGTCATGCTCTCACCGTTCATCAGACAGACCAAATAGGTGTATTCGTCTTCGGTCTGCAAGGGAGATTCCGCCAGTGCTTTCTTGATATAAAAACGAGAGTAACGATGCAGGAGGCTGACTCCTCGCGCTATATTCTTGGCTCCTGCTGCTCGTTTCCGGGTAGCAGAGACAACTTCTTCTTCCTCCTGTTTCTTCTTTTTGTCGCAACGCCAACTTAAAAAGTCGGCAAAGTCTTTCATTTCAGGTTCATGCCCCCCTCCGTCATACAAACTTTCAAATGCGTCGAGGTAGTCGATAAGATCGAAAAGCAGTTTTTTGTACTTCATAAATTGCTCCGATTGAATAAAGAGTCCGTTCGATGTAATCCTTTTGGAGCATAAATGTACATTTTTCCACTGAAAAGCAGGAGATTACATATTGAATGTAAATCGGATGGCAACACCTCTTTCGTAAAAGAAATTGTAGCCGCCATAGAATACTCCGACTTGCATCAGCGTACCGATACTCTGCGAATAGCCCATCTCCAGATAGGGTTTTCTCGATACCATATCCCACCGGGCCTTGAAATGCAAGGCCTCGTCGTTGGTCTTTAGGAAAACGAAGGGCAGGAAATTGACCAGCAAGCGCGAAGCTCGGTAGCTGGTTTGAAGGATAAGGTGTTTGTCGGCTGTAGCCGTATAGGGAGGCAGTGTCTGGAATGCAGCTTCCATGCTATCGCCGAATCGCCAAAAAGCATTCCCCCCTTTCAGAAAAAAGTACTCGCTCGGATAGATAACCAACCGATCGATATAGCCTCCGACATTCAATTGATAGAACAGTGACGATGCCGGTGAAAAGACAAGTCGCTGCTGTATGCTCAAATCAAGGTGGTGGAAGCGTGCATCGGACTTACGCCCCATCCCGAAAGCTCCGCGATAAGAGAGAGAAAGGAGCGGAGCACGTATGCCCTCGCCCTCACGAACGAGAAATCCGTCCGCCGTATAGCGGTAGTAGGGATGCGGATTGAATGTCATCTTGGCTCGTACTTCCAGCAGTCGGTGATGAGGAACTATACGAGGGAGATCGGGATCGGCATTGCTGATATTCAGAATATCGGTAATGCTGCCACCGAAGAGGCTCCACGTTTCTCCATGCGGCAAAGGATTGCGCTCGGCCAGCATCACGCTTGTCTCCACATTGAGCTTGGGCAATAGATCGATACTATTGGTCAGACGGACAAATTTATCATCGTAGCGAGTTGTCGGACCTTGTCCGTTGAGAAGCTCCATCATCAGATCGGTCAGCTGGTCTATTCTTTCGCGTGTGCTGTACAAATCGAAAGAGCGATGCCCTGCAGATAATTGCAAAAGTCCTCTTTGCGAAGGAGAATAGTGGAGTTTACTATCGAGAGTCCAAACAGCTTTGCGTCGTTTGGTGACATAGTAGAGGCTGGGCTTTATCTCCCAGCGGATTCCGGGAGCCATATCGCAAATAGCCGTCAGAGACTGCCCCAACCAAAGATGATCGGCATAATTATAATAGAACAAAGCCCACACCAATCCCTCATTGCCTAATCGCCAACGCTCCCCGATCCGATACTTGTGTCCCCAAGCCAATGCGCGATGCCAAGGTACATGCTGATGCAGAGTATGATCTCGACCGACAACCACATTTTTCCAATATGTAGAACTATCCTGTCTCGCGAAGCTGCTACGAACAGCCCAAATAGGAGCGATGGGCAGTTCGTCCGGCAAACGGTAGCCACTGCTATCTTGCGGCATATAAACCGGTACTGCGGCCTTGTCGAGCTGCTCTCCCGTATACGTCACAGATGCGGAATAGCCATTATAGAGAGAAGCCCAAAGGCGATTGCGACTGATGACGGCAGAAAACCTGACCGGTAGAGAAAGATTCGGCTCTACCTCTTCCAATTCGACTCGATAAGATTCTGTAATAACCCCCTTCATCATGACTTGCATTTCCAGTACAGCAAGTCGCTGCCGTGTGGCATCTATCGTTAAAGTTCCATGAGTCAGGCCGCTCAGTCCGCGAAATGCGATACTGCGGTATTCTATACCATCTTTCTCATATAGGCTCTCCAAACGGTAAGTATAAAAGGCTTCGGCTTCTCGTCGAAGAGGGTTGGGGAATATTTGCCGATTGCCAAAGTCGAACTCTTCGGCATATACATTCTCTCCCAACAAAGCTAAGGCCGTAAGGTCATCCGCTTTGTTTCGCTGAGGAATATCCGACCGAAAAGAAACAATACCCCTTCTGTATGTACCCGTTACCGAGTCGTATTGTCCATATAGCCGAGCCTCCATACACAAGGAATCCGACGAGAGATACTGCTCCCATGGAATCCCTCCGTGTTTGAGCCGACGCACTATCGGCAGCACACGAGAAGCCCATGATCGACCTCGAATATCGGCTTCCCAACTACGGCCTTCTGCCATGCGGAAGAGGAGGGGCGTTCTGTCTGAAATCATTCTGACCGTTTCCAAAGCGAAAGCTTCGGATTCTTTTTTGTCGAACAGGGAGGTCTGCTGCTCCGTCCCATTGCTCAGCTCCCGTATTTCCTTCGATACTGAAGGTAATGACTGCCCCATCGTATGAGAAGCACAGACTCCGAGAAGCCAAAAGAGCGATAGCAAAAAGCGGACGATCGGTTTTCTCATCTCTTAGAGCGGTAGTTCAATAACGAAAGAGGTGAAACCATCGGCTGTACGCCTCGCAAGCAAATTTCCCCCATGCAGACGAATGATATAACGGGAAAGGCTCAGACCGATGCCGCTGCCACCGGTTTTGGTCGTATAGAAAGGAACAAACATATTGTCGAACACCTCTTGAGGAATAGGAGTGCCGTTGTTTTCCACATGAAGGAGTAGTCTGTGTTCATCCGACAAATCGAGACGCTCCTCGACACGAATACGCAAAAGTCGTTTCTCCGTATCGGCAGGATATTCCGCCTCGGCAGCATTCTTGACGAGGTTTATCAGTACCGATGTCAATTGCTGACGGTCGGCCAGAACAGTCAGCCCCACGGGTATTTCTTCCATATCCACCTTTATACCGTTGGAGGACAGAAGCTCTTCTTGCAGGCGCAATATCCCCGTAAGAAATGCATACAAAGCAATATCCTCCTTCTCGGGAGAAGGAATAGCCGTAAACTTACGGTAGTCCTGTACAAAGGATAACAACCCCGCTCCGGTACTACGAATGGTATCCAATCCGGTAGACAGCATTTCCTCGTCCGCAGAGCTTTGCAAATTGTCCAAGAGGGTATCGCATATCGAAGTAATGGGGGCTATCGAGTTCATGATCTCGTGCGTCATCACCCGAATGAGCCGGATCCACGACTCTGTCTCGCGAGCGTCAAGCTCCTTGCCGATATTCGACAGCGTATATATATGGTATATCTTCCCCCTGATCCGGAACGAAGAGAAGCGGAGACTCACTTCCTTCTCTTCTCGCTCCGTTGTGAGCTTGACATGAATGCCTGAATCGGTAGCCGCGGAACGAAACAGCCGAGGCATGTCCGGCGATACGCGTCCAAGCTGATCGAGGTGTGTGATAACGGGTAAACCGAGGAGACGCAACAGCACTGTATTGGTAGAATAGACATACCCCTCCGGAGCAACCATCATGATGCCGACAGGAATCTGTTCCAGCACATGTACGAGAAACTGCTCACCGGCTATCGCCTCATCGCGAGAACGACTGAGGATCTCCTTGATACGGTTGAGTGTACGGTTGAATGTTCGATGCGAAGCATTGCCCCCCATTTCGGAAAAGCGCACGGAATAATCGCCATTCTCGATAGCGTTCAAGAGCAGGGAAAGATCTTGAAGATGATGCCGATAGAGCAAACGCAAGCGAAAGGCGGAAAAGAAAACCAATCCGGCAGCAAAGACTGTGATGACATAATGTCCTGCAACTGCCGACCAAGTACCCACCACCGCCATGACGATGGTAAATAACAGATGCAAGCCGAAACTGCTGGTCTTTCGTCTTCCCATAGAAGAGAGGCTACAGGCCGTAGCGTTTCATCTTATTATACAGAGTCTGACGGCTGATACCTAATTCCCTTGCCGCGTTCGAAAGGTTGCTGCCGTTTCGTGCCAAGGCTTGCTCGATAGCGGTCTTTTCCATTTCATCCAAGGTCTGAGGAGTACTTGCTACAGCGGTAGCAGTCGGATGAGCATCGATCGACTTCGGCAACGACAGGTCAGCTGCAGAGAGGCTGCTGCTACGGCTAAGAATCACAGCCTTCTCTATGCAATGCTGTAGTTCACGCACGTTGCCCGGCCACGGATAGTCGGAGAGTAAAATCTCTGCTTCGGGAGTCAATGCCGACACCTCTTTGCCGTACTGTCGTGCATAACGATGCAGGAAGAAAACGGCCATCGGTACTATATCTTCCCTGCGACGACGTAGCGGTGGCATCTCGATATGAATCGTATTGAGACGATAAAGCAAATCTTCTCGAAACCGGCCCTCTGCCACGGAGAGAGGCAAATCGCTATTCGTGGCAGAAATGATACGAACATCCACGGGAATCGGCGTATTGCTGCCCACACGAGTCACCACTTTTTGCTGGAGCACAGCCAACAACTTGGCTTGCAGGGCAAGGCTCAGGTTGCCTATCTCGTCCATAAAGATCGTGCCGCCGGATGCTGTCTCGAACTTGCCGGCACGGTCACTTTTGGCATCGGTAAAGGCTCCTTTCACATGGCCGAACAGTTCGCTCTCGAACAGCGTCTCGCTCAAAGCCCCCATATCCACGGTCAGCATCGGCTGACGGCTACGAGGAGAACGGGCATGGATATACTCGGCTAAAACGCCCTTGCCGGTACCATTCTCACCCGTAATGAGGACATGGGCAGTGGTATCGCCGATACGATCGGCCAGCTCCAACACCTCACGCATAGCCTTGCTTTTGCCGAGAAATACCGAATCGTCTTCTTTAGGTGTAGCCGTCACATGAGAGTTTGCGGCCTTATTCATCGCCACACGAAGCGACTCCAACAGCTCGGCGTTATTCCATGGCTTGACGACGAAATCGCTTGCTCCACGCTTCAAGGCATCCACTGCCAGACGGATATCCGCATAAGCAGTAAAGAGCACCACAGGAAGATCCGGGAAACGGCCACGGACCTGATCCAGCCAATATAGACCCTCATTGCCCGTGTTGATACCGGTAGAAAAATTCATATCCAGCAGGAGTACATCCGGATGCACCTCCACGATAGTGGAAAGCAGTGTCTTGGGAGAAGGCAGGAGCGTCACGGTCTCGAAACTCCCCGTCAGGAGCAACTTCAAAGCTGTCAGCACATGTTTATTGTCATCTACTACGATGATACTTCCGCTCTTCTTCATTGTGTACAAATCTTACTCTCTTGAACAATTCCGCCGTGGAACGGAAACAAAAGTAAGGAAAAGAGAGCGAAGAGATTATAATAACAGAGAAGAGAAAAAGGCTGGCACAGAAAAGTATAGCACCCGATTCGTGCCTAAAGGAACGAATGCAGCATCGCTATTCTCCGGATCGGCACCAACGGCCAAAGGCTCCTCGCCCATAAGTGCAAGCCGAAGAGAAGCCATCCTATCAACGAATAAGAGGCGATGCGGTCGCGACAAGGTAGCTCGCAAATACCCGAAGAATACAAGGACTTATGGCGCGAGAAAAATGTTTTTGTGTAAGAAAATCAGCTATTTGTGGATTATCTTCCTTACTTTTGTAGCAAGGTCACCGGAACGGTATCTATCGGGAAGAATTACTTAGAAGCTCTTTTCGGAGGGAAACGCAGTATTCCGGACAAAACAATAATGGTTAACATTAAAATATAAGCACTTAGTTATGACGAAAGTAGGTATTAACGGCTTTGGCCGTATCGGCCGCTTGGTATTCCGCGCAGCACAAAACAGAAGCGACATTGAAGTCGTAGCCATCAACGACCTGATCGATGTGGAATATATGGCGTACATGCTCAAGTACGACAGTGTACACGGTCGTTTCAATGGGACAGTCGAAGTCAAAGACGGTCAGCTGATCGTAAACGGAAAAGCCATTCGAGTTACAGCTGAAAAGAACCCTGCCGATCTGAAATGGGATCAGGCCGGAGTGGAATATGTAGTAGAGTCCACCGGTCTTTTCCTCACGAAAGAAAAATCCGAAGCACACCTTGCTGCCGGTGCCAAGTATGTAGTTATGTCGGCTCCCTCTAAAGACGACACGCCTATGTTCGTATGCGGAGTGAACACGGATAAGTACGTAAAAGGCACGAAAATCGTCTCCAACGCATCTTGCACCACCAACTGTCTGGCACCCATTGCCAAGGTACTGAACGACAACTGGGGCATGGTAGGAGGTCTGATGACCACGGTGCATGCCACCACAGCTACACAGAAGACAGTGGACGGCCCCTCTGCAAAAGACTGGCGAGGCGGTCGAGCAGCAGGTGGCAATATCATACCTTCTTCCACCGGTGCTGCCAAAGCGGTAGGCAAGGTGATCCCCGAACTGAACGGCAAACTGACGGGTATGTCTTTCCGCGTACCGACACTGGACGTATCGGTAGTAGACCTGACATGTCAGTTGGCAAAGCCTGCTAAGTACGAAGATATCTGCGCTGCCATGAAGAAAGCTTCGGAAGGCGAACTCAAAGGCATTTTGGGCTACACGGACGAAGAAGTGGTTTCTTCCGACTTCATCGGCGAAACCCGTACTTCCGTATTCGATGCCAAAGCCGGTATCGCACTCACGGACACCTTCGTGAAAATCGTTTCATGGTACGACAACGAAATCGGATACTCCAACAAAGTACTCGATCTCATCGCCTATATGGCCAAGGTGAACGCATAAGAAAATTGGACAAGATCCTAACGGATCTTGGATCACCTCTCACGGGGCTGTGCCGAAGGAATTATCCGGGTACAGCCCCGTATTCTTTTCCGGACTATGATCCGGCAACAACCATCCTCCATCCTCCATCCTCCGACATCATCGGATGGCTGTATGTCGCTTGATTCGGATACTCCCGTCAGTCCTCTTCGGGCTGCGTGGCTCGGCCCTCCCGACTGCGGTATTCGCCCGGGCTCATACCGGTATGCTGCTTGAAATACTTGCCGAAAAAGGACTGTGTGGAGAAATTCAGCTCATAGCCGATCTCCTGAATCGTCTTATCCGTATAACGCAGCAGCGACTTGGCCTGCTGGACGATGAAGTTGTTGATCACTTTGGAGGCAGACTGCCCCATGACGCTTTTTATCGTCAGCGCCAAGTGCTTGGGACTGAGGCAGAGTTTGTCCGCATAGAACTTGACGGCATGCTCCTCTTTGTGATGTTCGGAGACGAGAAGCAGAAAATTGCGACAGATGGTTTCAGATCTGCTATGCTTGCAGTCGGTTTCGGTGCCATCAACGATCAGATCGTCCAGAAATAGGAAGAGAGAGCTGATCTGGTGGGTGACGATCTCTTCCTGATGAAGCCTCCTGTTTTGCAACGTGTTTTCGATCAGATCCATCGCAGCCATGAGGAATGCGTGTTGCATGGGGTCAAGGCGAAAGAGCTCATTGCTGTGTAGTTTATTGACGATGGAAATAAAACTGCCGACTCTGACCGCCGACAAAGAAAGAATCTCCTTGTCCAAACATAAATGACGAGCACGAAAGCGACCGGACTCGATCACCTCTATCGTTTTCCGAGGCATGACGACCAATAGCTCACCCTCGTGCAGCTCGATCTCTCGCGAGTCGACCATAAGTCGCATATAGCCCCTCGTGCAAATAGAAAAGAGCATGGATTCAACCAGAAACGGTACAGACATAGCTACTTCTTGGAGCGATCGCTTCTCATTGCTCAGCAAAACCCGGTCTCCCAATGTATTCATTTTGCCTCCGAAGTAGCTCGCAAGCTCTTTGATAGAGAATACCTTTAGCGGAACAGTCATAAAAGAATATTTTGAGATAAAAAACTTCATCGAATCCATTTGCCGAATCGCCACGGCAAACATCCGAGTCATAAAGAGTCAAAAAACCGACAGAAACGTATGAGAGCATAGCCCCGGCTCTTCCCTTCCGGAGCGAAACCTATGCCCTTTTCAATAGCGTCGTTCGCCGAAGATAGTGGTTCCGATACGAACGATGGTGCTTCCCTCTTCGATTGCCAGCTCATAATCGCCGCTCATTCCCATCGAAAGTTCGCAAAAATCGGCGGAATCGGAGAAGAAACGCTCTTTCATCTCCCTGAAAAGCGATGCCAACCGATGAAACTCTCTGCGAATCTGCTCCCTGTCGTCGGTGAATGTAGCCATCCCCATCAGACCGGCAATCCGGACTCCGGTATCGGATCCACGAGCCAAAATAGTCTCGAGGACTTGTGGCAATTCCTCCGGCGTGAAACCGCTCTTTGTTTCCTCCGATGCGATATGCACTTCCAGCAATACCGGCACGGTACGCCCCACCTTCGATGCCTGACGGCTGATTTCGTCGAAGAGCCTCAGAGAGGAAACGCTCTGGATCATCGAGATGAAAGGGACGATGTACTTCACCTTGTTTGTCTGTAGCGGCCCGATGAAATGCCACTCCACGTCATCAGGCATCGCTCCCACTTTGCTCATCAGTTCCTGCACCCGACTCTCGGCGAAAATCCTTTGGCCGGCCTCATAAGCCTCCATGAGTTCTTCCACGGGATGGAACTTGGAAACAGCCGCCAGCCGCACGCCTTGTGGCAGTGAGCGGAGAACGGGGCCTAAACGATCGGCAATGAGCGTCATTTCGCCGGCATGTATTGGAAAACATCCATCAGGGCAGTCTCCGACACCGATGCGATCTCATAGTCGGCCAATCCCTTGCCCATCTGCTTTTCCAGCTCTGCCACCGCATTGGGCAAGCTGTCCGACTTGACGAGCATGAACGCAGGCGTCTTCTTCTCCACCCCGTTCTTCTCATCGATCGTCACATACAGCACTTTGCAACGATAGTAGCGATCGCATTTATCATCCTCATTGAGGAAAAGTTCGGCATAGTTTACCTTGCGAATATTACTGATGTTGAACTCTCCCATACTGACGAAAGGGGTGATCTCCTCTATCATCTTGGCCTCTGCCAACGTGAAAGAATCGGCATCCACCAAATAGCTCTCCACCACCTTCTTAGGCATTCCATTATCGGCCACCTTCTCATAGGTGACCTTGCATTCGAACCATGCAGCCATAATCTATACGAAACTAAGATTTATTGAATGGCAAAGATAGCAAAAACGAGGGCCGACGATTTTCACCGGCGGAGAAATCTCCCACAAAACTCGCGCTGGAATCCCACAGAGTGCGGTTCGTAAATCCTGAAAAACTCGCGCAAAAAAAATTCGTTCCGCTCTTTTTCAGGTAGAGCAACACCTTGAATTTGTCTCTTTGCATACGCTTCTGTTTTTATGGGCAAAGTTACCCGTTACCGAAGCGTTTTCAGCTATGCAAAACATTGTAATACAAAGCATAAGCACCGCAATAAAGGAACGGAGAGATGCCGAATACTCTTCCGTCAGTTACCTCCTCCTGCCTCTTCGTTACCATTCGAGGAATAGGCTAACGATTTGGTAACGGGATTCTACACAAATCCACATCTTCTGCATTTTAACCCTCTGTGCAAAGTGTTAATAAACACTGCAAATCTCTCTCATTTCCACCTACTTACCTTTAATCCTCACCCTAATACCCTTTTCTCTAATTGTTCCCGCGCCAAAGCAAAAAAGTGCCCATGCCACGTTTTTAGGCGTCACAAATACGAAAATTTTGGAGTGTGACGTGTACTGAAAAGCATTGTGCCGAGCCTCTTCCGTGGACTGCATGGGAGAGGAGTTCGGCACAATGTCGTTTGTGGGGCAGGAAAGGGATGCGCTCCTTCTATTGTACTATTGTTACTTCGCTTTGACAGTAAAGGTAATAGAAACTATGGCTGCCGTCGTCTTCCTTCAATGGCCCATCCAAATGAATCTGTATCAATATAAATGCTGATGAAGCTCTCTTAATATCTGACAAACTCGTCTGTTCCATCGCATGAAGATAATACCAAGGATAGGAGCAAGCCGAAAAAGGCCAATGGAATCGATTTGATGGTCGTTTTTTTGTTTGTTCAAGGCTTCTCAGGTGCAAAACAATAAGACAAGTTCGATCCGCCTATTCGTGATACAGGCATTGTGCAGTCCGCATAGGGTGGCTACGGACAGGTACACTACGCTTCTGTAGGATAGCTGCACCGGAGATTGATAATACTTGGTTGGGAGTGTTCGGTATCCTTTTTGGGACTGCCGATGCTCCCAACCTCTTTATATGGGATTATTGCCGGAGTCGTATGGATTGGAGGGGGTGCCGGATAGAAGAGCGCATCAATGATTGGATCGCTTTTTTGTTAATTCTCGGTTCTTTCCATAGATGATATTTTTTCTGACCACAGTACACGTCAGACACATCGATCCGAACCAAAAACACACGAATTTTGGTTTGGGTTTTCTGAGAAAATGGAACGAGATTTTTTTCGTTGTGGCGTGAGAATTTTTTGCTTTCCGCGCCAAAACCAAAAAGTTCCCACGCCACGTTTTTAGGAGTGTCAAACGGAAAAATTTTGGAGCGTGACGTGTGCTAAAAAACGTTGTGCCGAGTGACGTGACAACTTCGGTCGAGGAGTTGCATAGAGTAGCAATAGTGGGGAGAGAGACCCGATTTCGACGCATACGTTTTTCTTGCGTTCAATGTCTGTAAATGTCAGATAGTAAGTGTGTTGATGGGAGCAAAAACGGGTGTTTCTACTCTCTTGCATCCGTGCAGGAAGCAAGAAACAGCCTACAATCATTCCTTAAATCTCTGCGTGTGCTACCGCCATGGCCGAATGGGTGGTTCAGTGATCGAGATAGATGAAAAACAGGTTTCTTACGGCCAATCGGACGGTGGATGAAAAGGATTCATGCAAAAAGCCAACCGGCCGTCCCCCCCTATCGGCATGAAAAAAGACCCTGCACAAGGAGTACAGGGTCTCGTCAATATATATTCGGAAATCCGTTTCGGTCATAATGTATTATAGAAGACGGCACTGTGCCTCAGGCCTGTATGAGACTCTTGCCACTGTATGATGTATAGGCCTCGCTGTAGGGCAGAGATATTGATCTCGCTCTCTTCTCCTTTCAGGATACCCCTGAGTATCTGAAGACCATTTGCATTCAGAATTTGGTATGTAAGGCCGGAATGTTCTTTGTCAAAGCGTATGTATTCCGGATTGACGCTGAAAGGCGTTGTTTCACCGGACAAAGCGGTCAAACTGTTCGGAATGCCATAAGCATCGCAAGGACGTTCCTCCCAGAAAGGGGCTTTGTATTCGAAGTCATCACTGAAAAAGCATCGGAGTAGCGGTTTTGGATTGATATGATCCACAATAATTCCATAAGGAAGGGGTTTTTCATATTGGGCATTGAGCTCTAAAATGCCCAAATCTTGGATTACTTCGACAAGCTTACCTTGCTCCGGCCACGGGCCTTCCGCAAAATAATAATTCAGGCGATAAACTTGTCGAACCAAATCGCGCCCATCGACGTTGATTGTGGATTTTTCAATGACCGTTGTCCTCCCGTGAGAAAAGCCCTCGACGGCTGTACCTTGGTTGACGGGAAGGGGTACGACGTCGCCAACCTCTGCCGCGAGATCATAGAGCAGTCGCAAGCCATCAGACTCTACAGCGTAAGCCTTATCCCCTTTCCTATATAGGTAAAAAGGCTCCATCGGGGTCTCAATTCCTGTCCAATCTTTATGAACCACTTGTATCTCTTGAGCTTGGTATTCGCCTATTTGGATATTCTTCTCGACACGATGGCGGATATACCCGAAATACGAAGGCGAGTCCATACTCGTTTTTTCACTTGTGTGGTAATACCACGTAGTCCCAAGAGGATAAAGCAAGATCGGATCATCCTGCTTATCGCTGTTTTTCTGCCCAAAAAGAACGCATGCGCCGAGGAAAAAAACGCTCATTGCCAATAAGCCTCTTCTGTAAAAATTGTTTTTCATACTGCAATCATTTATTTTTCACAAATTCGGAGTCATTAATATCAACCACGGCTAAGATACATATTTATCAGGGTGCATATTCCCCTCGCACAAGTGCAATAGGAGGGAGATGCAAAGGCAAGATGCGAGAAGCTCGACACATGAAAAAGCGACTCTGCTCGGGACGGACATATCTCTCATACGTGCCGCTTCCCCTTGCAGAGCCGCTTGGTAAAAATGGAAAATACGTTGCTTACCTATACGATATTAGTTTCGATAAGAATGTAAAAAGTCTGTCAATTCTTTTTTGATGCCGTTTTTATCAAACGGATTGCCGAAGTTTTTCTTGATCGTTTTATTCTCCACGAAGAAAACTTGCGGAAAAATCTCTTCGAAAGCATCCGTATTTTTTATTCCCAAAGTTTGTCCGCATGCGGCGGAATCGATTCCACAGAGAATTTGATTCGAGAAATCGACGAAGCCGAATGTGGGGAACAATGGACTTTGGATATAGTTTTTTATAGCCTGATGCCGATCCGAGAATAAAAACAAAACGTTCAGCGATGTTTCTCTTCGAATCTTCTCGGCTAACCCACTGATAGCGCGAAATGACTCGGTACAATGTCCGCATGTCACACTCGAATAAAACCAAAGGGAAGGCTTTACTCCCACTGTGTCGGGAGCTACCCATTCGCCTGTGTATGCTTCGAGCAAAGAAGATTCGCTCTTGTCTCCATCTGTCAGGAATTGACCATCGGATGTTACGACAATCGCACTTTCGGAGTTCTCGATCTTGCCAGCAAGGGTCAGCAGCTTTAGGGTTATTCTCACGGATTCTTCATTGCTAAAGTGCTTTTTGATTACCTCCGAGTCCCAAGATTGGAGTTTACCCTCTTGATCGAAAATTAGACTCTTCTCGAAAGCCATACGCTCTCTCTGCTCCAAAGCAGATAGTTCGGGGAGATTCTTTTTGACAAATTCCTCCGCCATCTTCCCACTTCCCTTGGATGAAGAACAACCAAACAAAAGAAAGATTGAAAGAAAAGCTGATAGCAGCTTTTGAAGATGGTGCTGTTGTAAATAGACCATCATTTGATTATGACGAAACCTTTCTTAACCTTCAAGACGCATACATCACCATTTGATGCCTGGCATCCACTTACCCAAAATTGATTCTTTTTGTTTTCATAAATAACATTGACATATTCGTCTCTTGATTTTACAACCTCAACCCATTCTCCTTTATCAGTGACTAAATAAAGTCCTGAAGTAGATTCTCCTAATGTTCCCGACGAGAAAATTTTTAGCAAAATTTCATTTGCTTTTTGTCTATCAAAGTTTTTTTCAATAATACTTTGATTCCATGAGCTCAGTGTGTTTTCAGATTGAAATTCCATTTTGGATTCAAACGAGGCTAAATCCTCCTGATTGATACTCAACATCTCCGGAATATACTTTTCTATGTATGCCCTTTGAGGAGAAAGAGCTCTTCCTATTGAAGGATACTGTTCAAAGATTTCTTCCTTGTTACAAGAAGTAAAAAAAGAAGTAGAGACAACGGACATAATAGCCAATATGGCTACAAATTCTTTTTTCTTCATTTTTTTTATTTGTTTATTGGTTAAATATTTATATCAACACAAAGATGGCTAAATTTTTTATATGGATGTAAGAAACTATCAAAAATACCTATTTGTGGGGAGGATCTCTTCATGAAAGGCCGTATATGGCAAAAAGCAGGTGTTTGTTCGCAGATAACATGTTGCTGTACCTTTTTTATCCCGACAATTCAAAAACAAAACTCTGCTCGGAGGGTTGCAGAAGAATTCCCCCTCCTTGTCTTTTTTCTCTTTTTCTCGGGTGTGTTTTCCGGATTGTACGAAAGAATGTCTACATTTGCCGCCGACAGACCGCTACGGGGGTGCTTGCCGACATGAATTGCGATACGGGCAGGCTGAGATAATACCCATAGACCTGATCCGGATAATACCGGCGGAGGGATGTAGAATCGAACACACACTATGCGTGCCAGCAGCTTCGGGAGAAGCACCCCATTGTGGACGGTCAGCCACATGCGAAAGAACAGATATTATCCCTCAAAAGCACGCAAATGCAAGTTACTATCAACAACCAACCGATCACATGCCTCGAAGGTATGGGACTGGCTGCTCTCTTGGAAGCCGAGCGGATCCAAGTGGAGCGCACGGCCATAGCCGTAAACGGAGAAGTCGTACCCCGTGCCTCGTGGCCGGACTTCCGTCTGTCCGAAGGCGATGAGATCCTGATCATCCAGGCCACCTATGGGGGCTGACCGACGTACCTTCAGCTTCAAGGCGATAGTCTCAAAACAGTAAAAACCCCAAACCCATTACCTCATTGATATGAAAGAATTCAAAGTGACGACCGGCCCTCTGCCCGGCAGTGAGAAAATCTATGTCGAAGGAGAGCGTTTCCCCTTCCTGCGCGTACCGATGCGACGCATCCGAATGTCCGACACCATATTGGAGAACGGCGAACGTGAGAAAAACGAAGATGTAGTCGTGTACGATACCAGTGGCCCCTATACCGATACCTCCTATGAGGTGAATCTGCACCGAGGAGTACCGAAGATACGCGAGCAGTGGATAGAGGATCGGGGCGATACGGTGCGGCTCGAAGGACTCAGCTCCGAATACGGACGGATGAGGCAGTCGGACACTTCGCTCGAAGAGCTGCGCTACGAGCATGTGTGCACGCGTCCCCGTGCCGCCAAGGACGGCTGCGCCACGCAGCTCTACTACGCCCGTCAGGGGATCGTGACGCCGGAGATGGAGTTCGTGGCCATCCGCGAAAATCAGTTGATCGATCAGGTCAGGACGCGCTATCGTGCCGAGGAGGGCGAGCCGCTCGGAGCTGCTATCCCACGCAAGATCACGCCCGAATTTGTACGCGACGAGATTGCCGCCGGACGGGCTATCATTCCGGCCAATATCAATCATCCGGAGAGTGAGCCGATGATCATCGGGCGCAATTTCCTCGTCAAGATCAATGCGAACATAGGCAATTCGCCCATCAGCAGTACCATCGAGGAAGAGGTGGAAAAGGCTGTCTGGGCCATACGCTGGGGTGCCGATACGGTCATGGATCTCTCCACGGGGGACCATATCCATGAGACGCGCGAGTGGATCATCCGCAATTCGCCCGTGCCCATCGGCACCGTACCCCTCTACCAGACGCTGGAGAAGGTGCAGGGCGATGTGACGAAGCTCAACTGGGAGATATTCCGCGATACGCTCATCGAGCAGGCCGAGCAGGGTGTGGACTACTTCACCATCCACGCCGGTCTGCGCTGGCACCACGTGCCTCTGACCTTGCGCCGCCTCACGGGGATCGTCTCCCGCGGCGGTTCTATCATCGCCAACTGGTGCACCACCCACAAGCGCGAAAGTTTCATCTACGAGCATTTCGAAGAGATCTGCCAAATCCTTGCGCGCTACGACGTAGCCATATCTCTCGGCGATGGCTTGCGCCCGGGCTGTATCCACGATGCCAACGATGCCGCACAGATAGCCGAGCTGAAGACGCTGGGAGAACTCACCGAGATTGCTTGGAAGTACAACGTGCAGACCATCATCGAAGGTCCGGGACACGTGCCCATGCACAAGATCCGCGAGAATATGGAGATTCAGCTCGAAGCCTGCCACGGCGCACCCTTCTACACCCTCGGCCCGCTCGTCAGCGATGTGGCGGCCGGCTACGACCATATCACATCGGCCATCGGCGCGGCACAGATCGGATGGTTCGGGACGGCCATGCTCTGCTATGTGACGCAAAAGGAGCACTTGGGTCTGCCCAACCGCGAAGATGTACGTGAAGGTGTAGTAACCTACAAACTGGCTGCCCATGCCGCCGACTTGGCCAAAGGACACCCCACGGCGTACTGGCGCGACTATATGATGAGCAAGGCGCGGTTCGAATTCCGTTGGAAGGATCAGTTCCACCTCTCGCTCGATCCAGAGAAAGCGATCCAATTCCACGATGCCACGCTGCCGGACGAAGGCCACAAGGAGGCGCATTTCTGCTCCATGTGTGGCGAACATTTCTGTTCCATGCGTGCCAATAAGAACTTCCGCAAGTTGCTAAACGAAGAGCCAGTCTCCAAATGAAACCCTGGCTGATCACTCCCGAAAGGCTTACGAGCGAGCAAATCGGGCTGCTCGACCGCCTCTTTGACCGAGGCTTGGAGCGGCTGCACCTGCGCTTGCCCGGTGCCGGCGAAGCAGACTATTCGTGGGTTATCGAAACCGTGGCAGCCTGCTATCGCCGGAGAATAGTGGTACACGACCATCCCCGGCTCATCGGCCGCTACGGACTGTGCGGTTTGCATCTGCCCGAACGAATTTGGAAAGGCATGACCGATCGGCCACAGCTCCCTGACGGCTGCACGGTATCGGCTTCGTGCCACACGATAGAAGATATAGAGTCCTTCCCCTTTCGGCTCGACTACTGTTTCTTAAGTCCCGTGTTCGACAGTCTGTGCAAGGTGGGCTATGCAGGACAATTTTCCCCCGATTCGTTGGGCGATCGTCTGCGACGGATCCATCTGCCCGTGGTGGCACTGGGCGGCATTACGCCCGATCGTCTGCCGCAGCTCCGTAGAGCAGGCTTTGCCTCGGCAGCTGCACTCGGCTATGTGTGGTTGGCCGAAGGCCGGGAGTTGATGCGCTGGCAGGAATTGTGTACGCCGGCTGTCATCTGTGTCGGAGGAGTGGATCCCTCAGCCGGAGCCGGCATCACGGCAGACGTGCAGACGGCCGAAAACATGGGTGTGCGAGCTTATACCGTGGCCACGGCTATTACGTTTCAGGGGAGTGATAGCTATCGGGGGGAGCGATGGGTGGATTCGGCAGACATCATCCGGCAGATCGAATCTTTGTCGGTCGAGATGGAGCCTGCCGTCGCCAAGATCGGCCTGATCCGCGACTCGGACACCGTCTCTCTCGTAGTGGATTGTCTGAAAAAGGTTTTCCCCTCGATTCGGATCATATGGGATCCCGTACTCAGAGCTTCGGCCGACAGCTCCGTGGGACAAACGGATCGTTTCAGTCTCGAAGACATAACGGCTTTGTCCCGAATAGACTTCATCACGCCGAATCTTCCCGAAGCTCGCCACCTTTTGGGCTGCGAACCGGACGATGAGGCCCTGCTCCACTTCCATCGAAGTAGCGGTGTTGGGCTCGTACTCAAAGGGGGGCATGCCGAAGAATCGGTCATAACGGATCGGATCGTCTACGATGGTCGATGCGAAGCTCTCCGGCTCTTACGCAGCGGTACGGAGAAGCATGGGACGGGTTGCGCCCACAGCACTGCTTTTGCAGCTGCTTTGGCTCTGGGACAAGAGCCTTTTACGGCTGCCGGGATGGCACAGCTATACGTCAGCCGACTACGTGAGAGTGCTTCGGGCATGCTCGCTATGCACAAAGACCTGCCTGCCGATCCGGTCGTCCGGCTGATGAGCGAAATAGATTTGCAGTTCATCACGCACCGTCAGCCCGATCTGTCCGAACTCGAAGAAGCGGAGGCCGTCTGCCGTATGGGTGTGCGCTGGGTACAGCTTCGGATGAAGGAGGCTTCGGACGAAGAGATGCTTCGCACGGCTCATGCCGTCAAGACCGTCTGTCGTCGCCATGGAGCACTCTTTGTCGTCAATGACCGTGTCTCCATAGCTCGTCAGGTGGATGCCGACGGCGTACACTTGGGCAAAGAGGATATGGCGATAGCCGAAGCACGTCGCATCCTCGGCTCGAATAAGATCATCGGACGCACTTGCAACACGATGGAGGATGTGCGCCGAGCATACGCCGAAGGAACCGACTATGTGGGCATAGGCCCCTATCGCTATACGGAGACAAAGCAGCGTTTGGCTCCCGTCCTCGGACTCGAAGGCTACCGAGCCATTGCCTCCTGTATGCAGGCCGAGGGTATCCGACTGCCAGCTTTTGCCATCGGTGGTATAGAGGATGCGGACATTCCCCTCATTCGCGACTGTGGCATAGGAGGCATTGCCGTGAGCGGCAGCCTTATCAGGAAAATAAAAAAGAACTAATCGGATGATCTCCCTCCCGTATCGAACGATCATCTTTTGATAAACAGAAAAAAATCTAATGGAAACATTACAAATTGCCGGCAAAACATTTGAATCGCGCCTATTCGTCGGCACAGGTAAGTTTGCCTCCTCCGATCTGATGGAGGCTGCGGCCTTGGCATCGCAATCCCGTATGGTGACCGTTGCCCTGAAACGTGTGGAAATCGGCCGCGGCAACGAAGACGACATGATCAGTCGCATCGCCCGCCATCCGGAAATCACCCTTCTGCCCAATACTTCGGGCGTCCGCTCCGCCAAAGAAGCCATTCTGGCGGCCGAGCTTGCACGGGAAGCCCTCCAAACCAACTGGCTCAAGTTGGAGATACATCCCGATCCCCGCTATTTGCTTCCTGACCCCATCGAGACGCTTCGTGCCACAGAGGAGTTGGTACGTCGCGGCTTTATCGTTCTTCCGTACGTTCAGGCCGATCCCGTGCTGTGCAAGCATCTGGAAGAAGCCGGTGCGGCCACGGTAATGCCGCTGGGTGCTCCCATCGGCAGCAATCGCGGACTGAAAACTCGTGAGATGATCCGCATCATCATCGAACAGAGCCGTGTGCCGGTAGTCATAGATGCCGGTATCGGTGCTCCCAGCCAGGCGGCAGAAGCCATGGAGATGGGAGCTGATGCCGTTCTGGTGAATACGGCCATAGCCGTGGCGGAAGACCCCGTAAGCATGGCAACGGCTTTCCGCCTTTCCGTAGAAGCCGGTCGAATGGCTTTCGAAGCCAAACTTGGCAGCGTCCGCTCCGAAGCCGAAGCCAGTTCGCCTTTTACCTCTTTCCTCAATCTGAAATAATTCCTGCGGAATATGACTTTCTATGATCACTTGCACGCCTCCCCCTATACTTGGGAGCGGGTGGGTAACCTCTTGGCCGATGCTACAGCTGCCGATGTGGAGCGTTCGTTGGCACACCGACGCCGCACGATCCAAGACTTTATCACACTTATTTCGCCTGCAGCCATCCCTTATCTGGAGCAGATGGCCCGGCAGGCGCATGCACTGACGGTAGAGCGATTCGGCCGCACGATGCAGCTCTATATCCCCCTCTACCTGTCGAATATCTGTAGTAATGCCTGTGTGTACTGCGGATTCAGCCGGTCGAACAAAATCCATCGCCGCCGACTCACTTCCGAAGAGGTGGATCGAGAAGCGGATGCGATCCTTCGGCTCGGATACAAACACCTCCTTCTCGTATCGGGAGAGTCCGAGAAAGCCACTCCGGCCAGCTACTATGAGGAAATGACGCGGCGGCTGCGTCCGCTCTTTTCCCAACTCTCGCTCGAAGTTCAGCCCCTGACCACGGAAGAATATGCCCGTCTGCATGAAGCCGGTATCGGAGCCGTCTATGTGTATCAGGAGACATACAACGAGCGGGCATACCCCACCTATCACCCTGCCGGACGAAAGGCGGACTATCGCTATCGCTTGGAGACTCCTGACAGAATCGGCCGTGCCGATATGCAGAAGATCGGCATAGGGGCACTGCTGGGACTGGAGAATTGGCGTGTGGACTCCGTTTTCACGGCTCTACACCTGCGGTATCTGGAGCAGACGTATTGGAGGAGTAAGTTCTCCATCTCACTGCCGCGTCTGCGTCCTGCCACGGGCGGATGGGAGCCTAAAGATCCTATCGACGATGTCGGTATGGTACAGCTCATTACCGCCTTCCGCCTGTTGGATAAAGATGCCGAGATCAGCCTGTCCACACGGGAGAGCCGTGAGTTTCGAGACCACGTGATGCCGCTCGGTATTACTTCGGTCAGTGCCGGCAGCAAGACCGAACCGGGAGGATATGCCGAAGAGAATGCCGATCTGGAGCAATTCACCATCAACGATGCCCGCAGTCCGGCCGAAATGGCTGCCGATCTTCGCCGACTTGGCTACGAGCCCGTTTGGAAAGACTGGGATGCTTTCATGTAACAGAGTTCCTGCCACAACGAAGGGTTCTTTATAAGAGTAAAGGTTGCTCTCCAATCGAGGAAAGCAGCCTTTGTCCTTTTGTTTTTATTGTTTGAAATCCTTACAGGCGAATACCCAAGCCTACGTGGAAAGAGGTATTCTTCAGGGTAGCCTCCAAATTTTCAGTCTTCGGTTTAATGTCTTTTACGGTGTTGATCAAACCGAAGTCCGCACCGATAAGCAGATAAAAGTTCGAGTAACCAACCATGGCGGCAGCACCGAGACCGACATCGAAACGTTTGGCATTGATCATCTCGTTCAAACCTTCTTTATAAATATCGAAAGTCGTCTCTTGACCATCTTTCCTGATGGCAGTACCATCACCCTTGATAGCATAGGATAAATAAGGCCCTGCCTGTACAGCAACTGATACCAAGTTGAGCAGACTCAAGCGATAACCCAGATGAACCGGTATCTCGATGTAGTGCATTTGAGCTTTCAAAGAACTCAATCCCAGCGCAGCAGAACCAACTTCACCGAAATTCGTTTTCATCCCTTTGGAGTGGAAAGCAATGCCCGGATTAACATAAAGACCATAGCCGATCGGGGCTTCTATCCCACCGGAGAAACGGTAACCGACAATGCTTTTAGTGGCGAAATCAGCAACACTCTCCACCTTATAATCACCTGCACTGAAACCAACAGCAGCATCTGCCCTAAAGGCTATTCTCCCTTGTGCCGAAAGGACACCGACAGTCGCCAAAATCATAGCGGCGATCAAGATCAATTTCTTCATTTTCATTTCTGTTTTATATTAGACTTCTTTGAATAATAACCGTCCCAAATATACGGTTTTTCGATTACGGACATCTTTTTTCCTTTGAGACAAGGGCCTCTTCCCCCCTCTCTTCTGGGAAGAAGAGAATAGAAAAGGAAGAAGCCAAAACCGAATAGTAGCAACTTACGGTTTTGGCTTCCTGATAATAGGGGATGAGGCTTGTTACTTTTGTGTCAGTTCGAGAGGTATAGGATGATTGTCTCCCTGCAATGCAAGCTTCATAGTCTTGTTTTTCCAGTCGACTACACCCGTAACATCTTCCGCTTCAGACAAATCGATGTCCTCAAAGGCCGGAAGCATCGGCTCTATGGAAATGATTTGGCTCTTGGACAGACGCAGCAGGACAGTCTTGGAGGAGGAATTGTACATATAAGGCATCTTCATCTTCATCTTGACTGTTATGCTCGGAGTAATCGTAACATCTACGTTCAGGTTCGTTTCTGTCTGGGAGAAAAAGTCGAGCTCCAATCTCAGTTTTGCCGATTCCGGTAGTTGAGCGTCAGAGTCGATCTCTCCATCCATCAATGCGTTGAGCAGATTGATTTCTGCTCCGCTCATCATTCTTTCCCATTGGGTCTTCTCGAGCGTTGTCGGATCGTCTTTCTTGCAAGACGAGAATGCCAGTGCGGACAAAAGAGCCAGCAACATGACTGTAAGTTTCATCATTTTCATATTTGTTCGTTTTTTGGTGAACGTGCCGGCAAATATAAGCCAAAATTCAATTTAGACTGTTCGGCTTTTCTCTCACCCTATTGGATGTCTATACCGGTACTTCCCATTCATTACTGGATTGTGGCATGGAACAATGTACCTCATCTCCTGTCCCTCGAAGACGCGTATAGCTTCTATTGCTTAATGATTTTGGAGGTAAATAATAAAAAAGCATGCAGAAATGCTTGGTCTCGGCATGCTTTCTTTCGTTTGGTAGCGAGACCCGGGATTGAACCGGGGACCTCATGATTATGAATCATGCGCTCTAACCAGCTGAGCTATCTCGCCATCGTCCTTGATTAAGACGGTGCAAAGGTAGACGTTTTTTTGACATGCGCAAGACATCCCCTCCCTTTTTTCAGGGCAATCGCATCAAAAATTTCGAGAAAATACAAGTTGCTAATTTTCAGATAATTGCATTTTGGAGGTTATACTCAAAGATAAAGAATACGCTCAAAAATATAACTGATAATCAGGCACTTACATTTTGATGCGGTTGCCCTGCTAATGACCGCCATTAGAAACTCATCCTAATGACAATTCTGGGATAAACTATATACCAACCCTTACAAAGCGATAAAAACGAAGTCGCCCGACCTCCTAAAAAGGAAATCGGGCGACCGATTCGTACTCCGAGACAGTTACAGATTCATCTTAAAAGCTTCTCTGCAGAATGT
>NZ_JQZY01000010.1:0-51264 GCF_000765965.1 Porphyromonas sp. COT-052 OH4946
ATATTGTCCGATTAACTGACAACCCTCGGGTGGTAAACTGCTGATATAATACTGCTTATCTATGCGAGTCTCTCCCTCTAAACTACTAATCTCACGCTCCACTTGAGAATTAAACTTCTCAAGCCTTGCCATTGACGATATTCCCCCTCCTCAAACACCTCTGAAGCCGGTAATGTGGTATAAGTCCTCTTTTCGATACGACCATGATCTTTCTGCAAGGTCTCATAACGATGACACCTGTATTGTCCTGTGAAGCCATCCTGAACATCCTCATACAAGTGTTTTTGGTTGCCTTTGAGGCTTAGAATGTAGTCGGCTTCCGATTGGATGATCTGCTCTGCAATGTTGGTTTGAGTCCCCATGGCATCTATGCTGACGACTGCTCCCGACAAATCAAGGCTATCCAAAACTTCCGGAATGGCTTGTAACTCATTGCGTTTCTCGGCAACAGTCTCTTGAGCAAGGCTTAAACCTACTTCATCAACCCAAGCTGAGAGAATATGCGTACTGCCGGTTTTCTTCTTCGAGCCTCTGAGGCGTTTGCCGTCAATGGCGATATGTTTACCTTCCAAGTCGCTAATCAGCTCTTTTCCATAAACTTCAAGACAAGCATAGAGAGACTGAGGCTCAATACGTTGGAGCACTCTTTCGAAAGTGTCTACGCTCGGACAACCATTAGGCAACTCAACCAGTGGATGAAGCGATTCTCCACGCTCTAAGCAAAGCTCATGCATGGACTCATAATCCTCGCCTCCACACAGATAACTCGCCAGTGCTATAACCAGAATATCGCTTAACTTATGCTTGCAACGACCCACTACACGTGGATCTTCTACCTTAGAAAAATAGCCTTGTACATCCATAACCCGAAGATAGCTCTATTTTGATGCGGGTGCCCTGTATCTCAGAGTGGAACGCTCATGAGCAATTTCGATTCCCTGAGAATGAATGATCTTGTTATATTTGCCACCGGTAAAGCTCAGGGCAGAAAGCCGAATGCATTTCCCGACTGTCTTTACCCGCTTAATACGAATACATTGGATAAACTGCTAATTGCTGCCCGACATGTACACCGAGTTCTCGCATCCCTTTCATCTGCCGATACGGCTGCTACAGTCGCACCCTCTTTGTCTATATCCCATCAACGCCATAGAAAATAAAGAGCATATATTCTACTTTTCCTAGGGGCGAAATACCTTTTCGGTAATCCTCGCAAGAGACCGGGCACCCACTGAGTTTGCTATTAAACTCGGTGGGTGCCTTTGTTTTATCACCTCCCAAATCGGCCTTTTTCAGTCTGCGATTTATATATAAATCATTTACGATCTATATATTTATTGAAATCGTTTTATATATAAATAGAAAACGATCTGTATATAAATTGAAAATGCTTTATATATAAATCGTTATACGAACACATCAAAATCGAAAATCGACCTGTGAAAGTCCGTTTTCTCATCTTTTTTGCCTCGCTTGCCTTTCTTTTTCGGGTGCTTATTTAGAATCATTCCAAACTCCGCTTCGTTGTTGAAAACTTTTTTGGGTGCATATTTTCCCGTGGCATGAATCTCTTTTCATCATACTCCGCATTCACGTTATGGAGCGTTTTTCGTTCTTATCCATCATACTTTCCAAGTATTCAGCCGATTGTCATGTATCACACCCTCAGAGCAATTCTCCGAAAAAGATGCCTCTCCGGTAAAAAATGACTAACTTGCCGCCCATTAGAACATAACAGGAAAAACTAACTTCAAAATCACAGTTACAATCCTATGGAATTACCTTTTTCAGAATCCTACCGCATTAAAATGGTAGAGCCTATCCGTAAGAGTACGCGTGAAGAGCGTGAACAATGGATCAAGGACGCTCATTACAATCTCTTCCTGCTCAAGAGCGACTATGTGTTTATCGATTTGCTTACCGACTCAGGTACAGGTGCTATGAGCGACCGCCAATGGTCTGCTATGATGCTCGGGGATGAGAGTTATGCCGGTGCACGTTCATACTATAATATGAAGAATGCCATTCACGACATTCTGGGCTTTAACTACTTTCTCCCCACGCACCAAGGTCGTGCTGCCGAAAATGTGCTTTTCTCCACCATCGTGAAAGAAGGTGATGTACTGCCCGGCAACTCTCACTTCGACACGACTAAAGGGCATATCGAATACCGTCGCGCTTTTGCCCCTGACTGCACCATCGACGAGGCTGCCGATACGCAGATCGAACTTCCCTTCAAGGGCAATATGGATCTGAACAAGTTAGAGAAAATACTGAAAGAGACTCCTAAGGAAAAGATCCCCTGCGTAGTGCTTACGATTACGAACAACACAGCCGGAGGACAGCCCGTTTCTATGAAGAATATCCGCGAAGTAAGCGAGCTGACGCACCGCTATGGTCTCCGTTTGCTGATCGACTCTGCACGCTTTGCTGAAAACGCCTACTTCATCAAGACGCGCGAAGCCGGTTATGAAAATAAGAGTATCAAGGAGATCGTGAAGGAAATCTACTCGTATGCCGATATGATGACCATGTCCAGCAAGAAAGACGCTATCGTAAATATGGGTGGTTTCGTGGCATTCAAGGATGAAGAGCTCTTCAAGCGTTGCCAGATGTTCTGTATCATGAACGAGGGCTTTATCACATACGGTGGCATGAGTGGTCGTGATATGAATGCTCTGGCACAAGGTCTGGACGAAGGTACCGACTTCGATACACTTGAGACCCGCATCAAACAGGTGGAATATCTGGGCAAAAAGTTGGATGAATATGGTATTCCCTATCAGCGTCCTGCCGGTGGCCATGCCATTTTCCTCGATGCTAAGAAGATCCTTACGAATGTGCCGAAAGAAGAGTTCATCGCTCAGACTCTGGGTATTGAGCTGTATCTGGAGGCCGGTATTCGTGGGGTTGAGATCGGTTCTATCCTTGCAGACCGTGATCCTGTGACAAAGGAGAACCGCTATCCGCGTCTCGAACTCCTGCGTCTGGCTATTCCGCGTCGTACCTACACGAACAACCACATGGACGTTATCGCTGCTGCGGTAAAGAATGTGTACGACCGTCGCGAGAGCATTACACGCGGCTATGTGATTACGTATGAAAATCCGATCATGCGTCACTTCACCGTTGAGCTGGAAAAAGCCAAGTAAGCGGTAAGGACTATACGTAGAAATCAACAAATAATTAAGAGGTGTGTCAAAATGAAAAGATTTGACACATCTCTTTTTCATACCAACAGTGAGCTTTAAGTCTCATGATAATGGAGGTTGGTTTTATCTTTTTATCTCAATAGATGATTTGTAATGCGTTAATTAATACATTTGTGGTATAGTATTCATTTTATAAAAAAACGAAATCGTATGGAAGACAAAGAGAGACAAGATCAAATAACCAAAATTGTATTGAGTAGAAGTGACAATGCGGCAGATTTCAGACGCGAAGGGCTGATACATTGGCGAAATATTGAAACTGTTTTAGAGTGGATTGATGCTGATCTGAAGCAAAAATCTGATAAGGAAAGGACGAGATTCAACCATGCTATATCTATAATTGGGGATAGAGGTAGTGGTAAGACTACTTTCCTTAGAACATTAAAAGGAGAGATATACAGAAAGAGAGAGAATCTTTATCCACTTGAAATAATCGACCCTACTCTCATAGAAGAGAAAGCTCATCCTTTTCTACTCGTTCTTTCCTTGATTAAGGATGCTTTTTACAATAGGGAGGAAAGTAGAGAATGTATAGATAGGTATAATTATATGAGGCAGCACTGGGAATCTCTTTTGGAAGAACTTGCTGCCGGACTTCCTTCGATAGAAAATCTATCGAATACTTTCCGAGAGGACCCCAGCTGGCAAGATCCCAATTTCATTATGAGAAAGGGCCTTAATGCTGTTAAGTCAGCCTGCTCTATTCAACAGAAATTCAGGGAATTGGTCAAGTGTACCTTGACGGTGTTAGAAAAAGATGCCTTTGTAATTTTTTTGGATGATATAGATATTGATTTCAAAAAAGGTTGGCCGGTACTCGAGATGATTCGGAAATATTTGGATATACCTGAGATTTTTACAATTATTAGTGGGGAGCTGCATTTATTCTCAAAAGCGGTTAGAAAGCAACAGTGGATGAACTTCGGAAAAGCTCTTCTAAAGAATGAAGTAGATAGATGGGATAAATCGGATCGCAGATCCGAACAAGAATATGAACGGCTTGTAACTAATATGGAGCAGCAATATATGAGGAAGGTTTTGCGTCCTGACCGGATGATTATATTGCCCTATCTTAGCGAATGGAATGATTGGAGTATCAATAAGTTGAATACTATACATGTTCAATTTGTAGAGCAAGATCTTCCTAAGCCAATCCTTGACTGCTATAATGAAATACTCGATCATTACGGGATATTTGATTTTCAACAAAAGAAAGTTTTTATTTCTAGTGTTTTATCCCTTACAATAAGGACTCAAATGCAATTTTTAAAAGGATATTATGAGACAAAAGATAAGTCTACAGCAAAGTTTATATTGGAAACATTTATGAACGAGTTTCTAAGTTCCGAGGTTGACGTTTTTTTTATGCGAAATCGATCTGATTATTTTGTTCCTGCTATCCTCGAATTTTTACTTAGAGAAGATATACTAAAAGATTTTTATCAATTGCGACCAATTACTGGAAGGAAAGAAATTGATATAATCTTATTCGCTTTTACACTCTCTTTCTCAAGAAGAGTCCCTAAAAAAAGAGAGATGATTTTTGATTATTGGATAAGGATCTGCTATCTTAGAAATCTTTTTCCATTAAAAAATTTCCCTAAGAGTAAAGATTGGAATGGGCTTACTTCAAATGCTTCAATGCATGCCATTGTGGGCTCAATAATTTCAAGAAATAGCTCTTCTCAAAAACTGGCTTTAGCATCTCTTAGAGTAAATGATGTAAGTTCTATGAAAGGATCGATTGATTTAAATCCTCGTTTGGCTGCTATTCCTTTTTCTCGAATTGTTTTTCAAGGGAAAGGTGCTTCTGTATACGTATGCTCTATTATGTTTATTATAGCAGTGATTTACGATGTCCTATTGAGTCGAAAAAAAGTAGATAGTGGGGATTATAATCAAGACGTTAAAAAAGAAAATGAAAATATAATAGCAAAAAAAATAAAGGACTATATAAAAATAAGGGAGTATGTAGATGATATGCCTATTGGGCAGGGGCAGCCTGATCAAACGGAACAATATGATGAAGAAGATGATTTTGATGAAGAGTTTTCTCTATTCAAAAGTGAACAACCTTCTTCGAATTTAGATGAAATATCCTTGATCGCCTGTCTATTAGAAGATTGGTGTGAGTCATCCTTTTTTAAACATATACCTCCTTATTTGCTGGGGAGGATGTTTACAAACTTCTCGTTTTCTGCAAAAAAAATAGTATCTCAATATCCTAAAAGTAATGTGGGGGATTTTTTACATAAAAAAATAATTGCTTTTATGAATTCCGTTTTATATGAAGAAGTCCGAGAAAGACTTGAAAATGTAAGTTTGTCTGAAAAACAGCCCTTGAGAGATTCTGCTGCTTTTAGAGATAATATTGTCGAATTAAAAAAATGTATTGTTTATGAAAATGAAAGCAATTTGCTCTTTTCAAAATGGATTTTATCTTGTCCCTTATTCCTTTGCTTCTTAAACATGAAAGATCCGTATTTGAAAAATGATTTGGATTATTTTAAGGGTTGTTTGGGTTTTGATGAAGACAAAATAAATGCACTTGAAAAAGTGAATCAATATGATTTTTTGAATAAGATCCAAGTGCTCCCACCACTTAATGCTAACGATAAAACATTTCGCAGAATAAAAAATATGAGAATTACTCCTGAATTATTTAAATATGCAATTTCCTATGATAAATCTAACGTAGGAGAAAAAAGACTTCATAATTCTGTTATGAAAAAATTGACTCGTAATTTCGGCAAAGATTCTTTGTCAGAATTGAAATTAAAAGATTTTCATGTTTATTATTCTGTTTTTTGCGATAAAATTGAAGGTTAAATGGAGATTATAAGAGGACTTTTTCAAGATATAGAATCTTTGCATGATTACCTTTTGGGCCTATCAGAAGAAATTGCAATTGATGTTTTGGAAAGGAGGCTCAGATTAATTGAGAGAGAAAGAAGGAAGGAATTGTCAGATCATTATTATATATTTCAAACAAAAAGAGAAATAGAACAAATAAAAAATGAGAGTCGAAATATAGGAGAATTTATTTTGAAAAGTGTTTCTGCGCTGGCAATGGAATATTTAGAAGAACGAAGAGGTGTTATATTTGTACGGCAGGAAAAATTTCTTGAATGGCAAGAATTAGTTTGCTATTTTTCTCCTTTGTTCCTTATGGCTACTTTTATATACAAAAAATATGGCCCTTGTATAGATTCAAATCTGGAGTCCTATATAGCGAGATATATTGCTCCTAATGTGATTTTTTCAGCTCTCCCTTCTGCTTATATACCAGAACTAAATCACCTTTTGAAAGAAAAGGAAGGATTTTATGATCTGCATATTCACTTGAATGGAACCATGGAGAGTGACTGGGTGTGGGCTGATATGATTACTAACCCCTCTGATTCTCTGAAAGAAGTACATAGGAATTTTACCAGCGATGAGTTAGTAAAGGAACATTTTGCTCAGATTGACCCCAGAATGAATCCTACAGAGCTTTATTCTGTATTAGAAAAGGCACAGAAATATCGAAAAGAATTTATTTCTCATTTTATGATGGACGATTTCGATAAATTGCCTTTGGATTTGAGGAAAATAATATTAGAAGAAAAACCTAGTTTGGTGTTGGAAATGTTGATCTATATAAAATTCTTCAGCTATATTGGAAGTGATTCTTCTCCAATGCCTCTAAGTTCTCTTAGTGTTGGAAAATTTCATTTCTATCTTTTGGCGAAGGGGTTGGTGAATATGCTTCTTGTCCACCAACCTTCCCAGTTTGGATTTCGTCAATTCCAAAAAATCACAAGTAATGATCTTAGATGGTATAGTGAAAAATCATTCAATCGTCGTTTTTTTCAGCTTTCAGGTAATTCTTTGCAGAATATATCTGTTCTTGAAGGAAGATTTTCTCCTAAAAAGACAGAAGCGGATACTATTCGTCTTATTCAAAACATTAATAAGGGATGGAAGGGTTTTATAGAAGAGTGGAGCAGAAAAAATAAGGACTCAAATAAAAAGCCCAAATTGTACTTAGTGGCACATTTTATTAAGAAACAAGAGAAAATAAAAGAAGATCGATATCGTTATGAAACACTGAGGTCCGAATTGTCTACTATTGCCGATTCTCTTTGTAGAATGAAGAAAAATCAAAATCCATGCATAAACGATGTCGTTGGAATAGATGCAGCTGCCAGTGAATTTGATACTCCACCGGAAGTGTTTGCTCCAATATATCATCAGTTAAGAGGTAATGGATTCAATCATTTTACCTATCATGCAGGAGAGGATTTTATTCATATAGTATCTGGTTTGAGAGCTATATTCGAAGCTATCTATTTTTTGGGATTGGAACGTGGAGATAGGATCGGACACTGTGCCGCTTCCGGTTCTGATGCTGCCTTATGGCTTAAAAGATTGAGGGGAGAGATTTATATTTCCCAGGGTGATTATCTAAGCGATTGCCTTTTCGTTTATTACTTGATTACTCAGCAGAAAGATCCTATTAAGGAATTATATTATTTAATACCAAATTTGACTCTTCGTATTGAGGAACTTTCGGAGAATATATATAATGAAATTTATACAGTCGATAGTCTTGTAAAAGCATGGATTTGTCGTAGATGGTGTCCGAAAATTGTTAATAAGATTGTCTGTGAAAATAAAGACCTTTTCGATGATGAGACTCAAGGAATAAAAAAAGAATTGGATAAGTTACCTGTAAGTGTTCGCAAAATACTAAATTTATACAATGCAAATAATCAAAATAGTATACCTCATTATAATGATATAATTTCTATTGATCCTGCTGAATTATTTGATGATAAAGTTATAACAGCACTGCAAAAAGAAATTTTAAGATATATGCATAGAAAAGAAATTGTCATAGAGACATTACCGACAAGTAATTTAAGAATAGGATTTTATGATGATTTTTCTTCTTCACATCTATGGAATTGGCTAAAATGGAAATCGGAGGGATGTCCAATCCCTCCGATTGTAGTTGGCACTGATGATGCCGGTATTTTTGCGACCAACATTTATAACGAATATGCTAGTATTTATTGTTATTTAGTACATAAGAAAAGTGTATCTCATAAGGATGCCATGAGGTTGCTCCGAGAATTTGATGAGAATGCAGCTATTTATCATTTCCACTGATAATATCCGAACGATATAGCCAATCTCCGATCTACCGCCAGGGCAACCGCATCAAACTGTAAGTGCCTGATTATCAACCATAGTTTTGAATGCATTCTTTATCTTTGAGTATAATCTCCAAAATGCAATCACTTGAAAATTAGCAACTTGTATTTTCTCGAAATTTTTGATGCGGTTGCCCTGATCTACCGCAACTATCTGTCGGAAAAACCACTACCTTTGTAACCATTCCTATTTAACTACGTAGTAATACAAGCAGCAAATCGCGTGTGATGGAAAAGGTTATCCGTAGAGCTCTCATATCGGTCTATCATAAAGATGGTTTGGCCGAAATATTGGCCGAATTGAACAGACAAGGAGTGGAGTTCGTATCCACAGGAGGCACTCATGAATTTATCACTTCACTCGGTTATCCGTGTCGGGCTGTAGATGACCTGACGCACTATCCTTCGATGCTTGGTGGACGGGTGAAGACATTGCATCCGATGATTTTTGGCGGTATTTTGGCACGTCGTGGTCATGAAACCGATCTGCGCGAAGTAGGAGAATACGGATTGTCCCTTATCGACCTGGTGATTGTGGATCTATATCCATTCGAGGCCACCGTGGCATCGGGAGCATCGGAAGCAGATATCATAGAGAAGATAGATATAGGCGGTATCTCTCTCATTCGAGGAGCAGCCAAGAACTTCGAAGATGTCGTTATCATCTCGTCACGGGCTCAGTATGGCGGATTTTACAGACTGCTGAAAGAGCGGGGAGCCAAAACTACCATAGCCGAGCGCAGGCACTATGCCCGTGAGGCTTTTGCAGTGAGTTCGGCATACGACAGTGCTATCTTCCGTTACTTCGATGATGGAGAGCAGACGGCTTTCCGTATGTCGGCAGATAGCCCGAAAGTGCTTCGCTATGGGGAGAATCCTCATCAGCGAGGATTCTTTTTCGGCAACTTCGACCGCTATTTCGATAAGCTCCAAGGGAAAGAAATCTCCTACAACAATTTGCAGGACATCGAAGCTGCGGTATCGCTTATCAGTGAGTTTTCCGCCCCCACCTTTGCAATCCTCAAGCATACGAATGCCTGCGGCATAGCTTCGCGCGGTACGCTGATCGAAGCATGGCAGGCTGCTCTGGCAGGTGACCCCGTATCGGCTTTTGGCGGCATACTGGTGACGAATACTCCTATTGATAAGGAAACGGCTCAAGAGATCGACAAGATTTTCTTCGAGGTGATCATTGCTCCCGATTATGACAATGCCGCCATGGAATATCTGACACGAAAGACGAACAGGATCATCCTCTTACAGAAAGAACCTGTACGTGAGCAGTGGCAGTTCCGTTCCATGTTTGGCGGTGTGCTCATGCAGCAAACGGATAGTGTGACAGCGAAGGCTACGGACTTTAAGCCTGTAACACCGGTGGTGCCTACGGCAGACGAAACGGACGACCTCATCTTTGCCAATAAGGTGGTAAAGCATAGCAAGAGCAATGCTATTACTTTGGTAAAGGATAGCCAACTTTGTGCCAGTGGAGTGGGGCAAACTTCCAGAGTCGATGCTCTACGACAGGCCATAGAGAAAGCGCGGAGCTTCGGCTTCGACCTGAATGGGGCTGTCATGGCCAGCGATGCTTTCTTCCCCTTTGCCGATTGTGTGGAGATAGCTGCCGAAGCAGGTATTCGCGCTATCATCCAGCCCGGAGGTTCCATCAAGGACAACCTGAGCATCGAAGAGGCTACCAAGAGGGGCATTGCCATGGTGATGACGGGAGTAAGACATTTCAAACATTAACAAAAACATAGAAAATAGGCCTGTAGCAAAAGAATGGTCGGATATAGCACTCCCGTACCGTCACCAGCACAGGAAATACTTTTCTACAGATACAGAACAAGATGGGATTATTTTCTTTTCGACAGGAATTGGCCATTGACTTAGGTACGGCTAATACGATAATAATCAAAGATGGTAAGGTCGTCTTGGATGAGCCTTCCGTGGTAGCATTCGATCGCCGCACAGATGAAGTGATAGCGGTAGGGACAGCTGCTCGTGAGATGTACGAGAAAGGACACCAGCATATCAGGACGGTACGCCCTTTGCGAGACGGTGTGATAGCCGACTTCAAAGCTGCCGAGCAGATGATAAGCGGTATGATCCGTATGATCGGTAAGAAGCATCGTTGGATCCATCCATCGCTCCGCATGGTGATCGGCATCCCTTCGGGCAGTACGGAAGTCGAGATGCGTGCCGTACGCGACTCCAGCGAGCATGCCGGTGGGCGTGATGTATATATGATATACGAGCCTATGGCTGCTGCCGTTGGTATCGGTATCGATGTGCTGGCTCCGGAGGGGAATATGATCGTAGATATAGGTGGTGGTACCACAGAGATCGCCGTCATTTCACTCGGCGGTATCGTCATGGACCAGTCCATCCGTGTAGCCGGCGATGAACTGACCAATGATATTATGGACTATATGCGCCGCGAACACAATGTGAAGATCGGGGAGCGTACAGCCGAGCAGATCAAAATCAATGTAGGTGCTGCTTCGGAAGACTTGGCTTCACCGCCTGAGACCTACCTCGTCTGCGGTGCCGACCAGATGGATACCCTGCCGCGGAAGATACCCGTAAGTTATAAGGAGGTGGCACACTGTCTGGAGAAGTCCATCGTGAAGATCGAAGCTGCCATCCTCAAAGCATTGGAGGAAACTCCTCCCGAACTCTATGCCGACATCGTGAGGAACGGTGTATTCCTGACCGGTGGAGGAGCTATGCTGCGCGGCTTGGATAAGCGTCTGACCGATCGTTTCGGTATCACTTTCCAGGTAGCCGATGAACCTCTGTTGGCCGTAGCCAAGGGTACGGGGATTGCACTCAAATATGTGGACACATTCAATTTCCTGATCCGATAGAGATAATCCGAAAAACCTTCTTCCTGCATGCTCTAACATGCGTAAGCTCATTGAGTTTATAGTACGTCATCGGCATTGGCTACTGTTTCTTTTTCTGGAGACAGTAGCCTTTGTCGTACTCTTTAACGACAGCATCTACCATCGGGCACAAGGAATGGCGATAGCCAATGCCCTGACGGGGCGTATCAATAGCCTGACGGGCGAAGTGCGCAGTTATATGAATCTGCGCGAGAAAAACCGCATGCTTCTCGATGCCAATGCACGATTGGAGTTGGAGTATATTTCGCTCAAGAGAGCCGTTGATGCTGCGATAGCCGATTCTGTACACCCCCTGCTTTTTCGGCCGGATTCCCTCAATCCCCAACCGGTGGAGATGGACTACCTGAGAGCACAGGTGGTCAATGCCTCCTATAACAGGGTGGAGAATTTCATGACGATAGATAAGGGACGAGCCGATGGTGTACTGCCGGAGATGGGGGTCGTGTCAGCTACGGGGGTAGTCGGTGCCGTAACGGCTGCTTCAGACCATTATGCTATTGTGATCCCGATCATCAACCCGAAGTTCAAACTCAGTTGCCGACTCAAGGGAAGCGAATACGTAGGTTCCATTTTATGGGAGAAGCCCGGGAGCAATGTAGCCCAGCTGACTGATCTGCCCCGTCATGTGCAGCTAGCACAGGGCGATACGGTAGTAACGAGCGGGTATTCGTCCATCTTCCCTGCCAACCTGATGGTCGGGCGTGTAGGCAAGATAAAGGGCAAGGATACGCCTTTGGCCGAGAGGAACTCGTTCAGTGCCGTGCCGGTGATCCTGTCTGCCGACTTCGGCAGGCTGACGGATGTGTATGTGATCCTGAATAAGATCGACATAGAGAGACAGAAACTGGAGGAGGAAAACGACATACCCAAAACGGAGGCTTACTGATGATTCGCGAGATAAGGTTTTTCTCGGCAGCCGTGCTGCTCGTTCTGCTACAGGTATGGGTGTTCAACTACATATTTCTGTTCAAAGTAGCCACCCCTTTCGTCTATATATATGCTCTGCTGCTGCTGCCGCTGAACATGTCGGTTTCCGCTCTTCTGTGGCGAGCATTCATAATAGGTATGCTCCTTGATATTCTTAGCGGAGTACCCGGGCTGCATGCCGCATCATTGACGGCTACGGCTTTCGCCCGCAACGGACTGGCACGTCCTTTCTTGGACAAGGATTCGGACTTGGGGTATCCACCGTCGGCACGGAATCTGAAAGTCGGTGTATATGTGTTCGTGCTGGAGCTTACCGTCATACATCATCTGCTCCTTTTCATTCTGGATTCGTGGAGCCTGCTGAGTGTGCCGTATATGCTGCTTCGTACAGGGGCAAGCATCCTGCTGACTTATTTGCTATTGCTTATTATGAATTCGCTTTTTGGCAAGAGACTCAAAATGCCAGAAAATGAGTAAACGGCGGAAAGATCCCAACGAAAAACATCGTTTCCTACTGGTGATAACCACGATCTGTGTGGTGTTCATTTATGCGATACGCCTGTTCTATCTGCAGATCCTGAGTCCGAACTATAAGGCTCGCGCGGATAGCAATGCTTTCTATCAGAAGCCTGTATATCCTTCGCGAGGGGTGATATACGACCGCAACGGAGAGCTGCTCGTTTATAACGAACCGGCCTACGACCTCGTAGCCGTGACGAAAGAGGTGGGCGAATTCGATACCCTTGCTCTGTGTCAGACCTTGAATGTGGAGCCGGAGTATGTGCACAAGCGTTTTCAGGACATAAGGGATCGTCGTATCAATCCCGGCTACTCGCCTTATGTGCCCCAACTCCTGCTGGCTCAACTGAACCCTCGCGAAGCAGGACGTTTTCAGGAGCAGTTGTTCAAATTCCCGGGCTTTTCCATTCGTCCCCGTGCCATCCGTCAATATAAGTATCATGGAGCCGCACATGTGCTGGGCTATCTATCCGAAGCGAACACGCGGGACTTGGAGCGCGACAGCTCGCTTATTGCCGGCGACTATGTGGGCAGAAGCGGTGTGGAGCGTCAGTACGAGAAAACGCTCCGAGGAGAAAAAGGGATAGAAGTCCTGCTTCGTGATGCTCGCGGTCGTATCAAAGGACACTATTCCGATGGCAAATACGATTCGCCGGCCATCCCCGGGCGCGATCTGACCCTCTCGATCGACAGCAAGCTACAGACGCTGGGCGAACAGCTGATGCAGGGGAAGCGTGGGGCTATAGTGATGATCGAGCCGGAGACGGGGGAAGTACTCTGTCTCGTCTCTTCACCCTCTTACGACCCCTCGCTTCTTGCCGGTAAGGACAGGGGGAAAAATCATTTGGAGATGGAGCATGACCGGAACAAGCCCCTGTATGCCCGAGCCATTCAGGCCACCTATCCCCCGGGATCCACCTTCAAGCCGGCACAAGGGGCTATCTTCCTGCAGGAAGGGGTGATCAGGCCTACGGATGCCTTTAGCTGTTATCATGGCTTCCCTCCCTTGAACAACAGGCCGGCCTGTCATAGCCACGGCTCTCCACTCAGTCTGGTGCCGGCACTGGCTACCAGCTGCAATGCTTTCTTCTGCTGGGGGCTTCGTGCCATGCTGGACAGCAGGCGATTCTATCCTTCCGTTCAGGAGGCATTCGAGCATTGGAAGAACAGAATCGTCGGACTGGGGTTCGGCTACAGGCTTGGACTGGATCTGCCCGGGGAGAGGCGAGGCTATATCCCCAACAGCAAGGTGTACGACAAGGCTTATAGGGGGCGATGGAATTCCTCCACCATTATTTCCATCTCGATCGGTCAGGGTGAAATCTTGGCCACTCCGCTCCAAATAGCCAATCTGGGTGCCATCATTGCCAACAGAGGACGCTATCGCCGTCCGCATGTGGTGAAAGCCATTCAGGGGATCCCTCTCGATACGGCTTATACGAACTGGCAGAACAGCGGCATCAGTGCGGCGAATATGGAGTATATAGTAGAGGGAATGGCAAGAGCCGTAACGGGCGGAACCTGCCATGCGGCCAACTTCGCCCCAGGGGAAATAGAGGTATGCGGCAAGACGGGTACGGCCGAGAATCCTCATGGTAAAGACCATTCGGCTTTCCTTGGCTTTGCCCCTCGCAATAATCCGAAGGTGGTCGTATCCGTCTATGTAGAGAACGGCGGTTTCGGGGCCATGTACGGAGTTCCCATTGGACGGGTAATGATGGAGTATTATCTCCGCGAGGGCAATCTGTCTCCGGAGGGCGAAGCCGTAGCCACGAAGATGTCCAACACTGCAATTCACTACAGCAATGTCTTTTAAGAGAGACCGAGGCAATTATAAGGAACGGATCGATTGGTTTACCATCATTCTGTATCTGCTGCTCGTCGTGGCCGGTTGGTTTGCCGTCTGCGGAGCCAGCTACGACTTCGACATATCCCATCTTTTCGCCATGGGCGGTCGTCCGATGATGCAGCTCCTGTGGATCGGTCTTGCAGTGGTCATAGGCTTTATGGTTCTGCTCATGGAGACGGATATTTTCGAGTCGTTGGCTCCCGTCTTCTATGCCGCTATGCTGGGGCTTTTGGCTCTGACCATACTGATAGCACCGGATATAAAAGGCTCGCATTCGTGGCTGGTGATAGGGCCGTTGCGACTCCAACCGGCCGAATTTGCCAAGGTGACCACAGCCCTCTTCCTGGCGTGGAAGCTGAATCAGAACGACTTCGTCCTGCGAGGGATGAAAGCCTATGCCTACACTTTTGCCATTATCCTCATCCCCGTACTGCTTATCCTGATGCAGAACGAAACGGGGTCTGCCCTCGTCTATATAGCTTTTTTCCTTGCCCTCTATCGTGAGGGAATGTCCGGCGTATTCATCGGTATTGCCTTCTGTGCCGTCCTCTTTTTCGTCACGGCTTTGAAGCTGCAGGGCGATGTATGGTGGGGACATACGGATGCCGCCGAATGGTCTGTGGTCTCGATGGCTTTTGTGATAGGAGTCTTCCTCGTGCGGATCTATACCAAGGAGCGAGGACGCTTCTATGCCGTGGCGGCAGGGCTTACTGCTGCCACCTATGTCGTAGCCATAGTGCTGTCGTACTTCGTGTCGGTGGATTTTGTCCTCGTGGCATACGGCCTTTTGGCTGCATTGGTCGTATGGGCTTTGGCAATGGCCATCAAGCGGTATGTGCTGTCGTATGCGCTGATAGCCGTTTTCGCCCTGTGTTCGGTGGGCTACTTCTATTCGGTGGACTATGTGTTCAACAAAGTGATGCAGCCCCACCAGCAGATGCGTATCAGGGTTGCCTTGGGAATAGAGGACGATTTGCGGGGAGGAGGATACAATGTAGACCAGTCCAAGATCGCCATCGGCTCGGGCGGATTTATGGGCAAGGGGTTCCTGAAAGGGACGCAGACCAAACTGAAATATGTGCCCGAGCAGGATACCGACTTTATCTTTTGTACCGTGGGCGAGGAGCAGGGCTTCTTAGGCTCCGTGCTGCTGCTGATCGGCTATGCCACGCTGATCATACGGATCGTTGTACTGGCGGAGCGTCAGACCAAAGTCTTCTCGCGAGTCTATGGCCATAGTGTGGCGGCCATATTGCTCTTCCACCTCTCTATCAATGTCGGGATGGTGATCGGCCTCGTGCCCGTTATCGGTATTCCCCTTCCCTTTTTCAGCTATGGGGGGTCTTCTCTTTGGGGCTTTACCCTGCTGATCTTTATCTTTCTCCGGCTCGATGCCGACCGGGACTGCCGGTAGGAGGAGCCTAACCTCTCCGGTCGCCGTCAGAGATGCAGGCGCAGCAGAATGACCGAGAGGTTGTGTACTGTCTGCACGGCCGCAAGCAGGAAAACCGCCATATCCATCGGGCGGGAGGCTTTCCGAGGGATCGACCGGTAAATCCATCCCAACAACATAGGCCAGAGAAAGACCCAATGTCCTCCGAATATCACCGCTTCGTTCATCCCATATCCTCCGATCACATTGACCCCTACATCCACCGATAGATACAGGAGCAGCAGCCAAACGAGCTTTTCCCTCCGCTTCAGCAGGGGGGTGGCGACAACCGTCGTGAGGAAAAGCAGCGGCACGATATAGGACCAAGGCCGGCGATAGGGTGTAGGGCGCAGGGTGGTCTCTTCGTATCGGCGTGCCGGGGCCAGATCGCTGATCAGGAGCGGATGGCCGAAGTATTCGGCTACCGATTCGTCGGCTCCCTGCCGAAAGTCGAACATGCGGATGGCCAGCGCGCGCGGATCGTTCTCGGGTTGTCCCTGTTGGGCCGCCCGATAGGTGAAGAGCAGGCCGACCAGCAGGACGCAGAGCGAGAATGCTCCTGCCAAGGCAGCTCCTTTCCTGATTCGCGAGCCTATCGTCCCTTTTTCCAAAAGGAAAGCCAAGGCCGGTTTGGCCACGTTGGTCAGGGTGATTCCTCCCAGTAGAAAGGCAAACCAACGAATGGTGCCTCCGCCGAAGCTCCCACGCATCTTGTACCGAACTGACAGTACGGTGATGGAAAGGGGAAGGAGGAAGAACGAGATCGGATAGCTCTCGATGGTGAATGGCAGGGTAAGGGCTGTGAAGCTACCGGCCAAGAGGAGGGTGACGAGCAGGCTCCTCGTTCGTCCCTGATCCGCCACACGGCGGAGATAGGCGTAGGTGGCCGTTACGCCTGCTGCCGTGCACAACGTCATCAAGGCCAGACAAATGCCGAGGGCGAAGCTCTCTCCTCCGATCGTGACGAATCCGAACCGATTGAGGGCATAGAAGAGGTTCAGGAAGGGATGGCTTACGTCGAAGACACCTCCTGCCGTTTCGAAGCGATAGTAGTTGTCATAGCCCAGATAGGCTCCGATGAGTCCGTCGTGCGGCGTCAGCAGTCCGGTAGATGCTATGTACGTTGTCAGTGCTCCGTAGAGCAGGCTGAGTATGCAGCATAGAATGGCTTCCTCTCGGTACCGACCGAACAATCTTCCGATAGCTCCCTTTCGTATCATTTCAGGCGTTTCAATACTTTGTGTTGCAAATGTAGATATTATATAATGATAATAGGATACTATGGTCTCATACGAGAGAATACTATGGTCTCCTATGAGAGGATACTATGGTCTCGCATGAGAGGATACTATGGTCTCATATGAGAGGATACTATGGTCTCATACGAGAGGATACTATGGTCTCATATGAGAGGATACTATGGTCTCATATGAGAGGATACTATAGTCTCATGTGAGAGGATACTATGGTCTCATATAAGAGAATACTATGGTCTCATATGAGGGGATACTATTCTTTTATGGAAGATCCTATTTATAATGCCTATATTTGGAGCCTGATGAGCCGGTCGGGAGGCTCTTAGGAAGTTTTCACGGAAGTAAGACAGAACAAATGATACAGTACACAGTGAAGGAACGCCGAATGAAAGTCGGCAAGCATGCAGGCAAAACGATGTATTATGCCGAAGCTCAGAAATCGAAGGTAATCGACTTTGAAGAGGTAATTCGGGACGTTGCCGAGATGAGTTCGCTCACGACCGGCGATGTGCGCAATGCCGTGGATCGACTGGCCTATTACCTCAAGCGCGAGTTGGCAGAGGGCAATACCGTCAGGCTCGGACAGATCGGGACTTTTCGGCTTTATGCCCCCGGGCGGTTTATGGAGCATCCCGAAGAGGTCAATGCTACGACGATCAAGGGCGCGAAGATTCAGTTCATACAGAACAGGCATCTGCGCGAAGCCTCCTCTTTGATCAGGATAGCGGTGGACAATCCCTATCTGACCAAGAAGAAAGATCTTACCACCGGCGGTACGGAGTCTGCCGAGGGCGATGCTTCCGCAGGCTTGTAGTCCTTGGGGCCGATTCGGGTGCTATTTGGTGCTTTTTGTGTGCCCGATTATCTTTGCAAGCATAATGAAGAAGGAATTTATCAGTCGGACAGCCAAGTCGCTGAGTCTGGCTCTCGCCATTTTTTCGGGATGCATATTCGGTAATGTGCTGCCTGCAAGGTCGCAGGAGATAGTGGCGAGCGAACTGGAGCGTTGCTTCTTGGCCATGCCCGAATCCGTCCTGCCGATCGTAACCATGGAGGAGCGGAACGATTTGTGCCGGAGGGCAGGCCATCTCACCGGCTTTACCCATACGGCATCTCTGGAGTCTTCTCTGGGAGGTACCGTTACGTTCTTCCTCAATCGGAACTTTATCAGGATTCAGACCAGTACCGTCGGAGAAGTATTTATGCGCGTCCTACCCTTTTCGGACAGCAGCTCCGTCATCTGCGTGGTCACCACCGTCTCGCACCCCGTGGCGGATAGCCGGATCGATTTCTATACCACCGAATGGAAGCCGCTCGAGGCCGACCGCTTCTGGCAGCAACCTCGGATAGACGACTTTTTCCTCCCCGATACGGACAGGCAGTCGTATGCCTATCAGGCCATACATGCAAGTCTCAGTCCGTCCTACATGCAGGTGTCGCTCTCGGAAGAGTCGGACACCCTGTCGGTCCGTCAAACCGTGACAGAGACCTTGGCAGAGGAGGAGAAACCGCTTGCGGCAATTTTTCTTTCACCCGAACCGTTAGTCTACCGTTGGCAGTCCGGACGATTCGTTCGGCAGGTTCGATAAAGCAATACATATTATTAAGGTAATAGCAAGGAAACGATGGAAGTATCGAAGAAGAGGCTCGTCCTGATGGGGGCTGCCGTACTCGTTCTTATTGTGTCCATGGGGTTTTTCTTCAACTGGCGTGTGGCTCGCGAACGTGCTGCCCTGGAACAGGATCGTGAGAACTTTGCCAAGCTCGAAAAGGAGGCCATGCAGGACGAACTGGATCGTATATCCGAGGACTATACGCAGCAGTACAATAAGCTCTCCGGCTCTGCGGGAGAAATGAATATCCAATTGGCCAACGATTCCCTTCTGGCGCAGCTCTCCGCCGAGCGTGCCCGCGTCAATCGTTTGCAGGACGAATTGAAAACCGTCAAGACGACCAATGCACGCCGCATAAACGAGCTGAGAGGAGAGGTCAAGACCCTTCGTGCCATACTGAAGTCGTATGTCGTGCAGATCGACTCCCTCAATGCAGCCAATGCCCGCCTCCGAACGGAGAATCAGGAGGTGAAGCGCAACCTCTCCGAGGCCGTGGGCGAGGCCAGTCGTCTGAAAGTGGAGAAAGCCGAGCTGACCGGGAAGGTGGAGCTGGCATCGAAACTGGAGGCTACCGGCATATCGGTGGCTCTGCTCGACAAGAAAGGCCGTTCGACCAAGAAGGTGACGAAGATCAAGGACATTCAGATGAGCTTCATCATTCCCAAGAACATTACGGCTCCCGTCGGAGAGAAAGCCATCTACGCCCGTATCCTCACACCCAGTGACGACGTGCTCCAAAAATCCTCTGCTGACGTTTTCGCCTTCGAGGGCAAGCAGATCAGCTACTCCTGTCGCAAACAAATAGAATACACCGGAGAGCAGACCGATGTGATCCTCTACTGGAATGTGGGAGAAACCCTGATGCCCGGAGCTTATCGGGTCGATTTCTTTGCCGATGGGCATCTGATCGGACGCAAAGGCTTCAGCTTGGGCGAGTAAGTTTTTTGATTGCGAACGTATTCCCTTTGCCCGAAAATAGTAATTTAGTGCCTTGTTTGGACGGGACTTGTATCCCATTTGCCAACGGGAAACAATTAGGAAACAGGAATAATATAATGGTGGAAATATCCGCCTTCGGTTAATTGACCGGCCCGGCACTTTCACCATAGCATAATATAAGAAAATGACTGATCGAGAAGACAGAATTATTAACATCAGCATCGAGGAGGAAATGAAGACCGCCTACATCGACTATTCGATGTCGGTGATCGTCTCCAGAGCTTTGCCTGATGTCCGCGACGGATTCAAGCCGGTTCATCGCCGTGTGCTCTATGCCATGAACGAAACCGGCAATGTGTACACCAATCCTACTCGCAAATGCGCCAATGCCGTCGGCGAAGTGCTGGGACACTATCACCCGCATGGCGACTCTTCCGTTTATATGGCCTTGGTGCGTATGGCACAGCCGTGGAGTCTGCGCTATCCGTTGGTGGACGGTCAGGGCAACTTCGGTTCGGTGGATGGCGATTCGCCTGCCGCTATGCGTTATACCGAGTCGCGTCTCAGCCGGATTGCCGGTGAGATGCTTCAGGACATAGATAAGGAAACGGTAGATTTCCAGAACAATTTCGATGATACACGTCAGGAGCCTACGGTTCTGCCCACACGCATCCCCAATCTCCTCATCAACGGGGCTTCCGGTATTGCTGTCGGTATGGCTACCAACATGCCTCCCCACAATTTGTCCGAAGCCATTGACGGATGTGTGGCGTATATAGAAGCGGATGGCGACATAGACGTGGAGGGCTTGATGCAGTATGTCAAGGCTCCGGATTTCCCCACAGGAGGGTTCATATACGGTTATTCCGGAGTGAAGGAAGCCTTCGAGACGGGACGAGGCCGAGTCGTTATCAGAAGTCGTGCCGAGATCGAGCAGCACAATAACCATGAGCGGATCATCATCACGGAGATTCCCTATCTGGTCAATAAGGCCGAGCTTGTCTCCAACATTGCACAGCTGATCAACGAGAAGCGTCTGGATGGTATTTCCAATATATCGGACGAGTCGAACCGTAAGGGAATGCGGATCGTCGTAGAGATCAAGCGCGATGCCAATGCTTCGGTCGTGCTCAATAAGCTCTACAAGATGACGGCCTTGCAAAGCTCTTTCAGCGTAAACAATATCGCATTGGTCAAGGGACGTCCCCGCCTCCTCAATCTGAAAGATCTCATTGGAGAGTTCGTGGATCATCGTCAGGAGGTAGTGACGCGCCGTTGTCGTTTCGAATTGCGTAAGGCACGGGAGCGCGCTCATATCCTCGAAGGCTTGCTTATAGCCGTAGACAATATCGACGAAGTTATCTCTATCATCCGCTCCTCCAAAGATGCCGCAGAGGCAATGAGCCGCTTGATAGAGCGTTTCAACTTGTCGGATATTCAGGCACGTTCCATCGTCGATATGCGCCTGCGTGCCCTGACAGGACTGGAGCGCGACAAGCTGCGTGCAGAGTTCGAAGAGATCATGGCCTCCATCAATCATTTGGAGGCTCTTTTGGCTGATAGAGCATTGCTGATGGAGCTGGTCAAAAGCGAGCTGCTGGAGATAAAAGAGAAATATGGTGATACTCGCAAGAGCGAGATCATATATGCTTCGGAAGAATTCAACCCCGAAGATTTCTATGCCGACGATGATATGATCATCACCCTTTCGCACATGGGCTACATCAAGCGTACCCCTCTGAGCGAATTCAGAACGCAAGCTCGTGGCGGAGTCGGAGCCAAGGGATCGGATACTCGCGAAGAGGATTTCGTGGAGTATATCTACTCGGCCTCCATGCACGCCACCATTATGCTGTTCACGGCCAAAGGGCGCTGCTATTGGCTGAAGGTGTATGAGATCCCCGAAGGTGCCAAGAATGCCAAAGGACGAGCTATTCAGAATCTCCTTAATATCGATCCCGACGATAAGGTCAATGCCTTTATCCGTATCAAGAACCTGACGACGGACAAGGAGTTTGTCAATAGTCACTATCTCCTCTTCTGTACCAAGAAAGGAATCATCAAAAAGACATTGCTCGAAGCCTTCTCCCGTCCACGTGCCAATGGCGTGATCGCTATCGACCTGCGAGACAACGACGGCTTGGTAAGTGTCCGATTGACCAATGGTAAATGCGACATGGTTATTGCCAATCGCGGTGGACGTGCCATTCGTTTCCATGAATCCGTGGTTCGTCCCTCGGGTCGTACAGCCATGGGAGTAAAGGGAATGACGCTCGAGGATGACGGTCAGGATGAAGTAGTAGGAATGATCTCTATCAAGCATCCGGAAGAAGAGACCATCTTGGTCGTAAGCGAAAAAGGATACGGCAAACGTTCGAATATAGACGACTACCGTATTACCAATCGCGGTGGTAAAGGGGTGAAGACACTGAATATCACCGAAAAGACCGGAAAGCTGGTTGATATTCGTGCCGTTACCGATGCCAACGACCTTATGATCATCAATAAGAGCGGTGTCGCCATTCGGGTGAAAGTGGCCGATCTGAGCATTATCGGCCGAGCTACACAGGGTGTAAAGCTCATTGATCTATCCAAGCGTGGAGATGAGATTGCTTCCGTTTGTAGTGTAGTCTCCGAGGAAGAAGAGAACAAGGCGGAAGAGCATGCCGATCATACCCACGAAGTTTTGCCGCAAGACGACTCTTCCGCATCTGTAGAAAATGGTGATGTCAGTGATCTGACTGATACTAACGAACCAGAATAATTTTAGACGTTTAACTATTAACGCACAATCAGTATGAACAAGAAAAGTTTATTGGCAGCTGTCCTGTTTGCAGCAGTTATGCCGGTTTCCTTTGCACAAAAAGCCAATGTGAAAGGAGCAGAAAGCCTTTCCAGCGGTTCCAAACCGAACTTTGCCGAAGCTCGTACGCTGATCGGTGAAGCTATGAAGAACCCCGAAACGATGAACGATGCCAAGACTTGGTTTGTGGCCGGTCAGGTGGAAGAGAGACTCTTTACATCAGAGAATCTCAAGCAAACTGTCAATCAGGAGCCGGATCGTGCTGCAATGAACGATGCTTTGCTGCGCGTTTTGCCGTTTTACTTGAAAGCCGATCAGCTGGACAATACACCGGACGAAAAAGGTAAGGTAAAGCCCAAGTTCACCAAGAAGATCATGGAATCTCTCAAAGGGAATCATCTCTACTATATCAATGCCGGTGGTTATTACATGGAGAAGAAAGACTTTAAGAAAGCTCTTGAAGCTTTCGATCAGTTCATGCAAATCAAGGAACTGCCCATGTTTGCCGCTGTTCCTGAAATCTCTGCACAGGATTCCAACTCTATGATGGTAGGATTCTTTTCGGCTATCTGTGCCTATCAGGCCAACGACTTGGACAAAACGCTCGAAATCTGCAATAAGATCAAGGATGTTCCCTATCGTCAGAATGATGTATACCAGCTGATCGCCACAGTATATCAGGACAAAAAAGATACAGAGGGTTATATCCGCATGCTCGAAGAAGGTGTACAGAAGTTCCCGAAGGAAGCGTATTATCTGCTTAACCTCATCAACAAATACATCGAAACGGGTCGTACGGCAGAGGCTATTTCTTCGTTGGAAAGAGCTATCGCAGATGATCCTCAGAACGTACAGCTTTATGACGTGATGGCCAAGTTGTATGAGAATACGCAAGACTATGACAAAGCCGAGGAGTGGCTGAAGAAAGGTTTGGCTCTCGATCCGAACAATGCTTCCGTATGCTACGATTTGGGTCGCGTGTATTACAATCGAGCTGCCGATTTGAAGGGTGCCGATCAGGTAAATGCCGAGACAGAAGCCAAAGCCAAGGAATACTTGCAGAAGGCATTGCCCTTGCTCGAAAAGGCTTATTCGATCAATCCGGACGAATCATGGTATGTACTGCGTAATGTGTACTACAACTTGAAGATGAACGATAAGTACAAAGAACTGACAGAGCGTCACGAAGGAAAATAATTCACAATTCCCCTTTCAAACTTCAACTCATAAAAAAGCCGTGTCACACCTGAGGACACGGCTTTTTTATATCCTTTCAGAGGAAGAAGGGGGAAGTTACTTGCTTCCGTTAGCAGCAATGGCCGTATTGAGAGCGGAGCAAAAAGCATCAGCCTCTTGGAATGCAATGAATGAAACCCCTGTATTAGTCTTGAGCTCTACATTGTACTTACTGTTTCGGCCGAGTTCGGCACTCAAGTAATCCGATAGAGGTCGCCCTTTTGTCGTGTAGAATCCATATGCAATAACCTTGCGCAGGGTTTTCGTCTCTTCATCGATAAGGTAGGCTTCCGGCTGCAACCCCATAAAGATCGAGTATAATAAGAAGTATGTACCCAAGTAATAAACAGACAGGCTGGCAAGAGAGAAAATCCACAGGATAAGTGTAATGACCGTTACAACGATGTAAAATATCGAGATCCAAAATCTGGCTCCTCGCTTTTCGGAGAACCCTCGCACGTAGAATTTTTTCCGGTTTGTCATTTTTCAGTCTTGTTTATTGTTTTCGATAGCCCGATTCATTTCCTCACAGAAAACCTCCGGCTGGTAAAGCTCGACAAAAGTATGAGTTTTCTTGGTGAGTAGTTTTACTTTTCGTGTGTGGGTGTCATCGCATTCGGCTCGGACATACTCCGTCAGAGGTCTTCCTCCGGTGAGTATTCGTCCAAAGCCGACTATCCAACGCAGTCGCCCGTTTTCTTCATCAATGACTACTGCCACCGGCATACAAGCCCACAGGAGGAATGCAGGAATGTAAAAAGCAAATGCCTGTATCACGGGTTCTTCGTTGCGGATATAGGACGCTATGAGTGAAGCCACAAATAGCAAACCATAGAACAGGAGCACCCAATATGCCCATCCTTTGCGCCCTGCTATGCCATAGAGCGGAAATCTTTTCATATTCATCAGGGAAGAATATCAATCAGTTTATCAATACTTGCTGTGTCGAGTGCTGCCGTCAGTGAGAAGCGCAGGCGAGCCGTATGGAGCGGTACGGTCGGATGTCGTATCGGGAGAACGAAGAAACCATTGTCCTGAAGATGTTCGGCTAATGCAATGCAAGGAGTATTTTCGCCTACCATATAGGGAATGATATGGCTCGATGATGGCATTTCTATGCCTTTTGCCTTGATAGCATTACGCAAAAGCGTAGCAGATTCCTCCAGCCGCTTTCTCTCCATCACAAACTCAGGTAGCCGACGGAATACCAGTTCAGTCCATGCTATCGTAGCAGGTGGTAAAGCTGTGGAGAATATAAGCGAACGACTTCGATTGATCAGGTATTCTCGTACGGCATGGTCACACACTATATAGGCACCCATAGAGGCCATAGCTTTTCCGAATGTGCCCACCAGATAGTCTATTTTCTCGATGGTAGCAGTCTCTTCTGCCAGGCCTAAACCGGTCTTTCCCCTTACTCCTATGGCATGAGCTTCGTCCACGTATAATTCGACAGTCGGGTACAGCTCTTTGAGACGAACCAAGGAAGGAAGATTGGCCAAATCACCGTCCATGCTGTAAATGCTTTCCACTGCTACGATGATCCGGCTATATAGATCCTTGTTCTTGTGGAGGATCCGCTCCAAATGCTCCAAATCATTGTGCCGAAATCGCTCGAAAGGAGTTCCACAGAGTCGGATGCCGTCTATGATACTGGCATGAACCAATCTGTCTGCTACGATCAAGGTGCGTCCGTCCACAATGGCAGGTAGAACACCTGTGTTAAGGTGGTAGCCACTGTTGAATATCAGAGAAGACTCGCGTCCGAATCGTTCTGCTATCTGCCACTCCAATCTGTCATATACCGCACTATTGCCCGTAAGCAGACGGGAAGAACAGCTACCCGGCAGGCGATCCTCTCCGGAGATAGATGTGTAAAATTCATCTATGAGATCTTTTCGGGCTGTCAGCCCAAGATAATCGTTCGAGGAGAGGTTGAGAATTCGTCTTTCCCCCTCGATGATGTAACTGCCATCGTGTGTCAGATTCCGAACCTGCCTGAGATTCCCGCTTTCTTCCAGCTCTCGCAGTTCTGCCTTATATCTTTCGTTCATTCAGGTTTTTTGATTGTCTGTTCCGAGTTCTTTGAGTATTGTATCGGAACGATTATGCTGTGAGGAGATAATAAGATACAAATATAAACAAACGGGAAAGACCCGATTCATAGATTTATCGAGGATAAATCAGCCGGAAGCAAATTTTTCGAAAGGTATTGTTCGGAAAGTAATCGCATTGATGGATCCTGCTAACTCTTAAACGACATTGACAGGATGACCGGAAATGAATGCCCTAAGATTCTCCTTGATTGTCCGAGAAAGGCGCAATCGCGCTGCATCCGTATTCCAACCCATATGTGGCGTGATGTGACAATTACGTGCCTTGAGCAAAGGGTGATCCATGCGCGGAGGTTCTTCCGCAAGGACATCCAATCCTGCAGCATAGAGCCGTCCTTCATTTAGGGCAGAGGCTAATGCTTCTTCATCGATCAAACCTCCTCGGGACATATTCAGCAGGATAGCTGTCGGCTTCATCAGTGCGAGCCGATCAGCCGACACTATCTTATGGGTTTGCTGTGTCAGGGGGCAGTGCAAACTCAGCACATCAGCCCGCGAGAAAAGCTCCTCCATACTATCGGCCTTTTCTATATAAGAAGGCAACTCCATTGGGGATTTGGATGTATGTGCCAATATCTTCATGCCGAATCCACGTGCCATTTCCGCTACACGCGTACCTATTGCCCCAAGTCCCACGATAGCCATCGTCAGCCCGTTCAGTTCTATCTGATAAGTATCGCGAGCGATTTGTTCGTAATCGTTCTGCCAGCGACCATCTTTCACCTGTCGGGATAGTCCTCCGATCGGCATGGCTATGTGCAGCAGATGCGAGATCGCCATCTGGGCTACTGATTCTGTGCTATAGCGGGGGATGTTCGTTATGGTGATACCACGCCGGCGAGCAGCATCCATATCTATAAGATTAAGGCCTGTAATCATCAGTCCGATGCAACGTAGGTGGGGCATCCTTTCCATGTCGGTCGCAGTTACAGGTGTCTTGTTGGTCAGCAGTATTTCAGCATCGGCAGCACGCAGAGCCAAATCCTCCGGACGGGTGTATTCGTAAAACACGCATTCGCCCATTTCTTCGATACCGCTCCAATCCAAATCTCCGGGTAGGGCTGCATAGCTGTCTGCTATCACTATCTTCATCGGTATATCCTTTTAAGAATGAAACAGCATAGTGCTTTCGGTTGTTTGTGCTATCTAGTCATCCCTTAAATAGATTTTTAATCTCTGATATTCAGCAAATTAGTTTGCGAATATCTTTGCTAAATCCGCAAGTTTTCGTATCTTCATCGTACGAAACTTGCAGATTTTATGATTACAAAGCCTCATAGCACCCCATCATTCTTCAGCAGTCTCTCCGACATGCTGAACCCATCGCACCCGCTCTACAAACTAGCCGACAAAATAGATTGGGCAAAATTCGACACAGCCTTCGCTCCTCTGTATTGTCAGAATAATGGTCGTCCTGCCAAACCCATTCGCTTGATGTGTGGCTTGTTGATTCTCAAACACCTGCGTAATCTTTCAGACGAATCCGTTGTAGAGCAATGGAGTGAAAATGCTTATTACCAATACTTTTGTGGCATGCAAGAGTTCATCCCTAATGCCCCCTGTGCCTCTTCTGAATTGGTGCACTTTCGNTTCCAAGAAAGCATTCGTGTCAATAACGAAGATGATGACGAGCATCATCATGACACGGCTTTTATTGATTCGACCGTTCAAGAGAAGAATATCACCTACCCTACAGATGCCAAGTTGCATAAAAAGATTGTCCGCAAGGTTCTAGACATCGTCCATAAGCTGCAGCTACCGCTTCGCCAAAGCTATACCTTTGTTCTCAAGCGGATTTATCGCGACCAACGTTTTCGCCATCATCCCAAGAATCGCCAAAAGGCAGTCAGAGCGGATAGGAAATTGCGAACCATAGCCGGCCGATTAGTCCGAGAGCTCAAGCGTAATCCGGGAGAGCATTCTGCCTATAAGGAGTTGATAGAGNCGATTAGTCCGAGAGCTCAAGCGTAATCCGGGAGAGCATTCTGCCTATAAGGAGTTGATAGAGAGATTTGAGGCGATTCTTGCTCAACGACGTCATAGTCCGCAAAAGATTTATTCTATTCACGAGCCAGATGTGCAATGCATCAGCAAGGGCAAAGAGCATAAGAAGTACGAATTCGGCAATAAGGTCTCCATCATCCGCTCAGCTACGGGGCTTATTCTTGGCGCACAATCATTTCGTAATGAGTATGATGGACACACGATAGAAGCCTCGTTGGCACAAGTGGAACGCCTGACACAGAGAAAGATCAAGATACTGGCAGGAGATAGGGGTTATCGGGGTAAGAAAGAGGTTAATGGCACTCAGATTTTAATACCGGATGTTCCCAAGCCCTCAGATAGCAGGTATCAGAAGCGGAAGAAACACAAACTATTCTGCAAGCGAGCAGGCATAGAACCCACCATCGGACACTTGAAATCAGATTATCGTTTAGGCCGTAACTTTTACAAGGGATTGGCTGGGGATGCTGTGAACATACTACTGGCAGCAGCTGCTTACAACTTCAAAAGAGCCATGAGAGCTNTAGGCCGTAACTTTTACAAGGGATTGGCTGGGGATGCTGTGAACATACTACTGGCAGCAGCTGCTTACAACTTCAAAAGAGCCATGAGAGCTCTTTTGCACCTGCTCAAAATGATAAGCGAAAAGCTAAGCGAGAGACCATCGATGAATGACTTCTCACTTGCAAATGCTTTTTAAGGGATGACTATCTAATATATAATGCCCGGTGTGTAGTAGAGTAAGTCCTATTCCAAAAGAGAAAATTTGTCGCCCATTACAAAACTGAATATTAGATTGTACATTTTGCACATTCCTGTGTCAAGTGCTTACGGGGGAGACAATATTCATCGTTATCTCAATGTCAAATTCACGCTGAAATACCTTATAGAGGACTTTTCCAACCTTATTATTGTCGGCATTTTTCATGACGATCGCGTATCTCCAGTCTTGTATTCACAAGTGACTGAAAAAATTCACATTAAGCATTTTCACGAGCTTTTCATACAAATTTCTATTTCCTCGCTCTGAAAAACGTGGCGCGTAAACTTTTTCACTACGGCGCGGGAAGTAAAAATTTTACGCGCCGGAACGAAAAAAATCTCGCGCCACTATTGCAGGAAACACAGACCGGAATTGGAGCATTTTCGGTTCGTATTGCCATGAGCGCATAATGTAGAGATTGATTTTTGAGATTAGGAAAAGGCTAACCAAGAACATTCAACGACAAGAAAACCCCAAAACGCCCCCACTTTTACTCCGTCCAAATCAAAACACAAGCAGCAGCATACAAGGAAAGAAAGCAAACATACTCGTAGTTCACAGTGAAGGTCAAGCTCTAAGCATTACCCCCTTCTTTCCGAACAGGTTCCATTCCACAAATAATCTCTTCCCAACCTGTAACTTGGCCTAAAACAGGAAGAAAAACAGACCCTTACGGTGTGCATGAAAGAGACCCTCCATGAAATCCATATTTTTTTCTTCAATTTTCCGCACAAGTATAGATATAATGAATATCTTTGCCGTGTCAATGGTTTTCTAGGCCGGTCTTTCTGGTCTAGGATGAAAAGGGAATCCAGTGAAAATCTGGAGCTGTGCCCTCAGCTGTAAGTTCAGATATAAGGGTTTTGCGATGGGAAAGCCACTATACAAGATCGTATGGGAAGGCAGCAAAACCTTGAATAAGTCAGAAGACCTGCCATTGCAAGCGTTCTCTTTGGATCTCAGGGATTAGAGATAAAGAAGGGTCTGTGTTACATTTGATTGTTGTATTCACGTGAATTGTCGAAGGATATTGATTCTTTTCGACTTTTTTCGTGTTTTTTCGGCATATCAAAGTCTATTCAAGCACCGGACGTATCCTCTTTTAACCGCTCTATCACCTGTAAACCACCAAAAGAACCCAGCTCATGGCTATACAAGGAATCCAAAACTTTTCCTCGAGGAGCCTGAAACGCATTAGAATCGACTAAAACAGAAATAAAGCGAAAGTTTTATCACTTAAAGAGCAAAGAAACTATGATGACTAGCGAACAGTACGTAGAAAGTCTTCGGAAACTTAATCTGAAGGTCTATTTCATGGGTGAAAAGATCGATAATCCTGTAGATCACCCCATGATTCGTCCCTCAATGAATTCAGTAGCTATGACTTATAAGCTTGCTGAGATGGACGAATACAAGCATTTAATGACAGCAACTTCAAACTTGACTGGTAAGCAAGTGAATCGTTTCTGCCATCTACATCAGAACACAGAGGATCTGAAAAACAAAGTGAAAATGCAGCGTCTCTTGGGGCAAAAGACAGCGTCATGCTTCCAGCGCTGCGTAGGAATGGATGCTTTCAATGCCATCTATTCTACTACTTATGAAATGGACCAAGCTCTTGGCACCACTTATCACAAGCGTTTCATCGAGTACATGAAATATGTACAAGACAACGACTTGGTTGTAGACGGAGCCATGACAGACCCCAAAGGGGATCGCGGTCTATCGCCCTCGGAACAAGCCGATCCGGATCTTTATCTGCACATTGTTGAAGTTCGTGAAGATGGGATCGTCGTTTCGGGTGCAAAAGCACACCAGACCGGAGCAGTCAATTCGCACGAGCACCTCATTATGCCGACGATTGCTATGCGTGAAGCTGATGCTGATTATGCCGTTTCTTTTGCCGTTCCCAGTGATGCAGAAGGCGTTATCATGATCTACGGTCGCCAGTCATGTGACACTCGTAAAATGGAAGAAGGAGCCGACATCGACCTCGGTAACCCTGAATTCGGTGGTCACGAAGCTCTTGTTGTATTCGACCGCGTATTCGTACCCAACGACCGCGTATTCATGTGCAAAGAATACCAGTTTGCAGGTATGATGGTAGAACGTTTCGCAGGATACCACCGTCAGTCTTATGGAGGATGTAAAGTAGGTGTTGGTGACGTACTTATCGGTGCAGCCGCTCTTGCAGCTGACTACAACGGAGTACCCAAGGCATCTCACATTAAGGATAAACTCATTGAGATGATCCACCTGAATGAAACCCTGTATGCTTGCGGTATCGCATGCTCTTCAGAAGGAACTCAAATGAAAGCCGGCAACTATATGATCGATTTGTTGCTAGCCAATGTTTGTAAGCAAAATATCACCCGTCTTCCTTACGAAATAGCTCGTCTGGCAGAGGATATTGCAGGAGGTTTGATGGTAACCATGCCTTCCGAACAAGACTTCCGCCATCCGGAAATAGGCCCGATCGTAAAGAAATATCTTGCAGGTGCAACGGGCAAATCGACAGAAAACCGCATGCGTGTTCTGCGTTTGATTGAGAATATCACGTTGGGAACAGCTGCCGTCGGTTATCGAACCGAGTCTATGCACGGAGCCGGATCACCTCAAGCTCAGAGGATTATGATCGCTCGTCAGGGAGACCTCGAGGGCAAGAAAAAACTTGCACGAGCAATTGCTCATATCGACGAATCACTCGACAAGTAATCGGCTCTCGTTTACTTATCTGTTTGATGTATTTAGAAGACGGATTATAACGCAGCCGTGAAACCGGATACAATGACAGAAGAAATAGTCGAACTCGTACTGCGCGAGCGGATCAGTCCGCTACTGCGCAGTCACGGGGGCGACTTATCTTTATCTCAAATCAAGGACAATACCGTTTTCATACGGTTTTCCGGAGCATGCCGATTCTGTCCGGCAGCAAATGAGACAGTAGAAAAAATCGTTCAAGCCATGATACGCGAATACTTCAAGGATGACAACATCGATGTCATTCTCGAAAATAGTGTCAGCGATGATTTGCTGGAACAAGCCAAGAATATTTTGAGAAAACCCAAATAGCTTTTATGAAAGACGTATTGGCGGAATATGCCTCCCGAATTGTTTCGGCCGAAGAAGCCGTTAAACATATTAAAAATGGAGAACGGGTAGCTTTGTCACATGCTGCCGGAGTTCCTCAGAGTTGTGTAAATGCACTGGTACAACAGGCTGACCATTTCCGGAATGTCGAGATTTATCACATGCTTTGTCTCGGCGAAGGAAAATATATGGCACCTGAAATGGCCCCTCACTTCCGACACATAACCAATTTTGTGGGTGGCAACTCTCGTAAGGCAGTAGAGGAAAACCGAGCCGACTTCATTCCGGCATTCTTTTATGAAGTGCCATCGATGATTCGCAAAGACATCCTCCACATAGATGTCGCCATCGTTCAGCTTTCCATGCCTGACGAGAATGGTTACTGCAGCTTCGGAGTATCCTGCGATTATACCAAACCGGCAGCAGAAAGCGCTCATTTAGTTATAGGGGAAATCAACCGTCAAATGCCATATGTACACGGCGACAACTTGATTCATGTATCGAAGTTGGATTACATCGTGATGGCAGACTACCCGATCTATCCTCTGGCAAAGCCGAAAATCGGAGAAGTGGAAGAAGCCATCGGTCGCAATTGCGCCAAGCTCATCGAAGATGGTGCCACACTCCAACTCGGCATCGGAGCCATTCCCGATGCAGCTTTGTTGTTTCTCAAGGACAAAAAAGATCTGGGCATCCATACTGAGATGTTCTCGGATGGTGTTGTCGAATTGGTACGCAGTGGTGTTATTACAGGCAAGAAAAAGACACTCCACCCCGGAAAGATGGTCGCAACCTTCTTAATGGGAAGTGAAGATGTGTATCATTTCATCGACAAGAATCCCGACGTAGAACTTTATCCCGTAGATTACGTCAACGACCCCCGAGTAATTGCCCAAAACGACAATATGGTTAGTATCAATAGCTGTATTGAAATCGATCTTATGGGACAAGTCGTGTCCGAATGCATAGGAAGCAAGCAATTCAGCGGAACGGGAGGTCAAGTAGACTATGTTCGTGGAGCAGCATGGTCTAAAAACGGAAAAAGCATCATTGCAATTCCCTCAACGGCCAAAAACGGTACCGCTTCTCGAATTGTACCACTGATTACTGAGGGTGCTGCGGTAACCACTCTCCGTAATGAAGTCGATTATGTTGTAACCGAATACGGTATAGCACAACTCAAAGGACGGAGTTTGCGCCAGCGAGCAGAAGCTCTTATCTCCGTGGCTCATCCGGACTTCAGGGAAGAGCTGATGGAACATTTCCACAAACGTTTCGGATAAGACGAGAGGAAAAAGCTTAGGATTATTACAAAAACTCAATAATACTATTATGCAACTTTTCAAACTCAAGAGTGTAACACATCACTTTGACACTTTTGCAGAATTTGCCAAGGAATTCAACCTTGGAGAACGCGACTTGGTAATTACCAACGAGTTCATCTATGAACCGTATATGAAGGCATGCCAGCTCCCCTGCCATTTCGTTATGCAGGAGAAATACGGGCAAGGCGAGCCTTCTGACGAAATGATGAACAACATCTTGGCAGACATCCGTGATATCCAGTTCGACCGTGTAATCGGTATCGGAGGGGGTACGGTTATTGACATCTCTAAACTTTTCGTTCTGAAAGGATTAAATGATGTACTCGATGCATTCGACCGCAAAATACCTCTTATCAAAGAGAAAGAACTGATCATTGTACCCACGACATGCGGAACAGGTAGCGAGGTGACGAACATTTCTATCGCAGAAATCAAAAGCCGTCACACCAAAATGGGATTGGCAGACGATGCCATTGTTGCAGACCATGCCATCATCATACCTGAACTACTGAAGAGCTTGCCTTTCCACTTCTATGCATGCAGTGCAATCGATGCTCTTATCCATGCCATCGAGTCATATGTATCTCCTAAAGCCGGTCCATATTCACGCCTTTTCAGTGAGGCTGCTTGGGATATTATCTTGGAAGTATTCAAGAAAATCGCCGAACACGGCCCTGAATACCGCTTCGAAAAGCTGGGAGAAATGATCATGGCCAGCAACTATGCCGGTGTAGCCTTCGGCAATGCAGGAGTAGGAGCCGTCCACGCACTATCCTACCCGTTGGGAGGCAACTATCACGTACCGCATGGAGAAGCTAACTATCAGTTCTTCACGGAAGTATTCAAAGTGTACCAAAAGAAGAATCCTTTCGGCCATATAGTCGAACTCAACTGGAAGCTCTCCAAGATACTGAACTGCCAGCCCGAATACGTGTATCCGAAGTTGGACGAACTTCTCGGATGCCTTCTTTCCAAGAAACCTTTGCGCGAATACGGCATGAAGGATGAAGAGGTAAGAGGCTTTGCCGAATCAGTGCTTCAGACACAGCAAAGATTGCTCGCCAACAACTATGTAGAGCTTACTGTAGACGAGATCGAAGGTATCTACAGAAGACTGTACTAAACACATAAAGGTTCTTTTTTCGAATAAAGACAAAAACCGAGAAAAAGCCGCAAATCGAGGGTGATAGCAAGACCGGCCGATACAGGTCTGCTATCACCCCAAAATCTGCCTGAAGCCAAAAGATATACGGCTATTATATTCTTGGCCAAGGGCTACAGAAGACTAATCAAAAACCACATCAATAAAAATTTTTCCAATGGAAATCAAAGAAATGGTGAGCCTTGCCCGTAAGGCTCAGAAGGAGTATCAAGCTACTCATAACCAAGAAGCAGTTGACAATATTTGCCGAGCTGCAGCAAAAGTTATCTATGAAAATGCAGCTATTCTGGCTCGCGAAGCAGTAGACGAAACCGGTATGGGCGTTTACGAACACAAAGTAGCCAAGAATCAAGGCAAGTCCAAAGGTGTTTGGTACAACCTCCACAATAAAAAATCGGTTGGTATCCTCAATATAGACGAGCGTACCGGAATGATCGAAATCGCAAAGCCTATCGGAGTTGTAGGAGCCGTAACGCCGACGACCAACCCGATCGTTACCCCGATGAGTAACATCATCTTTGCTCTCAAGACTTGCAATGCCATCATTATTGCTCCCCACCCCAGATCTAAAAAATGCTCTGCACACACAGTTCGTCTGATCAAAGAAGCTATCGCTCCGTTCAACGTACCGGAAGGCATGGTTCAGATCATCGAAGAACCCAGCATCGAGAAGACGCAGGAACTCATGGGTGCCGTAGACGTAGTAGTTGCTACGGGTGGTATGGGCATGGTAAAGTCCGCATATTCTTCAGGAAAGCCTTCTTTCGGCGTTGGAGCCGGTAACGTCCAGGTGATCGTGGATAGCAACATCGATTTCGAAGTTGCTGCAGAAAAAATCATCACCGGTCGTGCTTTCGACAACGGTATCATCTGCTCAGGCGAACAGAGCATCATCTACAACGAAGCGGACAAGGAAGCTGTTTTCACCGCATTCCGCAACCACGGTGCATATTTCTGTGACGAAGCCGAAGGAGATCGAGTTCGTACGGCTATCTTCGAAAATGGATCCATCGCGAAAGATGTAGTAGGTCAGAGCGTTGACTTCATTGCCAAGAAAGCAAACATCAATATCCCCGAAGGTACCCGTATTCTCGTCGTTGAAGCTCGCGGTGTAGGAGCAGAAGACGTTATCTGTAAGGAAAAGATGTGTCCCGTAATGTGCGCTCTCAGCTACAAGCACTTCGAAGAAGGTGTAGAAATCGCACGTACGAACCTCGCCAACGAAGGTAACGGCCACACCTGCGCTATCCACTCCAACAATCAGGCACACATCATCCTCGCAGGATCGGAGCTGACGGTATCTCGTATCGTAGTAAATGCTCCGAGTGCCACTACAGCAGGTGGTCACATCCAAAACGGTCTTGCCGTAACCAATACGCTCGGATGCGGATCATGGGGTAACAACTCTATCTCTGAGAACTTCACCTACAAGCACCTTCTCAACATTTCACGCATCGCACCGTTGAATTCAAGCATTCACATCCCCGATGACAAAGAAATCTGGGAACTCTAATTAAATTTCCTTCTTTCGAGGCTTAATAACCCGATAGAGAAGGAATCTTAATCTTCTCTTTTCGAGGGACAGTGCCAAATTCGTGCACTGTCCCTCTTTTTTTGCACCATATTCACTTCCGATTCAGCCATAGGATGTATCATCCCTATCCGATTGGGTTCACACGCCTAAATTTTCGGGTTTATGACACCTAAAAGTGTGGCACGTGAACTTTTTGCTTTTGGCGTGGGAAAAGAAAAAAAGTGAAACCAAAACGAAAAAAATCTCGCGCCTGTTTTTCACAAAACACAAACCACAATCGGAGCATTTCAGGCTCGTATCCTGCTTGAGGCGTAATGAGCATATGCACTTTTTTCCTCGATGAAAAACCAGAACAAATATATATTCTGAGATTGTTATATTTACGAAAGTGGATATGCCTCCACAATAAGCTTTTGATAAGCTGCGAGGAGGTTGTTATTCATCACTAATTGCTCAAAAAACATGCAGGTCATAAAAACAAATGAAACTTTTGACAGCCTCGACAAAAGTAAGTTGGAGCGTATGCTCGACATCAAAGAGGCTCATCGCGAAGGTCATCTGACACTTGAAGAGGCCAAGGAGCGTATGAAAAAAGAAGTGGGTTCCATCTCGCCCGAAGAGTTTGCCGCAGCAGAGCAACTCTTCAAAGAACGTGATCAGGACGAATGCCAAAACGAAGACGTACGGACAATGCTACAGCTGTTCGAAGGCCTGATAAATCCCATTCGTCCCGACTTACCTTTCGGACACCCCATCGATGCCTATCTGCGCGAAAACGATAAGGCCAAAGAACTACTCGATCAGGCGGATGCCCTACTGGAGCGCACTTTTATCCCCAATCCATGGATAGAACTGATGGAGACGCTTATGGGATATAAGCTACACTTTGCTCGCAAACAAAACCAACTCTATTCGACACTGGAGCAGAAAGGATTCGACCGCCCCTCCACTACGATGTGGACTTATGACGATCATATCCGCGACGAGATGAACAAAGCCATGAGCCTACTGCGCGAAAAAGACTACGACTCCTTCCCTGCAGCATACAAAAAGATGGCTATCGTTCTGCGTGACCTGATGGAAAAAGAAGAGCTTATCCTTTATCCAACCTCTCTGAAGCTCATTTCCGACAAAGAGTTCGAAGCAATGAAACATGGCGATCGGGAAATAGGCTTCTTCCTTATCGACATGCCGGAATTAGATGCACCGGCCAAGCAATCAAAAGAAGCCCACGGCCAATCATTTATGGCAGAACTGGGAGCCTTACTTGCCAAACATGGTATGGGGACAGGCGGACAAGACGACAAGGCGATACTGGATGTAGCCGAAGGAAAGCTGACTTTGGAGCAGATCAATCTGCTTTTCCGTCATCTCCCTGTGGATATTTCGTTCGTGGACGAAAACGAGCTGGTTTGTTTCTATACGGACACAAAGCACAGAGTATTCCCCAGAAGCAAGGGCGTGATCGGCCGAGAAGTACGCAACTGCCATCCGCCCAAGAGCGTTCATATCGTAGAGGAGATAATCGATAAGTTCCGACGTGGCGAACAGGATCGCGCAGAATTCTGGATCAATAAGCCCGGAGTCTTCATCTACATTGTCTATGTGGCCATCAGAGACGCCGACGGGCGTTTCCGCGGTGTGATGGAAATGATGCAAGACTGCACACGGATCCGTAGTCTTGAAGGCTCGCGTACACTTCTTACTTGGGACGAAGAGCAAAGTCCGGCACAAGGATCGAAAGAAAGCGAATCCGATACTGTCGGAGAAGATGGCATTCGGCCGGACACGAAGCTGAAGAGTCTCTTGCAGCGGTATCCGCGACTGATGGATGATTTGCCAACGATCAGTTCCAAGTTCACCCTCCTTCGTTCTCCGATGGCCAAAGTAATTCTTCCTGTTGCCACCATTAAAATGATGAGCGAACGCGCCGACATTCCGTCGGATATGCTCATCGGCAAACTGGAATCGCTCATCGCTTCGTACAATAAACCGGATCGATCGGAAGAGAAATAGCATGAAGAAGGAGGTGTGTCAATAATCATGGCACACCTCCTTTGCATTAATATGGGACGGTCGGGTACACCGCTATTCCGAGACTCCTAAGGAGTCCCTACCAAGAACCCTAAGGAGTCCCTACCAAGACCCCTAAGGGATCCCAACCAAGACCCCTAAGGGGTCCCAACAGAGACTCCTTAGGGGTTCCTCTATGCTCCTCTTCAGGAGGGGTTCGTACGGTCTTATAATCGATTCGAATGGAGACATCGGGAGCCGTGACCGACGAAAGGGAGCCGAGGCTTAGCGAATCTTACCGTCGAATAGATTGATGATGCGGCCGGCACTGCGTGCATCGTGCTCGGAGTGCGTCACCATGACGATGGTGGCACCTTCGCGATTGAGACCTCTGAGCAGTTCCATGACATCGGCTCCGTTTTTGGAGTCGAGGTTACCGGTAGGTTCGTCGGCGAGGATGAGCTTCGGATTGGCCACTACGGCACGGGCGATAGCCACGCGCTGCTGCTGTCCTCCGGAGAGCTGATTGGGGAAGTGGCCGGCTCGGTGGCTGATGCTCATCTTGCGCAGTGCCTCCTCCACTCGCTCTTTCCGCTCGGAGGCTTTCACGCCCAGATAGACGAGCGGCAGCTCCACATTCTCGCTTACGGTCATCTCCTCGATGAGGTTGAAGCTCTGGAATACGAAGCCGATATTGCCCTTACGGACAGCAGTTCGGTCTTTCTCCCGGAGGTTGCCCACTTCTGCCCCGTCGAGCTTGTAGATGCCGGAGGTGGGATTGTCGAGAAGGCCGAGGATATTGAGCAGGGTGGACTTACCACATCCCGAAGGCCCCATGATGGCGATAAATTCGCCTTTATCCACTTTGAGCGATACGCCATCGAGGGCTACCGTCTCTATTTCTTCTGTTCTGAAAACCTTGGTGAGGTTGCTGATTTCGATCATTGTTTTTACTTGTTTTTATTTGGTGAAAGGAAAAGCGACAAGCCGGACAAGGCCTTGGACACGAATCCGCCATTTGCCGGATTGCCACCGTATTTATTCGTATCGGAGTTCATTGACAGGGTTGCGGCGAGCTATGCGCCGGAGGTTGATGACTACGGCCAATGCAATAATCAGGAGGACGAGCAGACCTACAAGGAGGAAAATCCATCCGTTCAATTCGATTCGATAGCTGAACTTCTCCAGCCAGTTCCGGCCGAAGAGATAAGCGACGAAAAGTCCGGCAAGCACACTCGGCACACTGAGTCGGGAAATGGAGCGGAGGAAGAGACGCAAGATGTCGCCCTCTCCGGCTCCATTGATCTTGCGGATGGCCAGCTCCTTGCGGCGGCGATTGACCTCCGTATTCACATAGCCGACCAGTCCGATCAGAGCGATCAGGATAGCCACAATACTGCCGAAGAGGATCGTATTGCGGAAGGTCTTGGCCGCCTCGAAGCGACTGAGAAGCTCCATCTCCACACTGAGGAAAGAAGTCTCCTTGTAGGGATCGGCTTCGGAGAGGATGCCATTCACGCGATGGAGGAGCTCGGCATCGTCATGACGAAGGCGGATCGTCAGATAATGCAGCCAAGCGTCCCCATAGACGATGGCGGAAGGCAGCTTCTCGGGGTAAGGGCTCAGGTGCTGACGGCGGAGCATGAGATCGTCGTACACACCGCGAATCACCACTCGCCCGAATGATGTCAGGATGATATTCTTGCCGATGACACCGTCTTTCCAATTCATCAGCCGGGCCAATTCCGCAGCCGCTTTCTTACTGAGCATGATCTCTCTGTCCTTTTCGGTGGCAGAGTCGAAGTTTTTCCCTTCGAGCAGCCGGATGCCGTAGACATTCAGATAGTGTTCGTCTACGTAGAAGAGGTCGGCCACATTGATCAGCTCACGTTCCGTAGCGGGGTCGATCAGGTTATCGCCACTCTGGCCGGAAGAAGCCGGCAAGGCGGTCGTCAGCGTATAGCCCTCCACTTCGGGCAGTGCCTTGAGCTTTTCGATCACGACGGGGAGTTGCTGCTGATCCAGCGACTCGATGGGGACATAATACAGGCCGGAGGCTTTGTATCCGGCATCCTGCCCTACCATGTGCCGGTATTGCAGACCGGTGACAGCCAAAAGGCCGAAGAGGAAAGTGGCTGCCACGAATTCCACAGCCAACAGCCCCAGCTTCCAGAGCCGATTGTGCACTACCGACTTGCGAAAGATATTCATCACCGGAGTACGGGACAGGGAGTAGCCGGGGATCCATCCCATGAAGAAAGTGGCCACGGCCAATACTCCGGCCAAGGCTGCGGCTACGCGCCACGAGATCAGATGCAGCAGCGGAGTCTCGATCAGAGCCTCCATCGGTTTGCGGAAGAGTACAAGGGTCAGGACGGCCAGCACGAGAGAGAGGAGGAGATAGAGGAAGGTCTCCCAGATCATCGTGCCCTGTATCTGCACGGGCATGGCTCCGTAACACTTGCGAATGGCAGCTGCGCGCCGGCGATTGACCATGGAGGCAAGGGTCATGAGCACGTAGTTCAGCAGCGAAATAAGCAGCACTGCTATGGCCACGATCTGCTGTATTTGCAGCATATTGACCAAGGTGGGATCTTCCAGACGCAAGCGGTTGAAGGGCGTGAGGGAATAGTGCAATTCCACTCCTGCTTTGCGGAAGACTTCCATATCCTGATGCCGCTTTTGCATCTCCAGGAGAGCCCCGTCGAGGCTCTCGGGCGACACGCCGGGACGCAGACGGACATAGGCTATGTAGCGGTCGTTGCCGATCCAGTTGTTCAGGCTCTCGGCCGGCATCCACGTAATGGGCAGGAGCATATCGGCTTGGATGCTGCTGTTGTGGGGCAGATCCTCGAATACTCCTCCGATCGTGATGGCTCGGCCCGATTTGCTTTCTGCCGGTCGCAACCGTTTGCCCAAGACATCGCCCCCCATCTTCCGGGCCAAACTTTCGGAGATCAGACAGGTCATATTGTCGCGCAAGGCACTATCCCGGACGCCGGCGATGAGTTCCACCCCGAACATGTCGAGGAAAGCCGGTTCGGCGAGCAGCGTCTTGGTCTCGTAGGTTTTGTTGTCTTCGAGTACCATCTTCGAGGTGCCATACAGAGTCGTTCGGGTAGCCAGTTCCACACCCGGTATTTCCTCCTGAATGGCAGGGGCAACACCTCCGCTGACCTGAGGGAAGTCGAGTTCTTCCGGCTTACCCCCCTCCTGACTTTGGCGCGTGCCATGCGTCTTGACGATGCAGATGCGGTCATGGTGGGGGAAATCCCGTTCGTAGCTTCGCTGATAGATGACGATAGAGAGCAGGAGCACGCTGACGGAAAGTCCGAGCGTAAGCGTCAGGAGTTTGCTGATGCTGTGTTCGCCCTGTCGGAAGAGGCGGCGAGCAGCAAGTCTGAGAGGTAACATGATGTGCTATATATCGTTTAAGGTTGTTATTCGTTTTTGAGGTAGTCCACGGGGTTGGCGCAGGCTGCCCGCCAGCTCTGAAGCGATGTGCTCACGAGCGATAGCAGCAAGACGATGAGGGCTGCAACGACAAATACCCACCAGTCCAGCCTGATGTGGAAAGCGAATGTCTGGAGCCAGCGATCCATGGCCCACCACGATACAGGCAGAGCTATGAGCAGAGCTATACCGAAACGGCGGAGCGACTGGATGTTGAGCATGGCCAGTATGGTAGCTACCGTGGCACCATTGACCTTTCTAAGGGCGATCTCTTTCTCTTTCTGCTTGATCATATAGAGGCTCATGGCGAAGACGCCCATCACCATAATGAGGACGGTGAGCAGGGCAAAGGCAGAAATGAGCTGCGACAGATTGGTCTGCGACTTGTACCGGTCCAGAATGATGTCTTCCGCCCAGAGGGGTTCTATGTCCTCGGCTCCGGTCACTCGCTTATAAGTGTCGCTCACGGCAGCAAGGACGGCAGATTTGTCGGCCTCGTCCGAGGCCCTTACGAGCGTTACCCACGGTTGTTCCCTGACATAGAGAGGACGTATCTGCAGGGGAGACTGTTCCATGTTGAGGGGTTTGTATTTCAGGTCGGGGATACGTCCCACCATACGATACTTCACCTCGTCGTTATCGTCATCGCCTTGGGTAAATATGCCGGTCTCGGGATCGGGTTGGACGGCGTTGAACATCTTCATATTGCCCCATTCGGGAATAATTCGGGCGGCACGCATCTTTTCCCTGTCGAAAAAGGTCTCCACCGGCTCGTCCGTCAGCGGTATCGGACTGATCTCGAAGAAATCGAAGAAGACGGAGTCCACCACCATTTCCCAAGTGCTCACGTTCACTCCGTTTTTGGTGAACGACATATTATTGACATACCGGATAGGATTGCCGCATGCATACGATACTTTCTCCACGCCGGGGATCTTCTCCAATTCGGCACGAAGCATTCCCTTCGGAACGGAATCCGCCGTATTGGACATCCAGAGCACGCCACGCGTGCGGAATCCCAAGTCGGAATGAATGAGGTAATGCGTCTGACGGATCATGAACAAGCTGCATACCAGCAGAGCGACGGCAATGGTATATTGGAAGATGATCAGCACCTTGGAGTAAGTGCTTTTGATGCGATAGCGGAGCGTGCCTTTGACCACTTCTATCGGTTTGAAACGGGAGATGATCCAAGCCGGCAGAATACCCGACAGGAAGGATAGCAGCACGACAAAGAGGGCTATGGCAATGACGGTGGAGGGGGTAAACTGATGTTTGAGGTCGAGGGTCGTCTCCAGCACGCGGTTGAAAAACGGCTCGAAGGCAAAGGCCAACAGCAGACCTGTGATGAATGTGAGCAGGGTCATGACCAGAGACTCCAACAGGAGCTTGCGGATGACTCCCGAACGGCTTCCGCCGAGCAGACGGCGAATGGCGGATTCCTTGCCCCTGAAACCGGCCTGTGCGACAGTCATATTGACATAATTGAGCACGGCGATAACGAGGATGAGCAGGACGATACCCGTCAGCACTTTCACTTTGGTCATATTGTTGGCGCGATTCTCCAGATTGGCTTCCACGACCCTGCTATCAAAGTAGCAATCCGGCAGAGAGACGAAGTGGACTTCTTTGTGGAAACCCTGATGATAGAGCCACATAAACGCCTCCTTCTTGAATGTTTCTTCGAGGATTCGGGCTTTGCTCTCAAGGTCGGTTCCGGCTTTGAGGAGGTAGTAGGCCATGAAGCTGCAATTGCCCCAGCGGAAGGCATTCTCGCCGCTCAAATCGGACAGAAAATGGTAATTGACCACAATATCCACCTTTTTGAACTGGCTGTTGGACGGGATTCCCTCCATTACGCCCGTGATCGTACAGGGGAAATTGTAGATAAATACGGATTGACCCACGGGATCCTTATCGGCGAAGAGCTTGCGGGCAAAATCCCGAGAGATGACGGCTGACTTCCGGTCGTTGAGCACTTGGGAGGGGATGCCGTTCGTGAGACGGAAATCAAAGAGGGAGAAAAAGGTGCTGTCTGCCAACAGAATGGGCGTTTTCAGTCTCTCTCCGGAGGGCGTTTGGATGTATACATCCCTGTTTGCCACACGACTATAAGATTCGATGTCGGGCAGGATGCTCTGTATATACGGGGGAGCCAGATTAGACCAGTTGGCACCCTCCTCCGAACAGAGCATGTAGATGCGGTCGGCCTTCGAGTGGAAGCGATCCACGGACATTTCGTTCCGGACGTATATGCCCAATATGATGACAAACATCAGGGATACGGAAAAACCGAATACGGTGACGAAGGTGTAGAGTTTGTTGCGGCTGAGGAATTTGAAGTAAGTACGCATAGTGACGACAATCGTTTTTGATGCTGCTGTTTTTATTCGTTTTTGAGGTAGTCCACGGGGTTGCTCGATGCAGCGTTCATGGCCATGCTGAGCATGGAGAGCATGGCTACTGCGGAGACGAAGAGAAGCGATGCGGGGAATACCCACCAAGGCATATCGGCATGATAGGTATAGCCTTGCAGCCAGCGGTTCATGACCAGATAGATGACGGGAGTGGCCACGGCGAAGGCGATGAGCAGATTCCACAGGCTGCGGCGGCCGATAATCTGCAATATCTGCACTTCGCGCGCTCCGACCACCTTGCGGATGGCTATTTCTTTTTGCTTGTGACGGATGCGCAGGGCTGCCATGGCAAAGACGCTCATCACCGTGCCGACCAGTGCCAGAATGCTGAAGAGGAGAAGAAAACCGCTGAGCGAACGTTCCTCCTTACTGTGCGAGGCTATGATGTCTTCCGAACGCAGGATTTCGGTATAGGGCTGCCCCGTAACACGGGAGTAAACGGCCTGTATGCTTCTGATCAACTGCTCGGGATCGGCCCCCTCCGAATAGCCGACCAGTACGGACCACGACCAGGCGGATGTCTTGGGATAAGGGATGAAGAGATAGCTCGGTTGTGGTTCTTTGAATCCTCCGAAATGAAGTTCAGGAGCATCGCCGCAATAGTGGAACTCGCCGGCTTTGCCCCAATGAATGACACCGTCCGGCAGATTGGCCACATCGAAGTCGTTGTAGGCGGATCGGCTGAGATAGAGGGTGCTATAGGGCTTGTCGGTCTTGCGGCCGTTGGGCTTCATCTTCAGGTCGAACAGGCTCAGTGCCACGGAGTCCATGGAGAAAATCTGCATGGAGAGAGGCTTGCCACGGTATTCGGAGGTGTTGTTGTTGCCTTCGTTCAGCGGAGTGCCATGGGTGAGACCTATGCCCGTTATGCCGGGGATTTTGGCCATTTCGGTTTTCATCGTATTGACGATCTGCGGATCCAGTCTGAAAACGTCTACGATCAGTTTGTTCCTGTAATCGTAGCCCATGTCGGAGTTGGTCATATAGTCGATCTGCACGGCCATCACCATGGTACAGCCCAGCAGGATCATCGTAATGGCATACTGGGAAATGACCATAATCTGCGAGAAGCTGCTCTTGACCACACGGCGAAACTTGCCGCTGACCACCTCGATCGGACGAAACCGCGATATGAACCATGCGGGCAGGGCTGCGCACACGATGCTCAGCAGGAGCATGAAGCCGATCAGCAGCAGGATGAGCGCGGGCGAAATATGCCGTGCCAGATAGAGATGCGTATCGAACAGGCGATCGAATACGGGTTCGAGTGCGAACATGCCGAATACGGCCAGCAGCGTGCTCAGGAAGATGAGCAGAAGCGACTCGAACCAGAGGCGGCGTACGATGGCGAGACGGCTACTCCCCCAGAGCCTTCTGAGGGCGACCTCATTGCCACGGCTGCCTGCCTGTGCGAGGGTCAGATTGATATAGCTGATGATGGCAATGATCAGGACCAAAAAGGTGATGGCAATGAGTATGCGCGTGCGGGCGGGATTTCCTTTTTGCACCATTAGGGCGTATTCCTTGGGGAATAGCGGCTCCGGATAGCATTTTTCCAGCGGATGGAGCTTCACCTCGGCCTTCTCGTCGAAAGCGAATATGACATCTTTGCCTTGGACGGCTTTCTGCACGGCAGGCAGTTGTGCCGTGAGGTCGGCTCCTTCGCGAGCTTTGAGATAGAGGATATAGTTGCCGTTGTTGTAGTTGCTTTCTTTGGGCTCCTGATAGAAAAGGAGTTCGGCCGGTCTGATATGGCAGTTATCCGGCATCGGCTCCATGATGCCCGTGATCCGAAAGGTCTGCTTGTCTTTGGAAAAATCGAAAAAAGAAATCTCCTGCCCGATGGGAGACATGTTGCCGAAGATACGGGCCGCCAACGCGGAGGAGATAACGGCACTGTTCTGCTCGGAAAGGACGGTTTTGGGATCACCTTCAAGGAGTTTGTAGCCGTCGAAGAAAGTAAAGAAGTTGGATTCGACCGAAAGATGGGAGGCAATCAACCCGTTTTGCTTGTCGGCACCGATAAAGATGTATTCCTTGTCGTTGTATTCGCTGATGCGGCATATCTCTTCCACATCGGGTACCTGCTCGCGAATGAGCGTTCCGGCAGGATAGCAACAGATAAATCCGCTCCAGCTATCCTTGCTCTCGACATTGTACTGATAGATACGTTTGTAATCGGTATGAATACGATCGGCTTGCTGTTCGCGCTGCACATAGAAGCTAAGTAGCAAGACGAACATGAGCGAGAGGGCAAAGCCTACGATAGTAACGAAGGTGTAGAGTTTGTTTCTGCTAAGGAATTTGAAGTAAGTACGCATGATAATGATGACGAATGATGGAATGATGGTTGTATTCTCGAAGGAAAAATTAACCTTATGACTAATATCCTTTTGATTCAAGTTTGTAAATAGCGATTTTTGTAGCAGAAAATGCTGATACATGCTTGCAGCGACAAATTTTGCTTCCGAAATTTATAGTCGCAAGCTTGCAGTGAGTAATTTTTCGACCGAAAAATCTTTCTGCAACTTGCAGCAAGTAATTTTTCCCCCAAAATTTCATGTTGTGAGCTTGCAACAAGCGATTTTTCCGACGAAATTGTATGCTGCAAGCTTGCAACCATGAATTTCGGCTTGGAAATTCTTCTTTACAATCCTGCAAAAATGAATTTATAAGACAGATTTGCATGATTCGATTCTTTAATAGAGGAAAAGGAATAAGAGTCATATCGTTTCTCTTTTACACGGAGTCTGTACATAGGTCAATTTAGGATAATTTCTTCCGCATCGCCGAACATATCATACGAAGAGGTGATAACCATCTCGCCGGCATGCAGACCGGATGTAACTTCATAATACTGCGGATTCTGACGGGCGATCGTGATGTCCCGGCGAACGGCTCGCTTGCCGTCGGGCGTAACGACGAATATCCATCGGCCACCGGTATTCTGATAGAAGGCTCCGCGTGGGATCATGATGGCTTCGGACGGCTGTCCGAGACGCAGATTGATGTAGTAGGTCTGGCCTGTGCGGATATTGTCGGGTCGCTCTCCGTCGAATACGAAGTCGGTACGGAACTGCTTGTCCCGAACCTCGGGGTACACCTTCCGGACACGAAGGGAGAAGTCCCTACCCTGCCGTTCGAACGAAGCGGCCAGACCGGCTTTGACCCGATCGATATAGTGCTCGTCTATCATAGCCTCCACCTTGTAGTCGGACAGGACGTTGATCTGTCCGATGCGGCTGCCGGCTCCTACCGTCTGCCCGATCTCCACGTCCAGAAGTCCCAGCTGACCGTCGGCCGGTGCCTTCACGTTCAGATCTTCCACACGGGCACGCACCATCTCCAGATTGCGGCGCATATTGTGCAGGCTCTCCTCCATCTGACGCACCTGTATCCCCCTGTAGAGCGAGTCCTGTCGCTGCCGTTCCATGACGAGCTTGCTGCCTTCCACGGCATATTGGTAGTCCTCGCCGGCTTGCAGATACTCCTCGCGCGAACAGAGTTTTTCCTTATAGAGCCGGGCGTACTGCTCGGCTTTCCGCTTTTTGCGCTCTATATCCAATCGGAGGTTGAGGCTCTCGCGTTTCAGGTTGAGCCTGTCCTGCTCCATGGTCACCTGCGTATTGCGCAGGAAGTTCTGCTTCTCGGCAAGCTGCGCTTCGCTGTCGAGGATATTCAGGTTCAGCATCGGATTGGTCAGCCTCACGATGATGTCCCCCTTGTGCACCATGGCACCCTCCTCCACGGCTTTCTCCGCCACCATTCCGCCCTCTACGGCACTGATCTGAATGGAGTTGATGGGCTGCACCTGACCGTTGATGCGGACATAGTCGTTGAACTCGCCCCGGCGCACGCTGTCGATGCTGATCCGAGCGCGTTCGGCTCTGAACTTGGTGCTGTGATTGCCGAATACGGCCCATGCCGCCAAGGCGAGTATTACTATCGCTCCCCCTGCATAGGGATAATATTTACGGGGGATGAGCGTCTTCTTTTTTTCTATTTTTCTATCCATGATGATGGTATGATTTGATACGAACGGGAGAAAAGAAAGGTTTTAGTCCGAAAGGCAGCCGTAGTAGGCTATGAGCCTGCATTTGAGCCGGTAGGTCATGGCCGCTCTCAGTCGCTGCACACGGGCATCGAGGAGCCGATTGGCCTGAGTGGTCAGGTCGATGGCCGTATTCAGCCCCTCCTCATAACGCTGTAAGACGGCTTCGTAAGCAGCTTGCATGGCATCGGTATGCTCCTCTGCCTGACGGTAGGAAGCCAGAGCGGCATCCCGGTCGGCCATGGCCTCGGCGATCTCGCTGTAGAGTTTGCGCTCCGCTTCGCCCCGTCGGACGATTGCCGCCCTGCGCTCGGCACGCGCCTGACGCAGATGGCTCACAAGGCTGAAGCCCGAAAAGATGGGGATACTCAGATTCAGACTGACGTATTCCCCCCGACGATTGCGAAACTGCTCGCTGAAGGGCGTATAGTCCGATCCGTTCAAAAAGCGTGAGAATCCCGTGTTCCATCCTCCGGATACCGACACACTCGGCAGGAATGCACCTCGCGCGGCTCGCAAACGGTCAGTGGCAGCCTGCTCGTCGAGTCTGGCACGGAGGAGGACGGGATGATGATGGGCAGCACGGGCGAAGACGCCGGCCGAGCTGTCCGATTGGGCCATGTCGGCAGAGAGGCTGTCAGCCGGCATATCGTCTACGATGAGTTCGTCTTCGATGGGGAAGTTCATTTTCTCTTTGAGTCGGATCAGAGCGATGATGCACTGATTGTCCGCCCGGGTCAGAGCCAAACGGTCGCCGGCCATTCGCGACTGCATCTCGAGGACATCGGGACGGCTTTTCATCCCCAGCTCTTCCATCCGAGCCGTCTGCCGGTGGAGGCGGCTGCTCTCCTCGTACTTCTGCATGGCCAGCTCCTGCATTCGGCGCGCATAGACGAGGTCGTAGTAGGCCTCCGTGGTTCCGAGGGCTGCCAGCTCCTGCTGCTCGCGAACGGAGAGGCGCGAAGACTCCCGGCGTGCACGCGCCATCCGCAACCGATAGACACTCTGCAAACCGTCGAAGAGGGTCATCGTGGCATGTATGCTGTACGAATTGTTGAAGCTGTTGATGTCGGTGTAGGTATTCGTCTCGGCATCCAATCCGCGTCCGAAGTTCCACGAAGCAGCGGTTCCGGCCGATACACGGGGCAGAAAACTGCCGGCGGCCTGAAGATAATCGGCCTTGGACTGCTCCAGCTCTGCAACGGACAGAGCCACGGCCGAACTGTGCCGGCGTGCATAGTCTACGCACTCTTCGAGGGTCATGTTCGATTGGCCCGTAAGGGAATTCGTCGCCAAAGCCGCTACGGCAGCCGTACAAATGAGATAATGTTGGAAACGCATATTATTCCGGTATGATGTTTTCTATACAAGAATAGTTTCAAACGCCGTGCCAAACTTCATACAGCACTGTAAACAAACGCTTTACGCCATTACCCCTAAAAAGGAACTGTCCAATAATTAGACATCGGCGTCTAATTATTGGACAGTATATCCTGAAAGGAAAGGCTTCCTCCGCGAGGGAGAAAGAGCGGGAAAGCGTTTTACGGCCGGTTCTCCTCTTCGGCTATATAGGCGATTCCCTCCTTGAGAAGTTCGATCCGCTCACCGAGACCATGACGCTCCAGATCGAGCACGCTCTGACGCACGCAGTAATCGCCCGCTATTCCGGCCACGACTATGCGTTCGGCCGAGCGCAACGAATCGGGCACTTCCATCTCGAAGGCACTGTAAGCATCGCGCTCTTGCGTAGTAGCCTTCTCTATCATTTCGACAGGGATACCCTCTGCCGAACAAGCAGCCAGAGCCTCCGCAATGCATGGTTCGATAGCGGCACCCACCGTATAACGGACACAATGCGGCGGCCACTGTCCGCCCTGTGCCACGAAGCTGCAATGATCGGCCGGATGCTGATCCATCGTCACGACGATGGACTTTATCTCCTTCCGATGTGCAGCCATATATTCGGCCAAAGCCTTCATGGCTTTCGGTGCGCCTTTGACGGCCAACGAACCGCTTACGAAATCCACCTGCGGATCCACGATCAAGAGTACCATAGCGCTATGTCTTTCTTCTTCCTTACGGGGGGTTAGAGTTCCAAGTCGATGTCGTGCTTCTCGTGCCAAGGGAGTCCCTGCTTGGCCACCTCTTCGAGGAACGGATCGGGATCGAACTCCTCCACGTTGAAGACACCGGGCTTGCGCCAGATACCCTTCATGAACATCATGGCTCCCACCGTGGCAGGAACGCCCGTCGTATAGCTTACGCCCTGCGTTCCCGTTTCTTTGTAGGCGGCTTCGTGGCTACAGTTGTTCCAGATATAATAGGTACGCTCCTTGCCATCGCGGATACCGCGGATGCGGCAGCCGATACTCGTCTCGCCCGTATAGTTCTCGCCGAGGTCTCCGGGGTTGGGCAGCACGGCTTTGAGGAATTGGATGGGGACGATCTCCACGCCGTTGTACATGATCGGGTCGATGCGCGTCATACCGATATTCTGCATCACGCGAAGATGAGTCAGATATTCCTGTCCGAACGTCATCCAGAAACGGGCGCGCTTGATCGTCGGGAAATTCTTCACGAGTGATTCCAGCTCCTCATGATAGAGCAGATAGGACTCGCGCTCACCGATATTCGGATAGGTTAGCGTCTTGTGTATTTCCTGCGGTTCGGTCTCTATCCAACGGCCGTTCTCCCAGTACTTACCCTTCTGAGTGATCTCGCGAATGTTGATTTCGGGATTGAAGTTCGTAGCAAAAGCCTTGTGGTGGTCGCCACCGTTGCAGTCCACAATATCGAGATAATGAATCTCATCGAAATGATGCTTGGCCGCATAAGCCGTAAATACGCTCGTCACACCCGGATCGAAGCCGCAACCGAGGATAGCAGTCAGGCCGGCCTCGCGAAAACGATCCTGATAAGCCCACTGCCAGCTGTATTCATACTTGGCTTCGTCGAGAGGCTCGTAGTTGGCCGTATCGAGATAGTTCACCCCACAGCGCAGGCAGGCATCCATGATCGTCAGATCCTGATAGGGAAGTGCTACGTTGATCACCAATTCCGGTTTGAAACTCTCGAATAGAGCCACCAGTTCTTCCACATTGTCGGCATCGACCTGAGCGGTTTGGATCCGGACGTTTTTGATTTCGGACGCAATCTTGTCGCACTTGCTTTTCGTGCGGCTGGCTAACATGATCTCCGTGAATACATCGGTGTTCATAGCCACCTTCTTGGCCACAACGGTACCTACACCGCCGGCCCCGATAATGAGGACTTTACCCATTTTTCTATGATTCTTTGTATGATTATTATTCGCCTGTAGCGCAAAGATAAAGAGAACAGACCAACAAATCGGCAAAAAAATCCCACCCCGACTCTCCAAACGCACTAAAAAGCAGTATTCACTTGGTCTTTTGCCCTTCCTCCTTAGTTTCATGCTTCCTTGGCGGGG
>NZ_JQZY01000011.1:0-5186 GCF_000765965.1 Porphyromonas sp. COT-052 OH4946
CTATGAAGATAAGAAAACTTGCAGATTTAGCAAAGATATTCGCAAACTAATTTGCTGAATATCAGAGATTAAAAAGAATTTTAAGGGACGACTATATATAAATTAAAATCGTTTTGTATATAAATCGAAAACGATCTGTATATAGATCGTAAATGATTTGTATATAGATCGTTATCATGTATTGCAATATTCGTATCCTGATCTGAAAAAGTTCGTTTTATCATCTCTTTGACGGCAAAAAGCACTTGCGTTTGGATGCTTATTTAGAATGGTTCTAAACTCATCTTCGTTGTTGAAAACTTTTTTGGCACATGTTTTTATACCGATGGATGGTGTAAACAGGGATGATTCGGCATTCGTGGCAGTGAAATTGCAGATCTTTTCCATATGATTTTTCATGCTTATTCGTATTCTGATCGGATACAAAGAAGATGAAAGAGGGACTTAGAGGATGGAACGGGGGGATTTGTCAGAGGGCGGACTTCAAAAAAATAAGGGCTATCTCCCGACAGCCCTTACTTCCTTATTAACCTTAAAATCTAATACCATGAAAAACACAGTACAAAAATAAGGCGATGTATTTCCCGTGCAACTACAATAGGCCCAAAAGGCGTATAACAGCTCACTTAATACCAGTTTTCGGCCTTATACTCTTGTTTTCTCCCATATTCGAACGGGGATCATACGCCAGAAAGCAACCAGCAAACGATACCGCCAGTTGAAAGTCAGCAGTCTTTTTCGACGGATGACAGTCTTTACTATTGCTTGGGCAACTGTCTTGGACTCCATCAGCATCGGATACTTCCCGTCTCGCAACAGGGGGGTATCGACAAATCCGGGACGAATCTCCGTGATGGTCAGGTGCAGGCTATCTGCCGTGGCCAACTGGCGTATGGATTGGAGATAGTGCATTTGGAAGCGTTTCGTGGCGGAGTAGGCAGGAGCGGATCCCATTCCTCTTGTTGCTGCTACCGAACTGATGGCTACTATTTGGCCCTCTTTCCGAAGGCGAAAATAGCGGTAGGCGGCACCGACCATTCGGGTAAATCCCTCTCCGTTGGTGCGGAGGGTATCCAGTTCTTTCGTTTCGTCCAGTTGCGGATTGTTATAACCGATACCGGACGAGTGGAAGTATATATCCATACCGCCCATTTCTTCGATGAGGCGAGACAGCCGTTCAGGAGCATCGGAATGCGTGATGTCTATTACCGCTGTATAAACCTGTGAGGGATTCTCCTGCTTCAATGCATCGAGCATTTGGGTATTGCGACCGGCAACACCCACGAGCCAACCACGAGAGATAAACAGGCGGGCTACATCAAGCCCGATGCCTGAGGTGGCTCCTACGACAACGATTCGTTTGGTTTCCATGATTTTCTGTTATGAAATGAAGTCCATCCCACGAAGAATTTCCGCTTCTTCCGTAGTGGCTCCTATGACCGTGAAAGCTTTCATCTCACGAGGGTGTAGGTAGGCTTTGCGTTGTTCTTCGAATGTCTTCGGCGATGCTCTTAGCGACCGATCCGGTACGAGCGGATCGAAGGTATGCAGCAAAGCCCTTTCGATACGATGGTCGGGGAAGAGCGTCAGGTCTATGATGGGATGAGTCGGTGGGGGAGGGGCTAAAGTATGCAGCAGGGGAAATTCCAGTCCGAATACTTCTGTAATGGCTTCAAGGCACATTCTGGCTCCATTGGCTTTCCCATCTGCAGAGAATCCTGCAATGTGAGGAGTCGCGATGTCTGCCAAATCCAACAGGCTGAGGTCTATATTGGGTTCTCCTTCCCAGCAATCTATTACGAGGGCTTGGAGCCATCCGCCTCTGACAGCCCGAATAAGAGCTTGGGTATCCGCTACGGCTCCTCGGCAAGCATTGATCAGGATGGGCTTTTTGTCTGCGCAGCTTCGTAACAAAGCTTCATCGATGAGGTGGTAGGTGGCATGAGGACCTTCATGGGTGAGGGGAACGTGGAATGAAATAATGTCGCACTGCTCCGCCAGTCGGCTTAGGGGAAGAAAGTTACTGTCCCGCTCTGCCTCCGACCGAGGAGGATCGCAGAGCAGGAGCTTCATGCCATAGGCGGAGGCCAAACGTTTCAGCTCACCGCCTACATGGCCTACACCCACTATACCCATTAGCTTCTCTCTCAGGGAAAATCCCTCGTGCAAAGCCAGACGGCACAAGCAGCACATTACATACTGCGCTACGGCCGTAGCATTACAGCCGGGAGAATTGCGCCAGAGGATACCATGGCTTTCGCAGTATTCGCGGTCGATATGGTCGAATCCGGCCGTGGCAGTCGTTATCAGCCGTACATCAGTACCTTGCAGAAGAGCCGGTGTGCACTTGGTGATGCTGCGGACGATCAGTGCCCGGGCATGACGTATCGTATCGGGAGAGAAGTGGCCCGAGTGCAGGTAAGTAATGTCAGCAACGGGATCGACAATGCCTCTCAAATAGGGTACGGATGCTTCCGCCACTATTTTGAGAGGATTGGACGGAGGAGAGGAAAGCATTTCTTAGGCTTCGCCTTTTATTTTGGTCGGGAATGTAAATGTGGCATCCGATATACGTTGCTCGGTACGGATCTCGCCGTGTTCCGCTTCGTAGCGACGGATGTTGTCCGAGAGAGTGGTCAAAAGCCTTTTGGCATTGTCCGGAGTCAGGATGATGCGATTCTGAACTCGTGCATTGTCCCGATTCGGAACCATACGGATGAAGTCCATGATAAATTCGCTCGGAGAGTGCATCACGATACAGAGATTGCAGTAGTTGCCCTGAGCTATTTCTTCGGGCAGTTCGATGTTGATGGTTTTGCTTTCGTTTTCCATTTTTCTTGAATGTTTTTAAGAGGTATGAGGGGAAGTGCCAAGCCGAATAACGTACAGCGGCGTTACCCTCTTTCAAACAAAGTTACTCCTTTCGTCCAAATGTGAATAAGGGTTCACGTGCCATAAGTGGAATTATTGTGGCTCGAATTGCGGATAATGCCCTTCTCCCATCCGACAAAAACATACCCTGTACGAAGTACGCTCTTTTAGCAGAGGCATACTTTGTACAGGGTAAGTGAGCACGTCCTGATTCGGGGCGGGATAAGGCGAGCTTATCGCAGGCGTTCGGCTGCTCGTATCATAGCTTCATCAGCCCCTATACCGCGAATGGCCAGATAGTGCAGGATGATGGAGACTATCGGCATGCAGAGCCAAAAACGGAATCCGAATTCCAAGTTCTCAGCCGAACATATCTGCCAAATCTGAATCCCCAGATAGATAAGAAAACCTATCGTCACGAGGATATTGAAGATACATAGTCTGATCTGCAAGATTCGCTTTTTGTAGAGGAAGATGGTAGCAAACGAGATCAGTACGATGATGGCATCAAGTGCGAAAAGACCCCAAGTGGACTTGACCAGCGCATTGGTAGCCGGTGCATATAGTCCTAATACGTTCATCACGTATCCTTGTCCTTCCGGCCCTATCAAAAGCCCTATCGGTTTGAATAGAAGTACCGTCATGGCTATACCTGCAAGCAGGAGCCACAGTGTCTGAATTCTCTGCCACATAAGTCGAAAAAGTTGGCGTTGTCAATAGAGATCAGTCGTTCGTGGATGTTGCTCCGGGCATACGGTAGTAGAGCTTGTCCTGCTCATATTCTGCCGTAGCTATCAGACCGGGTTTGGGCAGATGCTCATAGTAGCGCGAGATCTCGATCTGCTCACGATTTTCGAAGACTTCCTCCAGATTGTCATTTGAAGAAGAAAAGTCCTGAAGCTTCTTTTCCAGATCCTGTTTCATTTGCTGCCCGATTTGATTGGCACGCTTGGCTATGATCATCACTGTCTCGTACACGTTCTCCGTGTCTTCGCTCAGACGTACCATGTCGCGCGTAATGGTGTCCATGGGGACATTCATTTTCTTAAGCTCCATATATTTTTATGATTGTTTTTGTTTTTAGTCGTACTTGTGCCAGAGCCTTTCCCTTCCGATCGGCTCCCTTGTCGATCCACCCTCTGCCGCCTCCTTCATGTCGCTGCGATGGGAGAGACTCCCCGGTGTATATGAGCATTCGTCAAGCGTCTTGTGAGATATGCTTGCTGACGTTGTCATAGATCTTTTTGGCTTGCTTGAGGTATTTCCCGTTAGGAAATTCATTGATGTAGGCAAAGTACTGGTCTGCCACATCACGGTAGCGCGTTTGCAACTTTTCGCTGACGCTGAAAGAAGCCTCTTCGTACATAGCCTGAAGCATCAGGAAGACCAGCTCTTCGCGATGCTTGGTGTATGGATAAGTCTTCAATGCAGCCTCTGCTGTGACAATGCAAGAGCGGTAGTTATTGCCCAAATACAAACCGAGATTGTAGTAGAGCTTGGCCGTCCTGTACTCCTTATAAGCAAGTTTGTCCTGCAGGTCGAACAGCATCTTCTCAACCTCTTTGGTGTATTTGCCATTGGGATAAAAATCGAGATATGACTGTAGCTCCTGAATAGCCGAATAAGTGTCCAATTGGTCTAATCGCGAGTCTGGTGATGCTTGGTAGAAACAATATCCTGCTTTGTAGCGGGCCTCATCGGCGCGTGCTCCCTTGGGATATTTATTGTAGTACTCCTGATAGCAGAGACCGGCATCGGCGTCGCGCTTCATCTCGAAATAGCATTCTGCCAGCAGATACATCAGCTGCTCGCCTTCGCTCGTGCCGTCGTATATGCCTCGCACATCTTCCAGCAAAGAGGCTGCCTTGCTGTACTTCCGTTCGTTGTAGAACTTCTTGGCATACGAATACTTGAGGGTTGCATCGGGACTCTGTTGTATCCTTATGAACTCTCCGCAGGATGCAAAAAGGAATGTCAGTGCAGCGAAAAAAATGAGCTTTCTGATTGTCATCTGTTTTTGTCTTATGATGGACTTAACCTCGCAAAGATAGCCGTTTTCCATATATATGAGACCTTTGCACGGCAATTGGCCTACATTTTATTTATTAATTCATTGTGTAATAGGAAGTTTTTTGTGTATTTGAGCAATGTTGTCCTAAATAAATTATGAGTTAGGCGTAACCCGTTGAGTTATACAGCCCAACGAAAAAATAAGAATGAAGTGATTTAAACTAATTGATCCAATGAGAAACAGCGTACTAATAGCTAAAATTGTTATATTATGGGTGACCAAACTCATTCATAACAACATCCCT
>NZ_JQZY01000012.1:0-2929 GCF_000765965.1 Porphyromonas sp. COT-052 OH4946
CATGAAGGCTCTTTTGCACCTGCTCAAAATAATAAGCGAAAAGCTAAGCGAGAGACCATCGATGAATGACTTCTCTCTTGCAAATGCTTTTTAAGGGACGACTATATAGATCGTAAATGATTTGTATATAAATCGTGATCCGAAAAAAGCCTTTTCAGGAGCTGAAATAAAAGAGGCACCCACTCGATTCGTGGCCGAACCGAGTGGGTGCCTTATGTATTGGGGTCTATTATGGAAGTATTATCCCAATCCTATCCGTTGCCGATATATATATGTTTGGGGAAGCAATATACGGTGCACGTATGAGTTCGGCCCGATCGGCCGGACAAATCAAGAGAATGAGTAAAGTTCGGATACATGTCTAATGTCATTTGTTCGTTTAATACAAAACACTGTCGTTCGATAGAATCTCGCTGATATACTGCGATTTGGCTTTAGGAAGAGATTCCTATCGCTCTGCAAATGTAACGAAAAAGACCGACTGGAAAGAAACCCTTGAAAAAAGCGACATAGCTGCTTCCAAGTAGGACGGTGTGCATCATACGCAAATTATGGCGTCGCTTACGATATTCGGCTTCAGTCACGTACTTTACAGCCTCAGTCTTAGCACCCTGTACTTTGCGCATTCTTGCGCACCCAAAAGGGACTGAAGATAAAACCGAATTTTGACATAGCCCTATTGGCGCATCCTTGGCCTTATGCTACCTTTGTGGCAAGTGCGTATGACACTTCAATCCGAAACAAAAAGCAAAAAACAACCATCATGATTCTATCCACAACACCCAATATCGAGGGACGACGCATTCGCCAATACTGTGGCATAGTCTCCGGTGAGGCCATCATGGGAGCCAACATTGTACGCGACTTTTTTGCGAGTATCCGAGACGTGGTCGGCGGACGCTCCGGATCCTACGAGGAAGTAATCCGCAAAGCAAAGAACGAAGCACTGGACGAGATGCAGCGTGAAGCCATGCGATTAGGTGCCGATGCCATTCTTTCTATCGACATCGACTACGAAACCATCGGTACATCCATGCTGATGGTTGCCGTTTCCGGTACGGCAGTCATATTGGAATAGTTCCGGAAGGTGGCTTCTTGATACGCCCCCTTCTCCGACTATTCTGATCAAATACGAATGCTCACACTTACTCCGGAAACAAACTGCTTATTCTGTACCGAAGCCTGTTTTCGGCCGCACATTCTTGGCAGTCGAGAGGTGCCTTTCTGCTCCTTTACAGAGCCTACTGGAGGTAGGTTCAGTTGCCTCGCGAGCATAAGCGAACTCAGAAAACTTTATTTTTGAGAAAAGGCTTGAAAGTTCCAAACACATTAGCTACTTTTGCCGGAGTAATCTCTTACTATTATTTAGAGTTCTCTATGAAGACCCAAGAAATTATGACAATGCTGGAGGCTAAGCACCCCGGCGAAAGCGAATTCCTCCAAGCAGTGAAGGAAGTTCTTCTCTCAGTAGAAGAAGTGTACAACCAACATCCCGAGTTCGAAAAGAACGGTATCATCGAGCGTATCGTAGAGCCGGATCGTGTATTCACATTCCGTGTACCCTGGGTAGATGACCAAGGTAAGGTACAGGTAAACATCGGCTACCGCGTTCAGTTCAACAATGCCATCGGTCCGTACAAAGGCGGTATCCGTTTCCATCCTTCAGTGAACCTCTCTATCCTGAAGTTCCTCGGATTCGAACAGATGTTCAAGAATGCACTCACTACTCTCCCCATGGGTGGAGGTAAAGGTGGTGCCGACTTCTCTCCCAAGGGCAAGAGCGAAGCCGAAATCATGCGTTTCTGCCAGAGCTTCATGACCGAATTGTGGCGCAACATCGGTCCTGACACCGACATTCCTGCCGGTGACATCGGCGTAGGCGGTCGCGAAGTAGGTTATATGTTCGGTATGTACAAGAAGCTCGCTCGTGAGCATACAGGTACGCTTACCGGCAAGGGATTCGAGTTCGGGGGTTCTCGTCTGCGTCCCGAATCTACCGGTTTCGGTGCTGTTTACTTCGTACAGAACATGTGTAAGCAAAATGGCGTAGACTACAAGGGCAAGACTGTTGCTATCTCCGGATTCGGTAACGTTGCTTGGGGTGTAGCTCAGAAAGCTACCGAGCTGGGCATGAAAGTTGTTACGATCTCCGGTCCTGACGGCTATGTTTACGATCCCGACGGTATCAACACACCGGAGAAATTCCAGTGCATGCTTGACCTCCGCGACAGTGGCAATGACGTAGTATCTGACTACGTTAAGAGATTCCCCAACGCTCAGTTCTTCGCCGGCAAGAAGCCTTGGGAGCAAAAGGTAGACTTCGCTATGCCTTGCGCTACGCAGAACGAGATGAACCTCGAAGATGCCAAGACACTGCACAAGAACGGTGTTATCCTCGTAGCTGAAACGTCTAACATGGGTTGTACAGCCGAAGCCAGCGAATACTATGTAGAGCACAAGATGCTCTTTGCTCCGGGTAAGGCTGTTAATGCAGGTGGTGTTTCTTGCTCAGGTCTCGAAATGACACAGAATGCTATGCACCTCGTTTGGACGAACGAAGAAGTGGACAAGTGGCTGCACCAGATCATGCAAGACATCCACGACCAGTGCGTTACTTACGGTAAGGAAGGCAACTACATCGACTATGTGAAGGGTGCTAACATCGCCGGCTTCATGAAGGTAGCCAAGGCTATGGTAGCTCAGGGCGTTTGCTAATCCCTGACCTCACTCCCCTCTGCTCACACAGAGCAGATACAAAAACGAAAAAGCAGAGACGTATCTCCCCCTCGGAGGTACGTCTCTTTTTATTTCCCCAACAATATGTATTTATAGAGATCTTTGCACGGCAATTGGTCTGCATTTTGCTTTTTAATTCATTGTATAATAGGAGGTTATTTGTTATATTTGAGTATTAAAAACAGAATAATAT
>NZ_JQZY01000013.1:0-3354 GCF_000765965.1 Porphyromonas sp. COT-052 OH4946
AAACAACGGTTAGGAATTGGGAATCATGGAACTATATTGCATTTATGGTAATTCTGCTAAGGAAATGTTTGAGAAAAAGAAAAGTTTAAATCACTTCATTATAAAGATTTTCTTTACCATTGGAGTTCGACAATATTACGAAGCCTCTTGCTTCTAAACAAGATGAAGCTCAACTAACATTTAAGTATTACTTCTGTTTCGGGGTTTATTCCTTTCGGGCTATGTCGCAAAGCGATACTGCTATCAGCGAGCGAAATGTCCTTTGGCGATGAGATACTCGGCTATCTGAACGGCGTTGAGTGCAGCCCCTTTCCGAATCTGATCCGATACGCACCAGAAAGCCAAACCGTTGGGATTGGCCAAATCCTGCCGAATGCGCCCCACTATTACAGGATCTCGCTCCGTACCGAAGAGGGGCATGGGATACCGTCTCTCTGACGGCTCATCGCACAGCATCACTCCGGGAGCTTTGGCAAAGGCTGTGCGAGCTTCTTCGGGAGTGATAGGGCGTTCCGTTTCCACCCAAATAGCCTCGGAGTGGGCACGCATGACAGGCACACGCACACAGGTGGCACTCACCATCACATCGCTATGCATGATACGCTTGGTCTCGCGGTGCATCTTCATTTCCTCTTTCGTATAGTCATTATCCATAAAGACGTCGATCTGCGGAATCAAGTTATACATCAACTGGTAAGCGAATTTGTCCACGGTAGGTTTCTCGCCCCGAGCCAACTCTCCGGCTTGCTGTACCAACTCCGCCATACCCAGTGCACCGGCACCGCTGGCAGCCTGGTACGTGGCCACGTGTACACGACGAATATGAGAAAGGTCTTCTATCGGCTTGAGAGCCACCACCATCTGAATCGTGGTACAGTTCGGGTTGGAGATGATATTGCGAGGGTGTACCAAAGCATCATCTCCATTCACCTCCGGCACCACGAGAGGAACGTCCTCCTGCATGCGGAAAGCACTGGAGTTATCGATCATCAGAGTGCCGTGGCGGGTTATCGTATCGGCAAAAGCGATAGAAGTATCGCCACCGGCCGAACAGAAAGCAATGTCTATCCCCTTGAAATCATCGTTGTCCTTCAATTCGCGAACCACATATTCCTTACCCCTGAAAGAATAAACGCTTCCGGCACTTCTCGAAGAACCGAAAAGATAAAGTTCATCCATGGGGAAATCGCGCTGGGACAATACTCGCAAAAACTCCTGTCCAACAGCTCCGCTAGCACCGACAATAGCTATTTTCATTTTCTTCTACTCTGTTTTTCTATTTGATATGCTTCCCAAAAACTCGGAGAGACAGGCTCTGGTACAAAGTCTGAGCCTCTTCTTTTCTCATTACCTTTGCTGTCCTTGGTGAGAATAATACCCTAAAGTATTGTTCTAAAGGAATGCACAAAAATACGGAAAAACCACGCTTAGAAACAAACAATAAAATCCATGATACGTCGTCTTACTGTTTGGCTTTTCTTGCTGAGCGTCATGTATCTGCCCCTTTCGGCTCAGTGGACTGAAAATTTCGACCACATAACGGCTCTGACCTCTCCACCTTGGCGAGGACATATCGCAGACTTTGCCATCATCAAAAAACAGCTCAAGCTCCATGTGGAATATCCCGAGGACGTGAACGAATCGCGCATAGCCATCACCGTCCCGTACTTCAAGACTACGACATGGAAAGGCGATGTCAAGCTGGACTTCCGCCCCACCCTCAATAACTACCTCTACTGTTATCTGTACTGCTACCGAGAGATCAGCGACTCCGAATTCGACTACGTAGCTCTTCGCTGGGGTGGCGGCTCGAAAGGAGTGGATCTGCTCGATGTCCGACTCCGCGTTCTCCCTTCAGGCGAGAGCAGCATCGTTCGCTCCGACATCCTTATCGATGGCAGTACATATCCGCTGGGGACTAAGCCATCCACGAGCTTTACGGTCACATACGCAGTCGGTAGCGGCTGGCAGCTCCGGATCAATGGAGCCAATGATACCGGCAATGAGACCGTCCTTATCGGAAGCTCTTCTTTCGATGTCGAATCCCCTTTTTCATCGGGTGGCCTCGGCATCGACTGCTTCTACACCAAAAGCCGATCCAAGGCTTTCACTTTCGACAACCTCAGTGTCACGGAAGGCACCGCATCTCCACCCGAAGAAGAGGAAGAAGAGCCAATCCCACTCGGGAAACCTACACTCAACGAACTGATGGCCAACCCACTGGAGGGAGGAAGCGAATACATCGAACTATACAACCCTATGGACAAACCTGTCGTTCCCTCTAAATTCGCCATAGGCATACTCAGCAATGGCAGCTACACCACCACAACTGTATTGCCCACTGTAGCCGATACGCTCTACCCGGGACAATACATCGTCTTCGCCAAGAAGAGTGAGGGTGTCACCGAATTCTACCCCCAAGCGCAAAATGTAGTCACGATGAGCAACCTGCCTCAGCTGGCCAATAAGGGCTTTACGATCGGTCTGTTCGAGGAAGGCCTCGATCAACCTCTCGAAGAAGTCGTCTACTCTCCTCAAATGCTCGGAGAAGGAAACGTAACGAGACGAGGGGTATCACTTGAGCGTATCTCCTTCGAGACTCCTGCATCCGATCCTGCCAACTGGGCAGGCGGACTCCAATCGGCAGGATATGCCACTCCCGGTTACCTCAACTCCCAATCCTCCAATGCAGATACCACTCAATTGGGACTGCCCGATGACGAGACAGAAGGCAACGGAAAGAGTTATCTCCCACCTGCAAGCATCGCCGAGGAAGTTCTCCACCTCCCGAAAGGCTCGCTATGTGGCAGTGCTATCTATCTGATGTCCGCAAAAACGGTCAAATACATGGATGGGACAGCCACCAAACGATGGTGTCGCAAATTCTCCGAAGGGAAGGATCTGGGTGAGTCCATAGGCTTGCCTACCGGCTATTCCTACGTGATTGTCGTATGGATTCAGCGGCCGGATAGCATGGTCTACGCTCGAAAGTGTATCGTTACGCTCTAAGCCGGCACCGACAATTTTTCTTATTTTTGCACCTGCAACGGGGGGCTTAGCCTGCATTCCGAAGGATCGGCAGCATTTCGATAACCGCCCCCTACCCCTTTCGTCATCAATAAAAANGACAATTTTTCTTATTTTTGCACCTGCAACGGGGGGCTTAGCCTGCATTCCGAAGGATCGGCAGCATTTCGATAACCGCCCCCTACCCCTTTCGTCATCAATAAAAAACGATTATACCCAAATGGCTACAACTGCAGACTTTCGCAACGGCATGTGTCTCGAAATAGAGGGACAGTACTACTTCATCGTCGAATTCCTTCACGTCAAGCCCGGCAAAGGCCCGGCTTT
>NZ_JQZY01000014.1:0-373024 GCF_000765965.1 Porphyromonas sp. COT-052 OH4946
CTTTTGTATCTGCTCAAAATAATAAGCGAAAAGCTAAGCGAGAGACCATCGATGAATGACTTCTCTCTTGCAAATGCTTTTTAAGGGATGACTAAATACACCTTTGTCTGACGCAAGAGTGTCGAGCGTAATAAGGCTAAACTTGAAGAGAAAATTAAGGTGTTGCTTGAGCAGGTGGACGATGTCATCGCCCAAGATCAAGAGTCCCTTGAAGAGGTTGTCGAGCTTTCTCCGGAACTTCTGGGCGAGATAGCCCAAGAGCTGAATACCTCACTCGAGATCAAGCAAGCAGAGGCTAAGAGTAAAGAAGAAAAGGCAGAGGTACGCAGAGGCGTAAGAGGCAACTCAAAGAACTGAACGAACATCGCACTAAATTGGCTCATTACAATGCCCGCTTGAAGAGAACCGGGACACGTAATTCGATGTCTAAGACCGATCCCGATGCGACGTTTATGCGCATGAAGGAGGATGCGATGAACAACGGCCGGACTAAGCCCGGATACAATCTGCAGGTAGCCACCAATGAAAAATTCATCACGGCCTTTGACTTCTTCCCCAACCCCACCGATACACTGACCTTCCCAGCCTTTCTATCCTCAATACAGGAGCGTTATGGACATTACCCACAAACTGTAGTGGCCGATGCAGGCTACGGTTCGGAGGAAAACTATCATTTGATGCAGCAACTTGATTGTCAGGCTTATGTCAAGTATAATCGTTTTCATCTGGAGCAACGCCCGCGCTACAAACCCAATCCCTTCCATCCGGCAGAGAATTGCACAGATTGTCCGCTGAGAGGATTATGCTTTAAGGCCAAGGGCAACAGGATTATTGAAGTGAATCATCGCCTCAATGCATACAAAGCTCAGGCTAGAGATCGGCTTACTTCTGAGCAAGGGTTAGAGCACCGCAAGCGACGATGTATTGAGCCGGAGGCAGTCTACGGGCAATTCAAGGCCAACATGGGGTATCGCCGTTTCAGACATATGGGTTTAGAGCTGGTAAAGATGGACTTCGCCTTTCTAGCTATGGCCTTTAATCTGAAGAAACTATGTGCTAAGGTTGCTCGAAAGGAGAAAAACACTCTGAAAACACCTATATCAACCTTCAATCTCGGCCTCATACGCTTCTACCTCCTCGAAAGACACAAAAATATCCCTCAAAGGCTAAAACCGGTGGCTTAACCAACCCCAAACCAAAATAAATGGGGCTGCGCCAAAAATGAATTTTGACACAGCCCCTTCATTTCTTTGTTTGAAGCAATAGATTGGGTTATACGATTGTACGACTTAAAGCAAGAATCTATTGCCCCCACCTTCTGAATAGGCTTGATTACAGAGCTGTACAAATCGCTTTACAGGGCTATCTTTTCATATTGCAGCACACGGCACTCTGCCAATACACACTTTTCGCGAGGCACTCCCAATATCTTTCCTGAAATCGGCAAGAGGAGAAAAAACAAGAGAAGAGAACTGAGGCTGCAGTTTGAGCAGAAACAAATGAATACGTGTAGAAACAGTAGAGGCTGTGTCGCTAAGGATGGAATCCTTGCTGCACAGCCTCGATTTTGTTATGAGGACGTATTTTATACGCTTAGTTCTCGCGGTCTTTCTCTTCCTTGATGTCCTGAACACCGAGAGGCAATGACCAGTCTGCCGCACTCATACGCATGTAGTTACGATAGCGCCATTGGGCATTTTCGAACGCAGCGTCGAAAAGCTGTTCGGCATCCTCGGGGAATTCCTTGTACAGCGAAGCATAGCGGACTTCGCCTTTGAGGAAGTTCTTGAATTCGCTCCAGTTCGGTTCTTTGCTATCCATCTGGAATGGATTCTTGCCCTCTTTCTCGAGTTCGGGATTGTAGCGCCAGAGGTGCCAGTAGCCACATTCAACGGCTCTCTTACCTTCGGCCTGAGTCTTGCCCATACCGCTCTTGATACCGTGTGAGATACAGGGCGAGTAGGCGATAACGATAGAAGGCCCATCGTAGGCTTCCGCTTCGCGGATAGCTTTGAGCGTCTGTGCCGGATTGGCTCCGATAGACACTTGTGCCACATAGACATAGCCGTAGGTAGCAGCAATCATGCCGAGGTCTTTCTTCCTGATACGCTTACCGGCTGCGGCAAACTTGGCTATAGCTCCGATCGGAGTACTCTTGGACGACTGTCCTCCCGTATTGGAATAAACCTCTGTATCGAGAACGAGGATATTCACATTCATGCCGGAGGCAATCACGTGATCCAAACCACCGAAACCAATATCGTATGCCCAACCGTCTCCACCTATGATCCACTGTGCACGCTTGATGAAGAATGAATCGACACGGCCGATTCTCTTGCAGATGTCACAATCACAAGCAGCGACAAGAGGTTTGATCTTATCGGCAAGAACTTTGCTGGCGGCAGCATCCTGACGCTTTTCTACCCATTCTCTCAAGAGAGCTTTCAGCTCGTCCGAGCAGCAGGGAGACTGCTGAGCTTCTTCTGCAAGATTCACAAGGCGACGACGCATCTTCTTATATGCCAAGTGCATACCGAGACCAAACTCTGCATTGTCCTCGAACAATGAATTGGCCCATGCCGGGCCTTCGCCGCGCTCGTTTTTCGTGTAAGGAGTAGAAGGAGCCGAAGCAGAGTAGATGGAAGAACAGCCTGTAGCGTTAGCCACCGTCTGGCGGTCTCCATAGAGCTGGGTGATCAGCTTCACATAGGGAGTCTCACCACAACCGGCGCATGCACCCGAGAACTCAAAGAGCGGGGTAGCAAACTGCGAGTTTTTCACATTGGCCGCGATGTCCACCAAGTGTGCCTTGCTGGTCACGCCGGAGATCATCTTATCCCAGTTCTTTTGTTCTTCGTACTGCTCCTCGATAGGCTGCATGGTCAGAGCCTTGCCATTCTTATTGCCCGGACATACATCCACACAGTTGCTACAGCCGAGACAATCCATTACGTTCACCTGGATGCGGAAGCCCATGTCGGGGAACTGTTTTCCGACAGCCTTGAGCACCTTAACGCCGGTTTTCTCCTCTTCTTCCTTGGTGAGGACGAACGGACGAATCGTAGCGTGAGGACAAACGTAGGCACATTGGTTGCACTGTACGCAGTTGTCAGCTTCCCATACAGGAACGAATGCTGCCACACCGCGCTTCTCTGAAGCAGCTGTACCGGCATCCCATGTACCGTCTTCACGTCCGAGGAATGCAGATACGGGGAGGTCGTCACCGGCCTGCGCATTGATCGGACGTACCACATTGTGCACAAAGTCCGTGTCACCTTCGTGGCGTACCACAGGATCATCGGGCAGGTCAGCCCATTCGGGTTTCACCGTTATCTCTACCACATCGCCACCTCGATCCACTGCGGCGAAGTTCTTATTGACTACGTCTTCACCCTTCTTGCCATAGCTCTTGACAATGAATTTCTTCATCTGCTCTACAGCCAGATCGTACGGGATCACGTTTGCAATCTTGAAGAATGCCGACTGAAGGATGGTATTCGTCCTGTTGCCTAGTCCGATCTGTTGTGCTATGGCGGTAGCGTTGATCGTGTAGAATCGGATGTTGTTCTTCGCCAAATAACGCTTTACCTTGTTGGGCAGATGTTGTTCTATATCCTCCGGAGCCCAAATCGAATTGAGTAGGAAAGTTCCTTTTTTCTTCAGACCTTTCAGCACGTCGTACATACGCAGATAGGCGGGCACGTGGCAAGCCACGAAGTCCGGTGTCACCACAAGGTAGGTAGAGCGTATGGGTGTATCGCCGAAACGAAGGTGCGAGCAGGTGAATCCACCCGACTTCTTCGAGTCGTAGGCGAAGTAGGCTTGACAGTATTTATCCGTATTGTCACCGATGATCTTCACCGAGTTCTTGTTGGCACCGACCGTACCATCGGCACCAAGACCGTAGAATTTGGCTTCCACCAATGAAGGATTGTCGAAGATCAGATCTTCTCCGAGAGGCAGAGAGGTGAACGTAACGTCATCCACGATACCTACCGTGAAGTGGTCCTTCGGAACGTTCAACTTCAAGTTGTCGAACACGGCCTTCATCTGTGCCGGAGTAGTATCCTTGGACGAAAGACCGTAGCGACCTCCGACGATCAGCGGAGCATTCTCCATACCATAGTAGCAATCTCTCACATCGAGGTAGAGCGGTTCACCCGTTGCTCCGGGCTCTTTCGTCCTGTCGAGTACGGCTATACGCTTCACGGTCTTCGGCATAGCAGCCAAGAAGTGCTTGGCGCTGAAAGGACGGTACAGGTGTACGCTGAGCAGACCGACTTTCTCCCCTTTGGCACGGAGGAAGTCTATCACCTCACGAATAGCCTCCGTCACCGAACCCATAGCGATGATCACATGCTCGGCTTCGGGATCTCCGTAAAAGTCGAAGAGGTGGTAATGACGTCCCGTGACCGTAGCCAGCTGATCCATATAATACTGAACAGCTTCGGGCACGGCATCGTAGAAGCGGTTGCATGCTTCGCGGTTCTGGAAATAGATGTCGCCGTTCTGTGCCGTACCGCGAGTTACGGGCGACTCAGGATTGAGAGCTTGCTTGCGGAAACGCTTTACATCGTCCCAATGGATGAATTGGGCTAAGTCCTCATTGTCGAGAGCTTCGATCTTCTGGATCTCGTGAGAGGTTCGGAAACCATCGAAGAAGTGAATGAAAGGGATTCGGGTACGCAGCGTTGCCAAGTGTGCCACACCGGCCAGGTCCATGACTTCCTGCACGGATCCGGTACAGAGCTGAGCAAAGCCGGTCTGACGTGCAGCCATGACATCCTGATGGTCGCCGAAGATGGAGAGGGCATGAGAGGCAATCGTACGTGCCGAAACGTGGAAAACACAGGGTAGCAACTCTCCTGCAATTTTGTACATATTCGGAATCATGAGCAATAGGCCCTGTGATGCCGTAAAGGTTGTGGTTAGTGCTCCTCCCTGCAACGAACCGTGAACTGCACCGGCTGCACCGGCTTCGCTTTGCATCTCCTGGACTCTTACCGTTTCGCCGAAAATGTTTTTACGGCCGGCAGCAGCCCAATCGTCCACGTACTCAGCCATCGTAGACGAAGGTGTAATCGGATAAATGGCAGCCACTTCGCTGAACATATAAGCTATATGTGCAGCGGCTTGGTTCCCGTCACAAGTTAGGAATTTTTTTTCTTTAGCCATTTTGGTTTTTAGTTATAAAAAGTAATAATTCGGTCTTGTATTCTAATTAGCAACTCTGAAACAGAGTCGGTTGTTGCGGATGCATCGGCTCTGTCCATATTCTTCGTCTGCACACTAAGGAATCAGAGCAAAGTGAGGACAAGCGGATGCCCCGATCGACCTTCATAGCCCGTTGCCCTGCTTTTAGTACAGGAATCCGAAGAGCCAGAGGGGGATCATGTTGCGCGTACCGCTGCGCATGTTCTGGATGGCATAGTAGCGGTCGGGTCTGTAGCGACGGCTCATCTTCTCATCTATACAGAACTGATATTGGCGATTCACGCAGAATGCGATTTGAGATCGAGAACCCAAACATACTTCGTTGCGACTCTTGACCTGATTGAGGAAGAATGTTTTGAGTACGTCTATATAGTTGAGAGGTTCCGGCTGGATTACGTATCCCACATTGGTATTGTCCAGATAGATCATAGCCGGCTTCTTGGCACCCGTCTCCTCTTCGCGGTGAAGCTCCTTGATCAGTCTGGCTTCGGACAGATACTTCAGATAGTTGGTTATCGTCGTGCGAGAAGTGTCTACTTCCTTCGCAATGTTCGATATGTTGAGCGATCCGGGAGCACGTTGTCCCAGCAGGTAGAGCAGCTTGCGCAGTTTGTGCAGGAATCGCTGTTCGATCTGTCGGATGAAAAGCACATCTACTTCAAGCGTCATATTGAGCGTTTTCAACAGATTCTCCGAATAGTTCTTATCCTCCATGAATATGGGATAGTATCCATGGTGAAGATAGTCCTGAAACCAGTCAAGAGGATTCACCTGCTCGAGGATTCGTGGAGCTATCTGTTCGTGGTTGGACACGATCTCATCGAAGCTGTAAGGCTGGAGCGACAGCCCTGTTTTGAGATTGAGAAATTCGCGGAATGAAAAACCGTTCAGAACGTACGATGTAACCAGTCCGTTCAGCTCGGGATTTTCTTCTTTCAGGCGCATCACCGTAGATCCTGTAAAGACAATGCGCAAGTCCGGATATAGCTCCATACACTGACGCAGCTCTACAGACCAGTTGGGATATTTGAATACTTGGTCGAGTAGCAGTGTCTCTCCACCCTGTTTGACAAACTCACCGGCGAATTTCACCAAAGATTCTGTAGTGAAGTAGAGTTGATTCAGATTGATATACAGGCATTTTCTATTGCCTATACCGAAGTTTTCGCGTGCATAGTCGAGGAGGAACGTGGTCTTCCCCATGCCTCGTGCACCCTTGATACCGATCAGTCTGTCGTTCCAATCGATCTCATCCATCAATCCCCTACGCAGCGAAGGTGATAGGTTGCGTAGCAAGTTGTCGTGTATTTTGAAAAAGTTATTCATGATTGGGTATCGCAATGTTTAGGTAACAAAGATAGTATAGTTTTTCTATTTTGCAAAACAGACTTTACAAAATAGGCGCAAAATCCCCGATCGAGACCTTTTTATTACAAATAAAAGGTGATAGCCGCACTGCGAGCCACAAATGAACCGACAATACCCATAGCCGAACGGAGTATCGAAAGAAGAGGGCGATGGATGGCAGACGAATTCTTTCAATACGTATAACAAGCTTATTTGACAAAGGATGCAAGAGGCAATGTTCTATAATCTCGCTTTAGGATATTTACGCACCAAAATTTTTCCTTTAATTCGTTCTGAAAAACGTGGCGCGAGAAAATTTTCGTTCCGCATGGAAACAAAAAAATTCTCGCGCCACGTTTTTACGAACGACAATAGAGCCGATTTTGGAACCGAGACGGCAATGTGAGCAGCATGACTCACGAGTCGTTTTTTTCCTCTCGCAGGATAGGATATTTCCTTAGCCGAATACGAAGGAAGCGACACTGCCCGATTCGTGGCAGAAAGCATGGTTTTCATTCCGGCAACGAGGTGTCGCATGATGAGGGCAAGCCCGATCGTAATGCCGCCGGCACGTTGTTCTAATCTGCACCTGCGATCAAAGATTGGCTGTTTGGGAAAAAGCATATAAATTTGGCAGGAAATTTCAGAGTTTCACACCTAACACCACATCAGAACATGGCTGTCTTCATCAATGAAGTTTCCAGGACGTTCGGCGAATATCTTCTTATTCCCGGCCTCACTACAGAACAGTGCACTCCCCAAAACATCTCTCTTCAGACTCCTCTCATTAAGTTCGATCGCGATGAGAGTCCCCGTATCAAGCTGAATATCCCATTCGTTTCGGCCATCATGCAGTCGGTCTCCAATGATACACTGGCTATCGAATTGGCACGCAACGGGGGACTTTCGTTCATCTTCGGATCGCAGAGCATAGAGAGTCAGGCCGAAATGGTTCGTCGTGTGAAGAAGTTCAAGGCCGGATTTGTCACCAGCGACTCCAACCTCAGGCCGGACAATACGCTGGCCGATGTATTGGATCTGGTCAAAAGGACAGGACATAATAATATAGGTATCACTCACGACGGTTCGCCCAACGGCCGCCTGATGGGTATCGTCACGAGCAGAGACTATCGTGTCAGTACGGACTCGCCCTCGAAGCCGGTCAAAGATTTTATGACGCCGTTCGAGAGACTTACGGTGGGCAAGCTCGGCATTACGCTGAGCGAAGCCAACGATATTATTTGGGAAAACAAGCTCAATACGCTACCGATCATCGACGAAAATCAGAATCTGCAGTATTTCGTTTTCCGTAAAGACTACGACAGCCACAAGAACAATCCGCTCGAACTCTCCAACTACACGGACAAGACCCTCCTCGTAGGTGCCGGTATCAATACGCGCGACTATAAGGAGCGCGTGACTGCACTGGTGGAGGCCGGTGTGGATGTGGTGTGCATCGACTCTTCGGACGGCTATTCCGACTGGCAGAGCAATACGATCCATTGGATCAAGGAGAAATACGGAGACAGCCTGCCCGTAGGTGCAGGGAATGTGGTCGATCGCGATGGTTTCAACTTCCTGGCCGAGGCCGGTGCGGACTTCATCAAAGTAGGGATCGGAGGAGGCTCCATCTGTATCACACGTGAGCAGAAAGGGATCGGTCGCGGTCAGGCAACGGCTGTAATAGACGTAGCCAAGGCTCGTGACGACTACTACCAACGCACCGGTACTTACGTTCCCATCTGTAGCGATGGAGGACTCGTACATGACTACCACATGGTACTGGCATTGGCCATGGGTGCCGATTTCCTGATGATGGGACGCTATTTCGCTCGATTCGACGAGTCGCCGACCAAGAAGATGAAGATAGGCAGCAATATCGTCAAAGAATACTGGGGCGAAGGCTCGAACCGCGCTCAGAACTGGCAACGCTACGACAGCGGCGGCACCGAGACGCTCAAGTTCGAAGAAGGGGTGGACAGCTATGTCCCTTATGCCGGTAAGATGAAGGACAACCTGCTCATCACACTCGGCAAGATCAAGGCTACGATGTGTAGCTGCGGTGTCATTACCATTCCGGAGCTGCAAGAGAAAGCCAAGATTACCCTCGTGAGCAGCACCAGTATCGTCGAAGGCGGTGCTCACGACGTCATACTCAAAGACCGCGGATGATAACGATCCTGGGGCCTACGGCATGCGGCAAGACACGTCTGGCCGTAAGCCTCGCATATCGGTTGGGAACCGAGATCATCAGTGCCGACTCGCGACAGATATACCGCGGCATGGACATCGGCACAGGCAAAGACTTGGCCGACTATCAGGTGGGAGGGATTACGATCCCTTGCCACCTGATCGATATAAGACCGGCAGGGGACAAATACAATCTCTTCGCTTACCAGCACGACTTTCACCAAGCCTACGCATCGATCCTCGCTCGCGGCATGGATCCGATCCTCTGCGGAGGTACGGGTATGTATATCGAAGCCGTGCTCAAAGGCTACCACCTCCCCGATGTTCCGCCCAACCCCTCGCTTCGTGACCGCTTGCAGGGGAAGACTTTGGCAGAGCTGACTCATATACTGGCTGCATACGGCCCTCTGCACAATAAGACGGATGTGGACTCGGCGCAGCGGGCTATCAGGGCTATCGAAATAGCCGAATTCATCAAGAACAATCCGGTCGAAAGCACCGAGTTTCCTCCTATCGACAGCCTGATCATCGGTCTCGATCTGGATCGTGACACCCGACGCAAAAGGATAACGGACAGGCTCCATGCCCGTATGCGCGAGGGTATGATAGAAGAAGTCAGGGGTCTTCTCGACAGTGGTATTCCGGCCGAAGATCTGATTTATTACGGGCTTGAATACAAATTCGTCACCCTGTATCTGACAGGGCAGACAGACTACGAATCCATGTTTACCGGACTCGAAACGGCCATTCACCAATTCGCCAAACGCCAGATGACATGGTTTCGTGGCATGGAACGTCGCGGATTCGTCATTCATTGGATAGATGCCCTGCTTCCTGCGGACGAACAGTGCGAAGCCGTCATGAAACTCTACGAAGCCGGAGAGTAACGGCTTTTTCTGACAAGCTCCTCTTTTTTCTGCCACGTGCAAATGACAGTTTGCACAATCCTGCCATTCTGACAGCGAAACCGGCATATTCCGACAGGAATCCGTCAGGAAATCGGCATTGGTATGCCTATTGACGTAAAAAATTGCGGAGCTACATAAGAGGCTTCCTATTGTACAAGCAAACAATCAACTAACAATAACAAACTAAGCTACAATGAACATCAAACCATTGGCAGACCGCGTACTTGTAAAGCCGGCTGCCGCAGAAGAAAAGACAGTGAGCGGTATCATTATTCCGGATTCGGCCAAAGAGAAACCTCTCAAGGGTGAAGTAATCGCTGTCGGGAACGGCACGAAAGACGAAGAGATGGTACTCAAAGCAGGAGACACCGTACTCTACGGCAAATATGCCGGCACTGAAATAGAGCTGGAGGGTGAAAAATATATCATCATGCGCCAAAACGATGTCTTGGCAATCATCTAATTCTCAGAGACAATAACCTACAATAAAGAATAAAGACTATGGCAAAAGAAATCAAATTCGATATGGAATCTCGCGACCTTCTGAAGAAGGGCGTGGATGCACTGGCAAATGCCGTTAAAGTTACCCTCGGACCGAAAGGACGTAACGTTATCCTCAGCAAGACGTACGGCGCTCCGCACATTACCAAGGACGGTGTGAGCGTAGCGAAAGAGATAGAATTGGAGTGCCCGTTCGAGAACATGGGTGCCCAGTTGGTGAAAGAAGTAGCCTCCAAGACCAATGACGACGCCGGTGACGGTACGACTACGGCTACGATCCTCGCCCAGAGCATTATCGGCGTGGGTCTGAAGAACGTGACGGCAGGAGCCAATCCGATGGATTTGAAGCGTGGTATCGACAAGGCCGTAAAGGCTGTGGTAACCCACATCGCAGGTATGGCCAAGGAAGTGGGCGATGACTTCCAAAAGATCGAGAACGTAGCCAAGATCTCCGCCAACGGAGACGAGAATATCGGTAGCCTCATTGCCGAAGCCATGCGCAAGGTGAAGAAAGAAGGCGTTATCACCGTAGAAGAAGCCAAGGGAACCGACACTACGGTAGAAGTAGTGGAAGGTATGCAGTTCGACCGCGGCTATATCTCTCCCTACTTCGTGACGAATACGGATAAGATGGAAGTGCAAATGGAGAATCCTTTCATCCTCATCTATGACAAGAAAATATCCGTACTGAAAGAGATGCTCCCGATCCTCGAACAAACGGTTCAGACGGGCAAGCCCCTCCTCATCATTGCAGAGGACATCGATAGCGAAGCACTGGCTACCTTGGTTGTAAACCGTCTGCGCGGCAGCCTCAAGATCTGTGCCGTGAAAGCTCCCGGATTCGGCGATCGTCGCAAGGCTATGCTCGAAGACATTGCTATCCTGACGGGCGGAACAGTCATCAGCGAAGAGACCGGCCTGAAGCTCGAAAATGCTACGATGGACATGCTCGGTACGGCTGAGAAAGTAACGGTGGATAAGGACAATAGTACTATCGTTAATGGAGCCGGAGACAAAGAAGGCATCGCTTCACGCATCACGCAGATCAAAGCTCAGATCGAGAATACGACCAGCGACTACGACCGCGAAAAACTGCAAGAACGCCTGGCCAAGCTCGCCGGCGGTGTAGCAGTTCTTTACGTGGGTGCCGCCAGCGAAGTGGAAATGAAGGAAAAGAAGGATCGCGTAGAAGATGCTCTGAGTGCAACGCGTGCTGCGATCGAAGAGGGTACAGTACCCGGTGGCGGTACGGCATACATTCGCGCCATAGCTGCTTTGGATGGTCTCAAGGGAGAGAACGAAGACGAGACCACCGGTATCGAAATCGTAAAACGCGCCATCGAGGAGCCGCTTCGTCAGATCGTAGCGAATGCCGGTAAAGAAGGTGCCGTTGTGGTACAGAAGGTGAAAGAAGGCAAGGACGACTTCGGCTACAATGCCCGCACGGATGTCTTCGAAAATCTCTACACCACCGGTGTTATCGACCCAGCCAAAGTAACGCGTGTAGCATTGGAAAATGCGGCTTCTATCGCAGGTATGTTCCTGACTACGGAGTGCGTTATCGCTGACAAGAAAGAAGACAATCCTGCCACACCGGCCATGCCCGGAGGTATGGGAGGAATGGGCGGCATGATGTAAGCATGAGTCCAAGAAGGATGCTTTTTTGATTCCTTTCGAAAAAACATCCTCATTACAAGCCGAAGGCTGTGCAGAGGGTTCTCCCTCACTGCACAGCCTTCATTTTTGCACACTTAACGCACGGTCTTCTCAAGACATTGCAACGAACAAATCCGGCACAGCTGCTCCGAGAGAGGAGGCTCCCATCCGAGCATACATGGATACAGATAGGGATAAAAGACTGTGCAATCTCTTGGGCTATCGCTCAGAATCTGCTCCTTTCAAGCTCTTTAACTAAAAATTCGAGAGAAATTACACGCCTGCAAGGGTTGTGTAAATCAAAAGATGTAGTATCTTTGCGATTGTATTCGGGCAACCCCTTGTACTACGGAAGTGTGGGTGAGTGGCTGAAACCAACAGTTTGCTAAACTGTCGTACGGGTAACTGTACCACGAGTTCGAATCTCGTCGCTTCCGCATTAGAGAGAGAAAAGGTCGGTTTTTATCGGCCTTTTCTCTTTTTTTAATCTGCCTTTTCCTTGTGTTTTCCGTCAAGCGAAGCACTAATAATGTCCCTTATTTCTCTGCTATCGGCATCGATCTATAGCCATTGGTCGTATTCTTACCGAGAAATGCTTTTTCCGAGGCTTTGGCTTTGTTGAGTTTCCATCGTATTTTTGTAAGCAATGAAAAAGGCTCTTTTTAAGGATTGGGCTATACTCAGTCATCTCGCTCTGATACTCATTATTGGCTATCTCCTGATCTCTGTGCTTCACTTAGCCCCTACTCTGTTCGGGTACGGACAGGAAGGCTTGCCGTTGCTATTGGCGACAAGCTTATTCAGCGTTGTGGTATTCGGGGGAGGGGCTGTATGGCAAGCCTTTTTATTTTCAGACAGGCCTGCATCTTTTTTGGGCTTACAACCGTATCAGATCGATTGGCACAAAATAGTATTGCTGTTACTCTCTTATGCCGGATGCCTTTTGGCCGTAGTATTAACGACCAAAGGCATAAAGCTCCTTCTACCCTTTCTCCCTCCGGCTTGGCAAGAAGAAATCGACCGTAGCGGTACCCATTATACAAGTCTGATAAAGGAGATGATGCAGGGAGGCAAAGGATGGGCTTTGCTTGCTATCGCAATAATACCGGGCATTACGGAAGAATTGTTTTTTAGAGGAGCCGTATTGCGCTGGATGCGTCGTGTTACTCGCAATAGATGGCATGCTGCCGTTTGGCTGACTGCCATCGTTTTCAGCATTGCGCATCTCGAACTGATGGGATTTTTTCCCCGAATCGTCTTGGGTGCTTACTTGGGTTATGTCTATTATCATACGCGCAGTATATATGCTCCTATGGCTCTACATGTTTTGAATAATGCTATCGCCTTATGCTCCCTTTCCTTAGACAGATAGCTGCCCACTACTACGAAGAGTACGGCGAAGATATTCACCGACTTTGTTTCGTCTTTCAGGGAAGACGAGCCAGCCTTTTTTTCAAACGCCATTTGTCGGAGATTAGCCCAAAGCCTTTGTTTGCACCTCGTACCACGAATCTGAAGGATTTGCTGCTGGGGCTGTCTCCCTACAAAGAGCTTGACAGAACGGCCTTGCTATTCGAGCTATACAATACTTACAAAGAGATATGGCCTGAGATGGAACCTTTCGATCAGTTTATTTTTTGGGGCGATATTATCCTGAAAGACTTCAATGAGATAGACAAACACCTCGTATCGGCCAAAGCCTTGTACAGCAATCTGAAAGACTTTCGGGAGATGGAGAACGATTTCTCCTTTTTGAGCGAAAGACAGGTAGCAGCCATTCGCAGTTTTTGGGAATCCTTTTCTCCGGCAAGCGGCAAAATGGAGAATGGATGTCAGCAGAGCTTTCTGGACTTCTGGAAGCTATTATCTCCACTTTATACTCGGTTCAACCAACGCCTTGCAGACCAAAGCAACGGATACCATGGGATGATCCTTCGTCATACTGCTGATCGCCTCCGGCAAAGAGAAACATCGGTACGAGAGCTGCTCTCATCCGCAGACAGAGGGGGGAATATGCATCCTGATAGATATGTCTTTGTCGGTTTGTTCGCCCTTTCTCCTGTCGAGGAATATATTCTCGTTCGTATGAAAGCGGAAGGGATATGTGATTTTTGCTTTGATGATGACCTCTCTCTATTGCATTCGGCAGGTAATCTTTCCCGCACTATTCTGGATCATAACAAAGAGATTTTCGGGCAACAGACTCCGTGGCGAGAGTCTTCCGAGAACGGTCGAACAGGCTCATCGGAAGACAAACCGGCTCCTGATATCAGGATCATACGTACCGCCTCCGAGATTGTTCAGGCCAAACTTTTGCCGCAGCTGATCGAGGAGTTATACCCTGAAGGCTATTCTGACAAGGAAGGAATAGAAACAGCTATCATTCTTCCCGACACACGAATGTTGATGCCCGTATTGAGCAGTCTGGCTGAGACTGTAGGACGTATCAATGTGACTATGGGCTATCCTCTCTCTCAGAATGCCATTTCCATTCTTGTCGAGAAGTGGATCAAAGTACAGGCAGAAATCCGTCTTATTCAAAAAGTTCCTCATTTTCGGACGGATGCTGTTCTTGACTTGCTCAATAGTGTTCTTCTCGCTCCCTTATTGACTGATCATTCGCGTGCTCTTCTCTCGGATCGGGAAGTAAGCAAGCAGTACTACGTACCGGAGGAGAGACTTTGGGGCGATGAACTGACCGATCTGCTTTTTAGCCGACCGGATAGTGGACAGCAGCTACTCGACCGGTTGTTCCTGCTCCTTGAAAAAATTGCCGAAAGCATGCTCTTCCAACTAACCGATTCGGAGTATGACCAATCGGAACAGACCAATAATATGGAGCTGGAGCAGATCTATCACTATCGCAATATGCTGAACAGGCTCAGAGGACTGGTCGAATCCTATGCCATGGATATGTCAGTTCGTTCTGCGGCTCTTCTGTTGCAAGGATTGGTATTCGGAGTGAGCATCCCGTTCGAGGGAGAACCTCTGGTAGGCCTGCAAATCATGGGAATAGATCAAACGCGAACTTTAGATTTCAAACACCTGATCATTCTCTCTGCCAACGAGGGTAAACTTCCATCGCGTGTCTATGAAACGACAATGATACCTTACACATTGCGAAGAGGATATGGACTTCCGGTCAATGAGGTAAACGAAGCCACCCAATCTTATGATTTTTTCCGTCTCATTCAGCGAGCCGAAAGTGTAACGATGCTGTACGATGCTCGTTCGGACCAGCTTGGAGGAGGAGAGGAGAGCCGTTATATCCGACAGATGCGTTTCCTTTTCGATATGTCTCTAAAGGTACAGGAATTGCACCTGACAGGTTCGCTTCCACATACTCCTGCTATATGTGTCAAGAAAGAGGGAGATGTACTGACGAGACTGCACCGATTCCTCGAATGCGAGGACGAAGAATCATTCGATCCGGAAGAACGTCTGTCTGCTCTTTCGGCCAGCAGCATCAATACATATGTGGCTTGTCCTCTTCGTTTTTATTTTGAAAACGTCAGAGGGATACGAGAGGAGAATGCTTCCGATGAACTGATGGCTGCCAATGATTTCGGCACCGTGGTGCATCGTGCCATGGAGTTGATCTACAAGCCTTGTTGTGGTGGTGGGATAGTTTCTTCGGATATTTTATCTCGGTGGTTGGATCCGAAGAATGCTACTATCGCGAGGATAGTAAGGCAAGCATACACAGAAGAATATCTCCGATCGGCCGATACTCAGAGAGCTTTGTCGGGATTGAATCATCTTTATTGCATCATGATAGAGAAGTATGTGCGACGGATCTTGGAGCATGACAAATCATTGGCTCCCTTTCGCTACATAGACTCAGAGCGCAAAGTCAAAGGCAGCTTCTCTCTTAGCAATGGTAGCCGAGTGCAGCTACACGGAATCATAGATCGCATTGACGAGTTGAATGAGGAATATCGTCGTATAGTGGACTACAAAAGTGGAGATACTACCACAGAGCTTGGCTCATGGGACCTTATGTTCGAACACCCGATGGCAGGAAAAACTAAAAAACATCCAACAGCCATAACTCAAACACTCTTATATGCCCTCATGGCCAAGATGCAAATGGAGAACGAGGGAGAGGGTGCCGAACTCCCCCTGTGTCCGACGATATATGGCTTTAAGGAGCTGTACAAGCAGAAAGAGGATTACACGGGCGTGGTCGTTCTCAAGGAAGTGGGGAAAGCAGTTGAGCAGATTACGGATTTTGATCAAATTTGCGAAATGTTCGAAGAGAGGTTGCGAACTTGTTTGGACGAATTGTTCGATCCCGATATTCCTTTTACAGGAACTGAGGACATACGGACTTGCAGCTATTGCCCGTTCGCAAGCTTATGCGGAAAATAATACGAAGTACTCTCATAATTGGCAATTCACGATGGTAAAAAAATATCTAAGCACACTGAAGGTTTCGGCCGGACTATTCTCCGTCATCTTGACTGTCTTATTGGGCAGCGGACTTCCAGCCAATGCACAGACAGATAGCACAGAGATGAAAGATCAAGGCCTGCAGATGAGCCTCTTGATCTCTTCTCCTTCCACAGAAGCGGTATATACTCGCTACGGTCATGTCGCATTCAGGATTCTCAATCCTGTACAAGGAACGGATATTGCTTACAATTATGGCATGTTCGACTATAACGAACCTAATTTCATGCTTCGATTTGTGCAAGGGGAAACGAATTACTACGTTGAAGCTCTTTATACATCCTATTATGCAGAAGAATACCTTCGGAGCGGAAGAGGAATTGTGGAATTAGTATTGAATCTCACACAGGAAGAGATCGAGAAAGCCGAGCAGTATTTGACATGGAATATTCGCCCCGAGAATAAACGATACCGCTATAATATCTTTTATGACAACTGTGCTACTCGCCTCATCGAGATCATAAAAGAAACCACAGGAGCTACCTTGCAAATCCCTCATGAGGGTGAGGAGAGAAAGTGGAGACAGCTGATCGACGAATGCTGCACCGATGCCCCTTGGGTCAAGTTCGGCATCGATCTGGCTCTCGGAGCGAAAACAGATACTTATGCCAATCCGGAGGAGCAGCTATTCCTGCCGAATAGAATGTTGGATCTGCTACCACGTACCGCTCTACTCTACTCCAATGGTCGATCAACGCCACTCATCAGGGATACCAAGGAATGGTTCCCGGCTAAGCCGGCCAGTATGGAGCCTGCAGAGGAGGGTTGGCCTACGCCTTTATTGGCTTCTATAGCTTTGCTGATAGTTTCTATTGCAGTAGCCGCTTGGGATGTCCGCCGCAAGGATATATGCTATCTATATGACTCTGTTTTATTAACCATTATGGGACTATCAGGATGTGTTATTTTCATTCTGTCATTTTTCTCAGAACATCCGCATACCAACCCGAATTACAATCTTTTCCTGCTTCATCCCCTTCATCTGCTTATCGGGGTGCCTCTGACTGCGGTACCACGCTTTCACCGAGCAGGCTTTGTCTATCATTTTATTAACTTTGCGGAGCTAAGTTTGATCGGTTTGGCAATATGGTTTCTGCCCCAACAAGTAGTGCTTCCTCTCTATGTGTTCGGCATTGCTCTATGGTTGCTTTCCGCTCGCTGGATATTGGTAAATAGATGGAAAAAGAACGTTCGGTGAAACGACTGGTAACGACCCTTTTGGCCGTATTGGCTATAGGGAGTGTTACGGTACAGGGGCAATCGGTTCATCCCAAGCTGGTGGTGGTAATTACCATTGACCAATTGAGGGGTGATCTCCTCTCGTTTTGTCGCTCGCAATATGGCACAGGTGGATTCAATCATCTGCTGCAGAATGGACTTGTTTTTAGCAATGTAGACTTCGGATTCGATGGCGTAGACGAAGCATCGGCTATTGCAGGCATATATACCGGCACCTATCCCAATCGTCACAGTATTACAGGTAGTACTGTATTTGAAAGAGAAAAGAATAGGCGGGTATCCATTTTAGAAGACAAAAACTTTTTAGGCAATTATACCTCCGAACATCTATCTCCACTCAGGCTTACATCCGGCACTATCGGTGATGAGCTACGAGCTGCAACCGATGGCAGAAGCAAAGTATATGCGATAGCTCCGAATGCCGTTGCAGCAATTATAGCTGCCGGCCAGTCCGGAAATGGTGCTTTTTGGCTCGAAAACCGTAAAGGGATGTGGGCTACGACTACCTACTACAAAGATTTCCCTTGGTACATCGATAAGTTCAACTCCTCGGCGGACTCTCCCTCTTCTAAATTGAGCAATGTCGTATGGACTCCTATGTCCTCGCCCCAATCTTTGCCTGTGGGTGGAGATCCCGTTGCTTTCTCTCACAGATTCAGCCATTCCAATATCAGTCTTTTCAAACAATCTGCCCCGATCAATGAAGAAGTCACGACTTTGGCTCTCCGACTGATCGAGTATGGAGGATTGGAACTGGCCAAACAGCCCAATCTGCTATCGCTCACTTATTATGCAGGAAGATACCCTGCCAAACATCAGAGTGAGCATCAGGCCGAAATGGTGGATACGTACCGTCGCTTGGATGCCCAACTTGCTCGCCTGTTCACGGCTTTGGATAAGAAGATTGGCTTGACAAACTGCATAATAGCCCTGAGTGGAACAGGCTACTTCGATAGTTCGATCCCGGAGGAAAGCATATTCCTCCATAAGCGCCGTCGCTACTTCAGTCCCAAGCGATGCAAAGCTTTGATCAATATGTATTTGATGGCTCTGCACGGACAGGGACAATGGGTGTTGGATTATGCAGATGGCCGATTGATTCTGGATAAAAAACTGGCAGAAAAGAAGCAAGTCGATATGCGCCGGCTTCAATCAGAAGTGGCAGAATTTGCCCGACAGATGAGTGGTGTACGACTTGCATTGCCGGCACATGAAATAGGTTCGGGAGCAATTAACGAAGAAGCGAATCGTTTTGTCCGTTCGTTCCGATTGGGGCAATCCGCGGATGTATGTTTGCAATTGCAAGGAGGATGGATAGAAGGAGAAGAGGAGGCATCCCCGAATTCAGGTCAAAAACAAATACGTTATAATGCCGTAGCAGCTCCTTTTATCTTGGTGATACCCGACATAAAAGGACAAAGAGTGCAGCGAACTATCTCTTCGACAGAGATAGCTCCCACCTTGGCGTATATCCTCCGGATACGTCCTCCGACAGAGGCTCGCGCCTTGCCATTGCCCGAAGTGGCTCTCTGAAAATATATTCTTCGGGAAGAGAAGAATAGGGTCTGCCTTTAAGCCGGACTTTATATATCATAACAGCTACAAAAAATATAATAAGATAAATGGGATTCAACGAATTCATGTCGAAGATTTTCGGCAACAAATCACAGCGCGACCTCAAAGAGGTAAAACCTTTTGTGGACAAGATCAAAGCTGCATATGGTGAGATCGAACGACTGTCGGACGATGACCTTCGCGAGCGTACGATTGTCTTGCGCCAAAAGATACAAGATTACGTCAAAGACGAGAGAGCTGAAATCGACAGATTGAAAGCTGAAGTAGAAGGCAAGGATCTGGACGAAAGAGAAGAAATCTGGACGAAGGTGGATAAACTGGAAAAAGAGATTTTGGACAAAATGGAAGTCGTTTTGGATGAAATTCTCCCAGAAGCATTTGCTATTATCAAAGATACTGCTCGCAGATTCGCCCAAAACGAAACTATTCGAGTTAAAGCCACTGATCTTGATCGTGACCTTGCCATCAATCATGACTTCGTCTCGATCGAGGGAGATACCGCAATCTACCAAAACCACTGGGTAGCAGGAGGCAATGAAATCTTGTGGGACATGATTCACTATGATGTTCAGCTCATCGGTGGTACAGTATTGCACAAAGGGAAAATCGCCGAAATGGCTACCGGTGAAGGAAAGACACTGGTAGCTACCCTACCTGTATTTCTCAATGCTCTCACCGGTAATGGGGTGCATGTGGTGACGGTCAATGACTACCTTTCCAAACGTGACTCGGAATGGATGGGGCCATTGTATATGTTCCATGGTTTGACCGTGGATTGTATAGATAAGCACCAGCCCAATTCGGATGCCCGCCGCAAGGCCTATAATGCAGATATTACATTTGGCACCAATAACGAATTCGGCTTCGACTACTTGCGCGACAATATGGCCACGAGTCCTAAGGATTTGGTACAGCGTAAGCACAACTACGCCATTGTCGATGAGGTCGATTCCGTATTGATCGATGATGCCCGAACGCCGTTGATCATTTCTGGTCCTACTCCCAAAGGTGAAGATCAGTTGTTCGAGGAGTTTTTGCCCAATGTGGAGAAAGTTGTCGAGGCACAGCGCAAACTTTGTTCACAATTGCTTATTGATGCCAAAAATAAGATGGCATCTGAAGACAAGAAAGAACAGGAAGAGGGTTCTTTGCTACTTTATCGCTCGTTCAAGGGTCTTCCCAAGAATAAACAGTTGATCAAGTATCTGAGTGAACCCGGCATCAAGAGCTCTATGCTGAAGACCGAAGAAGCATACATGGCCGAAAACATGAGGAATATGCATTTGGTCACAGACGAATTGTATTTCATCATAGACGAAAAGCGTAATAGCGTAGAGCTTACCGAGAAGGGTATCGACCTTCTGACATCCCGTACAGATGACCCGAAGTTCTTCGTCTTGCCTGATATCGCAGCTGAGTTATCTACTTTGGACAATATGGAATCCGATGCAGAAAAACGTCGAGAAGCCAAGGATGAGATCATAGCCAACTATTCGATCAAGAGCGAGCGTGTACATACTGTCAATCAGTTGCTCAAAGCCTATGCTCTCTTTGAGAAAGATGATCAATACGTGGTCATGGACAATAAAGTGCTCATCGTAGACGAGCAGACCGGACGTATCATGGACGGACGTCGCTATTCGGACGGTCTTCATCAGGCTATCGAGGCGAAAGAGCGTGTAAAAGTAGAGGCCGCGACACAGACTTTTGCAACCATTACTCTCCAGAACTACTTCCGCATGTATCATAAGCTGGCAGGGATGACCGGCACAGCTGAGACTGAAGCAGGAGAGCTTTGGGACATCTACAAGCTGGACGTTGTAGTTATTCCGACGAATAAGCCTATCGCCCGTAAGGATATGAATGATCGTATCTATAAGACGGCGCGTGAAAAATATGCGGCGGTCATCGAAGAGATTGTACGCCTTGTCGAAGAGGGCAGACCTGTACTTGTCGGTACGACTTCTGTGGAAATATCTGAATTGTTGAGCCGAATGCTACGCTTGCGTGGTATCCAACACAATGTGCTCAATGCCAAATTGCATCAGAAGGAAGCCGAAATTGTAGCTCAGGCCGGTCAAAAAGGAACTGTTACCATCGCAACGAACATGGCCGGTCGTGGTACCGACATCAAGCTCTCTGCCGAGGTTAAGAAAGCCGGAGGTTTGGCCATCATCGGTACAGAAAGACACGAATCCAGACGAGTGGACAGACAGCTTCGTGGTCGTTCCGGTCGTCAGGGAGACCCCGGTTCGTCCATATTCTATGTTTCGCTTGAAGACCATCTGATGCGTTTGTTCGCCACGGAGAAGATCGCAGCATTGATGGATCGCTTAGGTTTCAAGGAAGGCGAAGTGCTCGAAAACAACATGTTGAGTAAGTCCGTAGAGCGTGCCCAAAAGAAGGTGGAAGAGAACAACTTCGGTATCCGTAAACATCTGCTTGAGTACGATGATGTAATGAATTCGCAACGTGAAGTCATTTATACCCGTCGCCGTCATGCTTTGATGGGAGAGCGAATCGGTATGGATGTACTCAATACCATATACGATGTATGTAAGGCTCTGATTGACAATTATGCAGACGCCAATGATTTCGAAGGCTTTAAGGAAGATCTGATGCGTGCACTTGCGATAGAGTCTCCTATCACGGAAGAAGCATTCAGAGGCAAGAAAGCAGAAGAGCTGACCGATATGCTTTTCGATGAAGCTTACAAGTCTTTCCAACGTAAGATGGACCTGATCGCAGAAGTAGCTTATCCTGTCGTTCATCAGGTGTTCGAGACCCAAGCTGCCGTGTACGAGCGAATTCTAATCCCCATTACGGATGGTAAGCGTGTATATAATGTTGGATGCAATTTGCGTGAAGCAGACGAAACTCAAGGGAAAAGCATCATCAAAGAATTTGAGAAAGCTATCGTACTGCATACTATCGATGAGTCTTGGAAAGAGCATCTGCGTGAGATGGATGAACTTCGCAATTCCGTGCAGAATGCGAGCTACGAAAACAAAGATCCACTACTTATCTATAAGCTCGAATCTTACGAACTGTTCCGCAAAATGGTAGAAGCCATGAATCGTAAGACCGTAGCGATCCTAATGCGTGCTCGGATACCGGTACCGGATGCTCCTTCTCAGGAAGAGCTGGAGCGTAGGCGGCAAATTGAGATCCGACACGCGGCCGAACAGCGTACGGATATGAGCAAGTATCGGACACAGAAAGACGATATAGAAGCCCAGCAGAAAGCACAAAGAGATGCGGCAAGCAGACCTCAGGGCGCAGCTGCTCCCCAGACACCGATAAGAAACGAAAATAAGATCGGGCGGAACGATCCTTGTCCTTGCGGAAGCGGCAAAAAGTTCAAACAGTGCCACGGGCGTAACCTGTAAGATAGATTTATGAGAGAATCACCGACTATATATAGATGATAGTCTGTGATTCTCTTTTTATTTTCTCCCCTAACCGCATATAAAAAAGACTATGATTCTATCTATGACCGGATTCGGCAAGCATACAACTCAATTTGCCGATAAAAAAATAACTGCGACCATCAAGTCGCTCAATAGCAAACAGCTCGATCTGTCAACGAAGATTTCCAGCCGTTACCGTTATAGAGAACTACCTCTCAGGGCTTTGGTTTCGGCCGACATAGGGCGGGGAAAAGTGGATTTCAGCCTGTTTCTCGAAGAATCCGGCAGTACAGATGTTGTATCTCAGATATTCGATACAGAAAAGATGTCCTCTTATTTCTCCCAACTCAAGGAATTTGGCGAAAAGATGGGAGTGGAAGTACCTGCAGGAGGATGGTTCGAACAGCTGCTTCGGATCCCCGGAGTCATTCGGGTGGATGAAGAAAAAGAGGAAGAAATCCCAGAAGATGAATGGGCTGTCATGATTGAAACTTGTCGGAAAGCTCTTGATCAGCTAATCGAATTCCGCAAACAAGAGGGTGCTATGCTGGAGCAGGTGTTCACGGAGAAAATATCTAATATTTCTTCTTTGCTTTTGCAGATCGAGCAGTATGAACCAGAGAGGATCCAACGAATCAAAGAGCGGATAGAGGAAAACCTGACCAAAATATCAGAGAAGGACTACGACAAGAACCGATTCGAACAAGAGATGATTTATTACATCGAGAAATTGGATGTAAACGAAGAGAAGCATCGCTTGCGGAATCATCTTTCCTATTTTATCCAAACCATGCAAGGCGAACCCGGACAAGGGAAAAAGCTCAGCTTCATTGCACAAGAAATCGGTAGAGAAATCAATACGCTCGGATCCAAAAGCAATCATGTGGAGATGCAGCAAATCGTCGTACAGATGAAAGACGAATTAGAACAGATCAAAGAGCAGGTACTGAACGTATTGTAACCATTCCACTACATATTTAGACAAAATTACCCATGACCAAACTAATCATCATCTCGGCCCCATCCGGAACAGGCAAGAGCACCGTCATCGAACAACTTCTTACGGACAGAGAGCTTAACCTTCATTTCTCTATTTCGGCGACCAGCCGTGCACCCCGAGGAGAAGAGCAGCATGGACGAGAGTATTACTTCTTATCTCCGGAAGAATTCAGACGCAGAATAGAAGCCAATGAATTCGTAGAGTACGAAGAAGTGTACAGAGACAAATACTATGGCACACTCAAAAGCGAGGTGGAGCGTATCCTGAAGGAAGAGAAAAACGTCATTTTCGATGTTGATGTCGTTGGAGCACAGAACATCAAGAAGTATTATGGAGATAGGGCATTGGCCATCTTTATCCTGCCTCCTTCTATAGAAGAGCTGCGTTCTCGTTTGCAAAAACGAGGCACGGACTCAGTGGAAACTATTAAGCAGCGCGTGGACAAGGCCGAGAAAGAAATCGGTTATGCACATCTTTTCGACCTGCGCTTTGTAAATGATGATTTGGCTACCTGTGTAGAGCAGATCAGGAAGGCTATAGCCCAATTCTTGGCCAAATAATAGTTTCTCTTCCTACAAGATGGTTCTTAATTACATATTCGTAGCTTTTTTCCTCGTTTCGCTCATTGTGGCACTCGTTCGATTCATAGTTTTCGGCGATGTGTCCGTATTCGATGAGATGGTGCAGGCTTCTTTCAGCCAGTCGAAGAATGCCTTTGAGATAGCACTTGCACTGACCGGCGTACTCGCTCTGTGGCTCGGTCTGATGAAAATAGCAGAAAGAAGCGGTCTTATTGGCAAGCTGGCACAGGTCAGCTCCCCGATCCTTAGCCGATTGTTCCCTTCCGTACCTAAGAACCATCCCGCGCTGGGCAATATTTTCATGAATATATCGGCCAACCTGTTGGGCCTCGACAATGCTGCTACCCCCCTCGGTATCCGTTCGATGGAGAGTTTGCAAACGATTAATCAGCAAAAAGATAAAGCCAGCGATGCCATGATTATGTTTTTGGCCATCAATGCCAGTGGGCTTACGCTGATACCCTCTTCCATCATGGCCTATCGCCTACAGGCCGGAGCGGCAAATCCGGCCGACATCTTTGTCCCGATACTGATCGCTACGTTTGCTTCCACATTGGTAGCCATCCTTGCCGTAGGGATCAGGCAGCGCATCAATTTCCTCCAAAGACCTCTTCTTCTTTTTCTTCTTTCTTCTCTTCTTTTCATCGGAGGGATAATCTATGCAGGACGTACTCTTCCTCCGGAAACATTCAGCAGCATCAGCACTGCGTTTGCGTCCATTCTTCTGTTTGGAATCATGTGCGGATTCGTCGTCAGCGGACTACGTGCACGCATCAATGTGTACAATGCCTTTATCGAAGGGGCAAAAGATGGTTTCGGTACGGCAGTGACCATCATTCCCTATCTGCTAGCCATGCTGGTCGGCATCGGTATATTCAGAGCTTCCGGGGCCATGGATCTGATAACGGAAGGATTGCGCAAGCTGATAGACTTTTTCGGAGGGGATATGAAGTTTGTGGAAGGAATCCCGACCATGCTGATGAAACCGCTTAGCGGAAGCGGAGCCAGAGGGCTCATGGTCGATGCCATGCAGACGTACGGAGCCGACAGCTTTGTCGGTCGGCTATGCAGTATTGTGCAGGGCTCCAGCGATACCACATTCTACGTGGTAGCCCTCTACTACGGAGCCGTCAAAATACGCAATACGCGTTATACGGTGAGCTACTCCCTTTTGGCCGATTTGGCCGGAGCACTGACAGCCATCGCTGCCACTTATATTTTCTTTGGTTGAGAGTGCGGAAACCGAGCAAAATGATAATCAAGACAATGGCAAAAATCAATTTCTATGCTGAAGGCATCGGCCTCCCTCGGATCAGAAGACGGATCGTCAGTAAGTGGATAGCCGAAGTATGTAGCCAATACGGCAAAGCGGTGGGAGAAATCTCCTATCTCTTCTGTGATGACGAATATATCCTGAAAGCCAATCGAGAATTTCTCGATCACGACTACTACACCGACATCATCACCTTCGATTCCTGCGAAGCGGATACTATCAATGGCGACCTGCTTATCAGTCTCGATACCGTACGCTCAAACGCACGTACTCTTGGCATCCGATACGAAGACGAGTTGCATCGTGTTATAATCCACGGCATACTGCATCTTTGTGGGCTGAAGGATAAGAGCAAAAAGGACGAGGCCCAAATGCGAGCAGCCGAAGAGGAAGCCCTCGTCATGCTGCGAGAGACCATCGGACCGGAGCTTTCCCTATTACATACATAATCCGGACTTCACACTCGCCCCCAAAGAGAAAAAATCTTTCCCGGGAAGCACGCATTATTCGATAAGCCCTTATGCCCGATAGCCCCATAGCCATATTCGATTTCGACGGGACACTGACCCGTTGCGATTCCCTACTTCCCTTTCTACGGCAATCCCAGCCGACTATTCTCTTTTGGATCAGGCTGCCTTTCTATCTCGCCATGTGGATGTGCTACAAACTTCGGCTGGCCTCGGCCGACCGGACAAAAGCGGCCATCCTTGTCACGGTCTTGAAAGGAAAAAAGGATGCAGAATGTCGAGCAATGGGGCAGCGATTCGTAGCTGCGATCGAAAGCCTTCTTCGTCCCGAAGCTCTTCGCTGTTTGGAATGGCATCGCAACGAAGGACATCGGCTAGTGCTACTGACAGCTTCACTTCTGCCTTGTGTGGAGCCGTGGGCCGAAAAGATGGGCTTTCATACCGTCATTGCCACCCTTCCGGAGATAAAATCCGGCATTCTGACAGGTCGATTCGAAGGCAATAACTGCAAGGGAAAGGAGAAAATCCGCAGGTTGGACCGCGCCCTGCCGCACTGGCGGGATGCGATCTCCTACGGCTACGGCGATAGCCCTTCCGACCTCCCCTTGCTCAGTCTCTGCACACATTCCTACTATAGAAACTTCCCTGCCCTATAGCTTGCTGCTACGTCCATTTCGTTTGGAGATTGGCAATGATCAGTATCCCGATGGGTACCGATTTTCTTTTCCACTGCTCGCCCACGAATCGCCATCAAAGTAGAAAAAACCTTCCTACAAGGCTCCACACAAATGGCTGTATTATAACGATTTGCGAATTTCTGTTTTGAGCATAAATTTTGCCGGCCGGCAAAATATTTCTTCTCGGCCGAGAAAAAATCTTTCTCTCACAAACAGGATATATTTCCTTGATAACAGAACCACATCTCTACCTAAAACGAGGCTATGGCACATAATCTCAAGCGTATGGCCCGTGACTCATACGCACCTTGGCATAAGATAAAGGAGCCACATCGTTTTGAGCCGCTATTTACTTCCTTTAGCATACTCTTTTCTCGCCTGCTTTCTCCCCCCTCTTGCGTGTACACCTATAAATCAAATAGGGCTGTACCGAATAGTTTCTTCAGCACAGCCCTATTTATTTTAGGGAATTGCTGTGTGAATTACTTCACAATAACCTTTTCTGTATATGTCTTGCCTTCAACAGCGATGCGAACGGCATAAACACCATTTTGTGCTTCGAATACCATGCCATTCTTGGCAGCAGCCACACGACGACCGTTCATATCGAAGATCGTCAGCTCAGCAGCAGGGCTTTCAACGGTTATCGTCTTACCCGATACAGCTACAGTATAAGGCTTGTCATTGGCTACGTTGGCAACAGATGTACCTTGTACTTTCACTTCCTTTATCACAGTAACCTTATTGTATCCTAATACGGTCAGGGTCAGTTTCGTTTCATCAGAGATGTCCTCATCTATTTTGATGATAGCCTTACCATCTTTCACCTTAGCAGTACCAACCATATCACCATCGTCAGAGAGCGTAGCGATAGCACCATCATAGTCGCAAGCTACTTCGAATGTCTGGGCAGATGGAGAGATGTTGGCCGGAGCTGTAACCTGCATTTCGGTCGGAACAAGCGTACGAACGAGCAGTGAGGGGTCACCGAATACGGTCCAAGTGTCAAGCATATTCTCACCATCCTTCTTGTACTTCTCAACCATAGCAAACATACCGTTCATCGTAACGCCACCGAAAGTACGCTTGATATTAGAGGGATATTGTTCGCACAAGATACTATTCATTTCGTCCTGACCACGCATAGGAGATGCCCAAGACTGGTTGATCGTAGAAGCGATAATAGCAACAGTACCTTTGGGTTTACCATCTTTCTGCGCACGCATAAGGGCTTCAGCAAAACAAGTCTTAAACAAGAAGTTACCATTTACACATGCTACATCAAAGATGAAAGGAAGCTGATTGTAATTGGTCAAATCCTTCATGTGCTGTACTCCAAAATGAGAGGTTACCCAAAATGTATCAGATCCGTGCCCCGTATAATTGGCCAGCGAGATGCCTCCGTTGAAAGCATCAATAATATTTTGGGGCTTCACCCCCGGATCGTAGCATTTGATAATCTTGGTATAGCCATACTTGGTAAGCAGATTGGCAATTACATTTTGATGTTGTATGTCACTTTCGCCATTGTCACCTTGACCTCCGGCACCTTCATTCGAAGCAATACAAAGAGCCTGACCGAGCCATTTATCTTCAGTTGTTATATTACGCTCATAGTGAATAGTCCGATCGATTTGTGTCTTCAGATCTTCTTTGCTCTCACAAGAGAAACGACCGATGAAAACCTCGTTGTAGTGGTCATTACCTACAATCTGTCCATATACCTGATCGGATTTGATTCCCGGGAGAATTTTTGCAGGAATATCTTTGTGATCACCAATCAAGAGAACATAGGTCAGATTATTGCCTTCCTTCTGATATTCTTCCTTAACGAACTTCTGAATAGCTTCTGCTGTAATGGGAGTAGCGATTTCTTCTGCGACTTTTACATCAGTCTCCAAACCACGCTGCTCTTTCCACTTAACAAACTCTTCGATGTCATCTTTATATTTTTGAGGTACGATTACGATCATACGACCATTCTCCTTTTCTTCAACGGGAGTATAGCGCGTAGCTTCATAATTCATGAAGACACTCTTATAAATATCTTCGAAACCTGTGAAAGTGCTGTTCTTAACCAAGCTAATCGCATTCTGGCCTGCTTCGGCAGTTTCGCTCACCGCCACAACGATTTCGGTATAGATACGGAGCGTCTTTGTCACAGGGTTATATTGGAGTGGAGCAAAGTTTACTACCTGACCGCGCACATCGCGCAAGATGAAAGGATCGCTAAGCGTAGCGATTTCACCTGGGAAAAACTTGTCTTCGTTATAGCTCTGTCCGTAAACGTAGGGGATTTGATCAGGATTTTCAGCACGAGAGATAACACCTTTGGAAGGAGCGATCAGTACATTCTTCTTTTCGATGAATTTGGAAGAAACCACCTCTACCTTCATCGCACGCGTTTCAGAAACAGCGAGAGAACGAGAAAGGATAGGCAATGTGGGCATCCCTTTTTCTGAAATATTGACGCCTTCAGTGAAGGTAGGCACTTGAGCTACTCCTTGGGCTGTCTGAACGTCAGTCAACTGAAGATTGTCCATACGGAATTGAACCTTGGACATAGACCGCTCAGCGGAGAGCAGTCGCACTTGCGGGTTCCGTCCACGCTCTGCAGGCTGTGCAAAGACCATACCTCCCAACAAAGAGGAGAACGCTACGATCGAAACGATCCTGTTAAAATTCTTTTTCATCTGCTTGAGTTAGTTTTATTTTAAAAGAAACAACTTAATGCTATCAATCACAGTCCGATACTTGACCGAAACAGAACTTCTCTGTGTTTACGCGCTTTCAAGGCTATTGAAGCGCAACAGATTACATTAGAAAAGGTCGGCAGCAAATATAGAAAAAATAGTCAGAGACAATATCTTTTCGATAGATTTCTCTCATATCTGCTAAACTCTATATCATTTTTCTATCAAAATGGCATATTTTCGACTTCGCAGAATCCGCTATAAGTGCCGTTCGGCATGGTAAGAACTGCGAACGAGCGGGGCACTCTCTATCGTACGGAAGCCTTTTTCGATACCCACGAGCCGAAGATGCTCGAACTGTTCGGGCGTGATGTATTCCACCACAGGAAGATTCTTTCTCGACGGTTGCAGATACTGTCCTATGGTAATAACTGATACTCCCACTGCAAGAGCATCATCCATCAATTTCAGTATTTCTTCTTCAGTCTCGCCCAAGCCGAGCATCATTCCTGTTTTTGCAGGCATTTTTCCGGACTGAGCTATGTGACGAAGTACGGCAAGGCTTGTATCGTAAGTGGCCACACTGCGTACCGATGGCGTAAGCCGGCGTACCGTCTCCAGATTATGTGAGATGACATCCGGACCGGCCTCGATAATCATATCCACCAAATCCATTTGTCCTTTGAAATCGGGGATCAAGACTTCGAGCGTTACCCCAGGATTGATCCGCCTGATTTCCTGAATAGTCTTAACCCAGTGTGCGGCACCATAATCCGGCAAATCATCGCGGTCAACGCTTGTCACCACTGCATGATTAAGCCCCATCAGCTTGATACTCAATGCGACGTGGGTAGGTTCTGCTTCGTTCAGCGGTTTGGGACGTCCCGTCAAAGTGTTGCAAAATCGACAGGCACGCGTACAAATATCGCCACCGATCATAAAGGTAGCAGTACCCCTACTCCAGCACTCTCCCATGTTAGGACATTTGCCGCTCGTACAGATCGTGTGCAGACAATGTCCCTCGACAATGCTTTTGGTCTCGGTAAACTTCTCATTCCCTGCGAGACGAATTTTCAACCATTCGGGTTTCTTGACGTGTTGGGCCATAGTTTTTTCAGCAAAGAGCTATTAGAGATGGATGTCGAATGGAACAAGCCAACAAGGTCATCCCGTTCGCCACATTCGGCACTCATCCCATTACAGCTACTGAGATACTATTATTAAAGATTGTCGAACAAAAACTTTGCCTTGCGAGTAAAGAGATGATAGCGAGTATTCCCTCCGTATATACTATGATTCTTGTCCATATAGATCGCCATGTCGAAGGGGATATTGGCCTGAACCAGTGCCTCCGTAAAAAGCATCGTGTTCTGAAGATGAACATTGTCGTCCGCCGATCCGCTTACGATCAAGAGGTTTCCTTGCAGTTGGCTTGCCACATCAAGAGCAGAAGACTTTTTGTATCCGGAGGCATTCTCCTTGGGCGTACGCATGAAGCGTTCGGTATAAACCGAATCGTAGAAACGCCAATCAGCTACAGGAGCGACGGCTATGCCCGCCTTGAACGTTCCATTTCCTCTACACATACTCATCAGGGTCATATAACCGCCATAGCTCCATCCCCATATACCGATGCGAGCTGCATCCACATAGGGAAGTTGTCCTATAGCAGTGGCCGCTGCTATCTGATCATCACTTTCGAATACCCCAAGCTGCATGTAGGTACACTTGCGCCATTCTTCGCCGCGAGCACCGGTACCGCGCCCGTCCACACAAGCCACGATATAGCCTTTCGATGCAAGGTAGTGCTCCCAATCGAATGAATAGCGATCCAATACCTGCTGGGAGTTGGGGCCACTATACTGTACCATCAGGACGGGATACCGGCGAGAGGGATCGAAATCAAGAGGTTTCACGATCCAGGCATTCAGTTCAAGTCCCGATTCGGTTTTGATAGTGGTAAACTCCTTCGGGTTGTAACGATAGGCTTTCAGCCGTTCACGGAGAGCAACGTTATCCTCCAGTGTACGCAGTTCTTTGGTACCTTTGCTTCTGAATACGGAAACTACTGTAGGAGTAGCAGCACTGCTATACGTATTAATATAGTATGCATAGTTGCTACTGAAGAGAGCATCATTCGTGCCCACGTTCGGACTGAGCTTCGTTTTCCGGCCTTTGGCATCTAAGGCATAGACAGCCCGACGGATGGGACTTTCTTCCGCCGACTGGTAGAAGACCGTTCCCGAAGCATCCACTCCATACAGTTTGGTCACATCCCAATTTCCCGAAGTAATTTGGCGACGCATTACCCCCTTGTTATCGTAGAGATAGATATGGGCAAACCCGTCCTTTTCGCTCACATAGGCAAATCCGCCTCCCGCCGTAAACTTCAAGGCTTGGATCCAATCGCTGTCCACATATCGTTTGTTCATATCCTGTAGTATCAGCTTGGCGACAAGACTCTTCGGATGCACATAGTACATTTTGAAGTCGTTCTGCAAACGATTGAGCGTCATGACAGCCAGCTCGTCGGCATTGTCTGTAAAGGCGATTTGGGGAATATATCCATCCGCATCGATCGGCAGGCTTACCAACTTGGTGTTCCTATCCGCCACATTATAGAGGTGCAGGGACACGGTACTATTCTTCTCTCCTGCCTTGGGATACTTATAGGCATAGTCTTCGGGATAAAGTTTGTCCTCATACATAGGCATTCGATATTCGGGTACGGCGGACTCATCGCTGCGCACAAAAGCCAGAAAAGCATTGTCTGCACTCCAGCTCATCAGATTGGTTACACCGAACTCTTCTTCGTACACCCAATCCGTTGCCCCGTTGAGAATAGAATTGATCTGCCCATCGGTAGTAACCTGTACTTCCGTGTCGAAATCGAATTTCTTGATGAAGATATTGTTACCTCTGACGAATGCTACCATCCGACCATCGGGGCTGAATGTAGGGATCATCACTTTGCCGGCATGTTCGCTCAGAGGTTTTACCAAATTGCGACGAACATCATAGTCGTAGACGGCGGCACGATACGAATGTCGGTAGATGCTCTCCATATCCGTAAAGAGCAAAATATGATGTCCGGTACTGCTTACCTCGTAGTTCTGTATTTGTTTGAACGGGCATTCGCGCGCTCGTTCGACACTGAAAAGCGTATCTACGGCCTTGCCGGAGGCATAATTGTAGCGGACGATAGCCGTTCGTTCGCGATTCATCTCCGTATAGTGTTCCCCGTCCGGCATGGAGCGTATCCCGCCCCCTGCACTGCGAGCATAAAACATTCCACTCGTTATTTCTTTCAAATCCACGGGTTTGCGTCCCGTCTGAGCCATGGCACACATGGTTACGATGCCAAGTAGCAGAATTATTACCGGTCTTTTCATAAGAAAGCGTATTATATCTTCTCTTAAATGGTTTATTGCTTAGCGTTTCATCGCACGATCCATCTCACGGCGATCATCGCGCTCTTTGATGGATGCACGCTTGTCATATTGTTTTTTCCCTCGTGCCAATCCGATCTGCAGCTTGGCCAATCCCCTCTCATTGATGAAGAGCTTGATCGGCACTATGGTCGTACCTACACTCTTGGAAGCCTCCTCGAGCTTGCGCAGCTCCTTGCGATTGAGTAGGAGCTTGCGATCGCGGCGAGCCACATGGTTGTTATAGGTGCCATAGAAGTATTCGGCTATGTACATATTCTTCACCCACAGCTCTCCCCGATGGAAGTAGCAATAGGTATCGACCAGACTACCTTTGCCTAGTCGGATCGATTTGATCTCGGTACCGACCAATACAATACCTGCCGTGTAAACGTCCAAAATCTCGTAGTCGAAAGTGGCACGTTTGTTCTTTATGAGGATATTCTTCTGTATTTTCTCTTTCATAGCTGTGGGTATCGTTAGATCCGGAAGTCTGTCTATCGCGGAGCTTTTTTATAAAGGAAAACGGCAATGACCGTAAACACGAAGTTAGGCAGCCAAGCTGCCATAAACGGAGGCAAAGATCCGCTGACGGCAAATGTGCCGGCAACGGTCATGAACAGGATATAGGCAAAGCTCAGCCCCAGACCGATAGCGATATTGATCCCCATCCCCCCTTTTACTTTGCGTGAAGAGAGGGAAGCACCGATAATGGTGAGGATAAAGGCCGAGAAGATGGCTGCATAGCGTTTGTGCAGCTCTATCTCAAAGAGCTTGACGTTGCCCACGCCCCTTTGCTTCTGATGCGATATATAGGTATGCAGGTCGGTAGTCGTCATAGTCTCCACATCGTCCTCTGCCACGAGGAAGTCGGCAGGGCGTACAGCAATGACCGTGTCCATCTCGCTCCCACTCTCGACCGTCTCCTTGTACTTGCCGAAGTGCCTGATCCTGTAGTTAAAGATGCGCCAGTTGTAAAGCGAATCGTACTGAATCCTGTCTGCTGTCAGACGGGAGACGAGCTGTTTGTCCTTGAACTCCTCCAGACTGAACTGGTAACCGGTTCGCATGGCATCGCTGTACGATCCGAAAAAGGCAAAGACCCCTTTCTTCACTTCGAGCTGAACGCTCTCGGCATACTGTACCTTCTTGTTCTTGATGTATTTGTTCTGAAAGTCAATTCGTGTAGCATTGCCCGGTGGAATAACGAAACTATTGAGCAGGAAAGTCAGTACGGCAATCACCGTTGCCGACAACATATAGGGCACCATCAGCCGCTTGAAACTGACTCCGGCCGAAAGCATCGCGATGATCTCGGATTTCTCCGCCAGCTTCGACGTAAAGAATATCACCGATATGAAGACGAAGAGCGGGCTGAAAAGATTGGCGTAGTAGGGAACGAAGTTGAAGTAGTAATCGAATATGATACTGTGCAGGCTGACCTCCGGCTTCATAAAGTCGTCGATCTTCTCATTGATGTCGAAGACGACCGAAACGGATATGATCAAGATGATGGAGAAGACGAACGTCCCCAAAAACTGCTTGATCAAATACTTATCTAACCTGTTCAACCTCTTCATGAGACACGATGATAAGCTACAGCCTGTTGTCAAGCTGTCGCACCATAGCCGTTTTCCAAGTGCGATAGTCGCCGATCTGAATATGCTTACGCGCTTGCCGAACCAGCTCGAGGTAGAAGGCGAGGTTGTGAATAGAAGCGATTTGCAGACCGAGAATCTCCTGTGTATGGATCAAGTGGTGCAGATAAGCCTTGCTGTAGCGGCTGTCCACGTACGATGTACCGTCAGGATCGAGCGGCGAGTAGTCGTCCGCCCATTTGGCATTGCGGATATTGATGGTACCCTGCCAAGTGAAGAGCTGCCCGTTACGGCCGTTGCGCGTAGGCATGATGCAGTCGAACATGTCCACACCGCGGTCTATCGCTTCCAGTATATTGATCGGAGTACCTACCCCCATGAGGTAGCGCGGACGATCTTTGGGGAGGATCCCGTTGGTCAGTTCGATCATCTCGTACATCTTTTCCGTCGGCTCTCCCACGGCCAATCCTCCGATGGCATTTCCGGCAGCACCGACGGCAGCCACCATCTCGGCCGATTGGCGGCGCAGATCGGGATAGACGCATCCCTGTACGATGGGGAATAGCTGCTGCTCATATCCATAGAGAGGCTCTGTCTCACGCATTCTGCGCAGGCAACGTTCCAACCAGCGTCCGGTCAGGAGCATCGAGCGACGTGCATATTCGCGGTCGGCATCACCGGGGCAACATTCATCGAAAGCCATGATGATGTCCGCTCCGATAACGCGCTGGATGTCCATGACCCTTTCGGGTGAAAAAAGGTGCTTGGAGCCGTCTATATGGGAACGGAAGGTGGCACCCTCCTCTGTGATCTTCCGATTCTCCGCCAAAGAGAATACCTGAAAACCTCCGCTATCCGTGAGCAAAGGCCGCTCCCAGCTATTGAACTTATGCAAGCCTCCGGCACGCCTGAGCACATCCAGTCCGGGACGGAGATAGAGGTGATAAGTATTGCCGAGTATGATCTGAGCCCGAATATCCTCTTCCAACTCGTGCATGTGCACGGCCTTCACGCTCCCGACCGTGCCTACCGGCATGAAGATGGGAGTCTCTATAGTGCCATGGTCTGTAGTCAGCAGACCGGCACGCGCTTCGCAGTCGGCACATGTATATTGGAGATCGAATGTCATGGGCTATTCCTCTGATTACGGAAAACAAAAATAGTCTTTTTCCCCGAGCCCATGCCATCGCAGGAAGCAAGAGGAGCAGCGCGGGGGAGAGCAGGCGTAGGAAGCAGAGCGGACTGTAAGCCCCATTCACAGTCCGGCAATCGTCAGTCGGGGTAGTTCAGGTTCTCCTCCGTCGCCACATCGAGCACCTCACGCAGGTATTTCTCGGCCTCATATTTGGCCATTGGCAGGTTGTGCAGCAGGCAGTTGCCACAGTCGCGTGGCTCCGTACCCGGCACTTCTCCCTCGAAGTCTCTGATGAAGCGGAAAGTCTCTTGCATAAGGGGCAGTATATCCTTCGACACATAATCACCTCGCATCAGAAAGTAATTGCCTGTAAGGCAACCCATCGGCCCCCAGAAAACGATCCAGTCCTTATAGAGCGGATGATTGCGCAGATAAGTTGCGGCCAAATGTTCGATCGTATGCAGTTCGGGTGCTCCAAGCACCGGTTCGCGATTGGGCTCTTTCATTCGAATATCGAAAGTCGTAACCACCTCTCCTCCCACATAGTCCTTGCGAGAGACATATATGCCTCGTTTGAGACGAATATGATCTAACTGAAAACTGGGTATTTTTTCCATCTCCATATCGGGATTGTCTGATTTCTACATTGCACTGAATACTCTTTCGAGAATAGAAAAGGTCGCCGGAGAAGCCTTGCGCCAGAAATCCATATACTCCGCGAAGTTATCCCGACCTTCGCCGGCAATATCGCTGATAATACGCACGGCGATGAACGGGACTCTGTATATATACGCCGCCTGAGCCAGCGCAGCAGACTCCATATCCACGGCAATGGCATCGGGAAAAGTACGACGGACAAAGTCCTGCTCCTCCGATGACGAAAGGAAACGATCGCCACAGCAGACCACACCCTCTCGGACAGGTACCGGAAGCGAACGAAAAAGGGTGAGAAGGTCCTCCGAAACGGGATAATACAGGGGAAAACCCTGCACCTGCCCCCAAGCGACATCGGCTCCGCACGAAACATCGTGATAGCAGACAGCCGTGGACACTACCGTATCATGGACAGCCACATTCTGCCCCAATCCTCCGCTCACGCCTATATTGATGAGGTAGTCGGGACGATAGCGGTGGATCAGTTCTCCGGCACAGACAGCAGCAGCCACCTTCCCTATTCCGCTCAGGGCGTATATAACGCGGTGTCCTCCGACAATTCCGACGACGGCATGGAAAACCGCATCCCGTATTTCTTCCTTGTTTTCGAGGATGTCCGGTAGCAGGCGAAACTCTTTCTCCATGGCTACTACCACACCGATAGTCTTGTTCATTGCTGTACGGGCTTCTATTCTTCGATCGGCCAAAGGTATATCATCTGTCGCAATTATGTTTGTATGCAGAGTTGTCAGCTGCATATCCCCTTTAGAGTCGTTCGAGAGAATTCGTCCGCATGGGGATGCCGACAAAATTGCCGAACGAGAAAAGCGCAAATCGTGGTGCGCAAATTCCGGAAAAGTCGCGCCAAAAAAATTTCGATCCCACGCGTAAAATTTTCACTTCCCGAACCAAAGTGAAAAAGTTTACGAACCACGTTTTTCGGAACGTGGGAAAAGAAAATTTTGGTGTGCAAAAAGGTTGAGCAATCTCCGCGGCTATGCCTCGCCGAACGTGGGAGTTTTTTCAAAAGAGAGTTGGCCGGCGATCATAGCAGCCTGCGCATGCCCCCGGAGCGTCCCGGGCGACACTATTGGTAATGTCACAGTCTGTCAGTATCTTTGTGTCAGATTGGATTCATAGAAGACGGTAAGCCGATGCCTCCCGGCATGACTTATCATTGAAAGCCGATCCGCATATGTACGGTTCACAAAGCGGACTTTCCCGTCTGTCGGGAAGTCTGCCGAATGATTAAAAGGGAATTTGGTGCAAAGCCAAAACTATCCCCGTAGCCGTATGGTCGTACCTGTCGCTACAGAACGATGCCACTGCGCGCCGGCGCGGGAAGGCGTAGCGATTTAGGCCGAGTCGGAAGACCTGCCGTACATGGCGAAAGGATGCTGCCATTTTTTGGGGCCGGTATCATACAGTATTAATTCTTTCGGGTCGAAGAGGATTGATTCACATCGGGCACCTGCCTCCGCGAGGGTATGGCATAGTCTGCGAATCCGTTTTGTTCGTCTCGGATCATACTAACGATTCAGCTATGCCCAAGAGGTTCGGATGGCTTATCTATACGTTTATCGCCTTTGCCTTATACTCCTGTAATGGCTCTTCACGCGGGAGAGATACCCGAGTGGAAACGGTGTCGATAGATACGGCCGATTTTAATTTCCCTGTCAGATTCGAATATGCCAAAGGCATACAGGCCGTCAATCATACCGGCTACAAAACCATCTATATATTCCATCCGGACAAGTCCGACACGATGGCCGTCTATATCCTTTATCCCCGTGACGGCAAACGTCCTGCGACAAGACATCCCAAGGCCCTCTATATCCCCGTACCGGCACGCAGTATAGCGTGTCTGTCCACGACACAAATAGGCTCGCTTCCCCTACTCGATCAGATAGACAAGCTGGTGGGTTGCATCAACCTGAAAAACATTTGCAACGCCGACATCCGCAGCCGCGTAAAGAAAGGCTATGTACAGGAGATCGGCACCGGTATGACCAAAAATATAGAGCAGATAGCCGGACTCCGCCCGGAGATCCTCCTGCAGGATTTATTCCACATCTCAGACAAGGACGAAGAGCTGATCGCATCGGGCATCAACACCGTATTATACAACGAATGGAAAGAGCGGGATCTGCTCGGCCGTGCCGAATGGATGAAGCTGACGGCGATGCTCCTCGGCTGCAACCGTCGTGCTCATGAGGTTTTCGAACAGATAGAATCGGAGTATGCGGATGCTCGCAAATTGGTAGCAGATAAGACCGACACCATTGCCATCATGTACGGGCAGGATTATAGTGGGACTTGGTATCTGCCCGGAGAGTACAGCTACAGTACAGCCATGTTCAGAGATGCACGAGTATCTTTCGACTATGCAGCCGGCAAAGTCAGTAGCCAGCCGTGCAGTTTCGAGTATATTTTCAGTCGCCATCGTCACGCCGGAATCTGGATATGTACGATGATGGGAAACATCAAGACAATAGATGAATTTCTCGCTCTGAACGAACGCTACCGACATTTCGATGCCACCCAAACCGGCAAGGTCTACATCGACCGCAAGCGCGTGAACGAGAATGGGGGCAATGACTACTGGGAGAGTGGACTGTATCGTCCCGATCTTTTGCTCAAAGACATCATCAAAATCACTCGGCCGGAGCTTCTGCCCGAGTACGAGACTTCATACTGGATAGAACTGAAAAGGCCATGACGCGGTCCTCATTGATATTCGGCACACTCTTTCTACTGACTGCCGTGGCTTTCGTGGCCGACCTCATATGGGGTAGTCTGGATATATCGCCGGCCGACGTGCTGCAAGCTCTGACCAATGGATCGGATATGCAAACGACCAATGACTATGTCATTCGCAATTTCCGTCTGCCGAAGGCTCTGACCGCTCTCTTTGCCGGTGCCGGCATATCCATCGCAGGTCTGCAAATGCAGAGTCTCTTCCGCAATCCTCTGGCTGACACCTCTATCCTTGGGATCAATAGCGGAGCCGGTCTTGGAGTAGCTCTGTACATCATGTCGTTCGCTATCATTCCGGGCCTCAGTCTGTACTCCGGCTCGGCTGACACATGGGGCGTAGCCACGGCAGCCTGCATAGGTTCCATGCTGGTACTTCTGCTCATCTCGGCTGTAGCAGCGTGGCTCAGAGATATGGTCTCGGTGCTGATTGTCGGAGTAATGGTCGGCTTTTTGGCCAGTTCGTTCATTTCCATTCTCCAGTTCTTCTCCGACAACGAAATGCTCAAAGGCTATCTGATCTGGTCTTTCGGGAGCGTGGCCGGCACTACATGGCGGCAGTTATCCCTGATGATCCCCATCGTTTCGGGGGGCCTTTTGCTCTCTATGCTGATGCCTAAGTATATGAATGCGCTCAACATAGGAGAGAACTATGCTCGCAGCGTAGGTATCCATGTGGAGCGGCAGCGAATCGTCCTGATCGGCATCACGAGTATTATTACCGGCACAATTACGGCTTTCACCGGTCCCATTGCCTTTTTAGGAATAGCCGTCCCCCACTTCACGCGCATCCTGTTCAAAAGCTCGGACTACCGCATACTGCTCCCGGGCACGATGCTGTGCGGTGCTCTGCTGATGCTCGTGTGCGACATGATCACGCAGGTACCGGGCAAAGGCTTTGTACTGCCGATCAACGCCATCACCTCGATGATTGGTGCTCCCGTAGTAATCATGACGATCGCCCGCAACCGCAAAAAGCGTTTAATCTTCAACTGAACCGGCGATGATCCATACCGACAATGTGACCCTGAGGGGACTATCCACCGGATACCGAGGCAAGAAAACGGAGCGCATCGTATCGAAGCGAATCGATCTCTCCATGCTCAGTGGCGAACTGGTGATGCTGATGGGTCCGAACGGCTGTGGCAAATCCACGCTTATGCACACCATCGCAGGATTACTGCCGCCTATTGCAGGCAAGATCACCATTGCCGGACGTGATATACACGGCCTCCGTATGAGAGAAAAAGCCAAGATGCTTAGTCTGGTACTGACCGACAAGATAGCGGCCACAAACCTGACTGTTCGGGATATTGTCGTCATCGGACGCTATCCCTACGTCAATTATCGCGGCAGCCTGACTGCAAAGGACAAGGAGATTGTGAACGAATCGCTCGTAGCATGCCGACTGACGGGATTCGAGTCGCGCCAATACGGAGAGCTAAGCGATGGAGAAAAACAACGTGTGATGATAGCCCGCGCTTTAGCCCAACAGACCCCCGTGATGCTTCTCGACGAACCTACGGCACACCTCGACCTGCCAAGCCGTCTGGAGGTGATCATCATGCTGCGCGAATTGGCACGCAAGACGAACAAGAGTATCCTCGTTTCTACCCACGAAATGGATCTGGCCCTGCAATGGGCGGACACGGTATGGCTGATGAACAGCCAAGGGGAGATTTGTCGTGGGGCACCGGAGGATTTGGTACTGAACCACTGTTTTGAGAAAGTATTCGGCAACGACACTCTTTCTTTCAATATAGACAGCGGAGCCTTCTCGGTCAAACATAAAACGGCTACACCTGTTTCTGTAAAAGGACAGGGTGCAGCCTACAAATGGACACTGAGTGCTCTGCACCGGAATGGCTATGTGGAATCCGCAAATGCCTCCGGCCGCAAAATCACCGTGGAAGAGGGCTGCTGGATTCTACAGGAGGGTGATTCTTCGAAAAGCTTCGACTCCATCGGTTCCTTGCTGCAAACGCTGCACGCTCACCACGAATGAATGCTTGTGAAACAAACCATCCTATGCAAAACCCTACAATAGATTTCGACAAAGAAACGCCTCTGTTTTACAGTCCTATGGGCGATCCTCTTTACCACCTGAAGGAAAGTATGATCGTTGGCTTCGCAGGACGCAGAGGAGTCGTGAGCACCTGCAATCTCAATGGCGGCTACCGAGAAGACCTCCGATATGCCTTCAACAACAGTTGCGGGAGGGATCCCGACGTAATAGCCAAACGCTCTGTCGGGATGCGAGGAAAGACTATGACCGAACACTACGCCACCTTAGCGGAAGAATTGGGACTCCCCCTTGACAGAACCACGGGCATGGGTACTGCTGCCTTGATCGAAAATACGGCGACCGCCACTCGCCAATACCACGGAGTAACGGTCATGGCGGTTGCCACGGCAGGCATAGACGTAAACGGTGGACGGGCAGGAGAACCCGCAGCATACAACGAATTTACCCAAACCGACCTGATCAAGCCGGGCACCATCAACGTATTCCTGTTCATCGACGCCTCATTGGATGCAGGGACACTGACACGCGCTCTCGTCACCGCTACCGAAGCCAAAACGGCAGCCCTACAGGAACTGATGGCAAACAGCATGTATTCAGAAGATTTAGCCACCGGCTCCGGAACGGATTCGCTGATAGCCATCTGCAATAAGGAGTCGGAGATAGTGCTTCAAAATAGTGGCAAACACGTACTTCTGGGCGAAATGATAGGCCAAAGCGTGAAAGAGGCTATTACCGAAGCCTTATCCCGACAGACGAAGATGACCCCCACACGCCAAGCTTCGATAGAATGGCAAACCAAACGCTACGGAATAACGAAAAATGCGATCGTCTCCGAATGTCTCCGGCTGTATCCACAGCTGAAAAAAGAGCTTGTAGAAACAGAAATCGGCACTATAGACAGAGACAATCGTCTGTTAGCCGCAGTGGCTGCCATAGCTCATTTATGCGACCAGAACCGCTGGCAAATCATCTCGGACAAGAGCATGATCTGCACAGCCGAAAACATATTGCATACGATACTTTCGGAGGAAGGTATCTCCGAAGAGGCAAACAGAAAGGACATTGTATGCGGAGAAGATGTGCCGGCATATCGTCGAGTGTTGTCCCTCTGCCTCCATACTCTTGCAAGAATACTCCACAACAGAATTATTCATTCATCACTTTAACATATCAATAATTATGAAAAAGTTTTTCTTCGCGCTATTATCGATTGGTATTTCAGCGCAGGCTTTTGCCAAGACGGACAATGTCCCGACAGATTCGCTACAAGTACACAATCTTCAGACCGTCACGGTCTATTCTACACGCACGGCTGTACCTCTAAAAAAGATTCCGGCCAAGATGGAACTCATCCCATCGCGCAACATCAAGCAGTCCGGCTTCAACAACATGACCGACATCCTCAAAACGCAAAGTTCGCTCGATGTCATACAATACCCGGGCTTTAGTTCGAACATCGGTATGCGCGGTTTCAAGCCTTCCGGCAAGTATGTAACTGTATTGGTAAACGGCATCCCTGCGGGAACGGACAATATCTCTACGCTCAACACAAGCAACATCGAGCAAATCGAGATCCTCAAAGGCCCGTTCTCTTCCATCTACGGCACCAATGCCATGGGCGGTGTGGTGAACATCATCACCCACAAATCCAAGGACAAGATCCATGGCAACGTTTCTCTATTCGGCGGTAGCTACCAAACCATGGCCGGATCATTCAACTTGGGTGGCCGCTTTGAGGATATTTTCTCATTCGATCTTAGTCTGGGCTTGGACAAGCAGAACAAGGACTATAAGACCGGATCAAACAGCTTACTCTCACTAAGCAAACTGGAAGAAACGATCTTGGATGGAGATAGCATCAAAAGTTGGAAAATGAAGGCCAGTGACTATACTGTAGCAACGGGACGTCTGCGTTTCGGCATCGACTTCACACCCGAATGGTCGCTGAATCTGTATCAGAACGTATTCCTCGGAGATGCTATTCCTACAGGAGGATCTATATGGGGTGTTTACGGAGAATCCAAGAAAAATCTGAATCGCTCTTCGACATCTTTCGAGCTGGTCGGCAAACAAGGCTGCCACACGCTTCAGTTCTCCCCCTACTTCAACATAGAGAAATCGGAGAACTATAACAATGCGGATCCTACCGGCTTCATCAACTACAAGAGCGACTACTACACCTATGGTGCCCTGCTTCAGGACAAGATCTCATTTGGTGGACAAAATATCGTACTCGGAGTAGACAGCCGAAATATGACGATGGAGTCGGAAAGATTCGATCAGCCGGATGTAAATACAATGCCATACAACCCCGGATACGCCACTAACAATATCGGTTTGTTCGGACAAGCCAATTTCTATCTGCTGAACGATGCTCTATCGATCTCTGCCGGTGCACGTGCCGACTTTATGTTCTTCAATCTGAAAGAGAACAAGTATCTCAACAATGAAGCCAAACAGGAAACTCACAATGTGATCAATCCGAATGTAGGAATCAAATATGAATTCGTGAAAGGCCTTACAGCTCATGGCACATTCGGTAGTGCATTCACGGCTCCCGATGCTTTCCAAAAAGCAGGCCAGTACGTAGGGCCGTTAGGTACAACCTTCGGCAATCCAGATTTGAAACCAGAAAAGTCCATGACTTGGGACTTCGGTATCGGATACAGTAATGCTCGCTGTGGTATTCAAGCCGATGTAACCTACTTCCACACGGACCACAAAGACATAATCCTGACCAACACCGACTACACCACCAATATAACCACATTCATGAACGCGGACAAAGGTCGTATGAGCGGTATCGAGGCCCTTTTGTCTTATGACTTCGGAAGTCTCTTTGCCAATAAGTTCTCTCTGCGTGCATTTGCAAACGCCACATTCATGCTCAATTCCGAGATGAAGAAAAGCGAGACCGATGGCCCCTGGAGCGAAATGTACTACGTTCGCAAACAGAACATCACATTCGGTATCGAATACCGTGGTAAAGAAGGACTTGAACTGATGGTCAACGGTCGTTTCATGGGACGCCGGATCGAGCAAAACTGGTACGCTTACTATCCTCAGGTTCGTCCCAAACTTCAGCAACTACTCGCAGCAGAAGAGCCTGAACTGGCTGCTCAGGGACTGCTCCGCCATCCGCAAGCAATGGTGTTCAATGCCTCCGCTTACTACCACATGAACAAATACCTCACCTTCGGTGTGAATCTGAACAACATCCTGGACGAACTCTATACGGAGAAAGACGGCTACCACATGCCGGGACGTAACATCATGGGTAAGGTTATGGTCAACTTCTAATTCTCTTCCTGAGATGCAGATATAAAAGGGAGCCAGTCTCCCTGTACAATCCTCACAGAGCAAAGCGGATATTCCTCTCATACCGAGAGTGGGTATCCGCTTTCTGATTTATACCTCCTTCCGAACCTCTCTCGACATGGCCCTTTACGCCTGTGAAAATCGCTGTTTCACACACTGAAAAACGTGGCGCGAGAAAAATTCGATTTTGGCGCGAGAAGCAAAAAATTCCCGAACCAAAACGGAAAAAAAGTCGCGCGCTTTTTTCAAGAAACACGTTCGTAAAATCAGCGGATTTTGGTTCCTAAAATCACTTTCCTCCTCTCTCCATCAAACAAAAAGCCCGGCGAAATATACATTTAATGCCTTGTAGGAATCAGGCCTTAACGGTCTTCTCTATCGAAAAGGAAAGATCAAAATTTGGCCGCTGTCTATGCTAAATTATTCATCTTCTCCTTGCTATAACGATGAGTGATAAATCATTCGGAAAAAGCTGCTTTATGGGGAGTCTGAATATTTTGATCACTATCTTTTGCGTTACTCTTTCACGTCGAAAATGACAGAAATTGGCAGGGAAAACCCGTGCGACACTGTAAATTAAATACTTACCTTTGCAATAGTGACATTAAAACGACAAAAAGACAAAATCAAATAACAAATCTGAAATGAAAGAATTTTTCAAAATGTTTTTCGCCTCGGTCCTCGGGGTTATAACGGCAGGAATCATCCTGTTTTGTATCTCTCTATTTATCTTTTTCGGCATCGTAGCCGGTATTGCCTCCAAGGCAACGGGAGGAGCTATTCCGAAAATCGAAGCAAACTCCATCCTACATATAGACAATTCCTCTTTCCCTGAGATCGTATCGGCCAATCCTTGGAGCATACTCACAGGCAAGGACGAAGCCGTATCGCTCTCACAGGCAGTCGAAGCCATCGGCCAAGCCAAAAATAATCCTAACATAACCGGTATTTTCCTCGATCTGGACGACCTTTCCGTCGGCATGGCATCGGCAGAGGAATTGCGTCGCGCGTTGCAGGATTTCAAGATGTCCGGCAAGTTCGTCGTATCCTATGCCGACAGATACTCCCAAAAGGGTTACTACCTCTCCAGTATTGCAGACAAACTCTACCTCAATCCGAAAGGAATGCTTGGGCTTATCGGGATTGCTACCCAAACGATGTTCTACAAAGATGCCCTCGACAAATTCGGCGTGAAAATGGAGATCTTCAAGGTTGGTACCTACAAGGCAGCCGTAGAGCCATTCATGCTCAACGGGATGAGCGATGCCAACCGCGAACAAATCACCACATACATAAACGGGCTTTGGGACAAGATCACATCCGATATTGCAGAGTCGCGCAAGACGGCAATGGACTCCGTGAAAATGTTTGCCGACAAAGGCGAAATGTTCGGCCTTGCGGAGAAAGCGGTGGAAATGAAGCTCGTAGACGAGCTGGCTTACCGTACCGATGTGGAGAAAGAACTCAAAAAGATGTCCCAGCGCGGAGAGAAAGATGAGCTTCGGTTCGTATCGCTTTCTCAGGTTCTGGCCAATGGCCCGATGAACAAAACGAAAGGCAGCCGGATCGCCGTTCTCTTTGCCGAAGGTGAAATAACGGAAGAAATAATAAAGAAGCCGTTCGACACCGATGGTAGTTCCATCACACAAGAACTCGCCGAAGAAATCAAGGCAGCAGCCGATGACAATGACATCAAAGCCGTAGTACTTCGTGTCAATTCTCCGGGAGGTAGTGCTTTCACTTCCGAACAGATATGGAAGCAGGTAGTGGATCTCAAGGCCAAAAAGCCTATCGTGGTCTCCATGGGCGACGTGGCAGCCTCGGGCGGATACTACATAGCCTGCGCAGCCAACAGCATCGTGGCAGAGCATACGACTCTGACCGGCTCCATCGGCATATTCGGCATGTTCCCGAACTTTGCAGGCGTAGCCAAGAAGATAGGAGTGAATATGGACGTCGTACAGACATCCAAGTATGCAGACTTGGGCAACACCTTTGCTCCGATGACGGTCGAAGATCGTGCCCTCATCCAACGCTACATAGAGCAGGGCTACGACCTCTTCCTCACTCGCGTATCGGAAGGCCGCAACCGCACCAAGGCGCAGATCGACAGCATCGCTCAAGGCCGCGTATGGCTCGGCGACAAAGCTCTTGCACTCGGTTTGGTGGATGAGCTTGGAGGCCTGGACACAGCTATCAAACGGGCTGCGACACTGGCTCAGCTCGGTAGCAACTACAGCATAGAGTACGGCAAGACCAAGCGCAACTTCTTCGAAGAGTTGCTCTCCTCATCAGCGGCGGATATGAAGTCTGCCATCCTGAGTACCATTCTCTCCGATCCGGAAATAGAAGTTCTGCGCGAACTCCGCTCCATGCCGACCCGTCCTTCGGGCATACAGGCACGTCTCCCCTATTACTTCATGCCGTACTGATAAATGAGACAACCGTAATTGCCGAAGAGATGGATGCGCCTCGTATCAACAAGTGGCTCAAACCGCTTTCCGCCCTCTACGGGGTGGGCGTGAGGTTGCGCAACTATCTCTTCGACAAGAACGTCCTGATTTCGAACTCTTTCGACATCCCTATCGTCTGTGTAGGCAATATCACCATCGGCGGCACCGGTAAGACTCCCCACGTAGAATACCTGATTCGGCTCCTGCATCCACGCTATCGCATAGCGGTGGTTAGCCGCGGCTATAAGCGGAAAACCAAAGGGATGATCGTTGCAACCGAAGGATCGACTGCATGGGATATAGGAGACGAACCCCGTCAGATCAAACGAAAATATCCGGACCTGACCGTCATCGTAGATGCTGACCGGAGCAGAGCCATCGGCTATCTATGCGATCTGGCAGAAGAACAAAGGCCGCAGCTCATCATTCTGGACGATGGTTTCCAACACCGTAAGGTGAAAGCAGACCTGAACATAGTACTCACAGACTACAACCGTATTCTGACCAAAGACTATCTGCTTCCGGCCGGTCGTCTGAGAGAGCCTGCCGGCTCTATACAGCGAGCCGACATGGTAATCCTGACCAAATGCCCCGACGATCTTGCTCCCATAGATCTTCGAGCAGCCAAACGCGACTTGGCCTTATATCCGCATCAGAAGCTGTTTTTCTCCAAATTCCTGTACGGGCAGGGACTGAAGCCTTTGTTTTCCGATCAGCCTCCTTCGGCAGAAGTACACTCTGTGCTGGCTATCGCCGGAATAGCAAGTCCGAAACTGTTCTTCCGAGAGATCCGTACCCGATTCCCTTCCGGAATGGATCGCAGCTATCCGGATCATCATGAGTTCACCGCCAGAGAGATCGGTCTGCTCGTCGAAGATTGGCAGGAACTGTGCCGGAAAGATGCCGATGCCATAGTGGTATGTACCGAGAAAGATGCCATGCGACTGGCCCTACGGCGATCTTCTTTTCCGCAAGAGATGCAGGAAAGATTTTATTACCTGCCGGTAGAAGTAAAGCTGATGTTCGATCAGGAAAAAGTATTTGTCGATAGGCTGCTGGGAGTCATCCAACACAAAAAATAAGCGTAATGAAACGTACTGAAATATCTTCTCTGGGTGAGTTCGGACTCATCCGGCACCTCACCGATTGCGTCCGACTGAAAAACCCCGGCACCCTCAAAGGCATAGGGGACGATGCTGCCGTCATCTCATTCGATGAAGGCATGAAAGCACTTGTCACCACCGATATGCTCCTCGAAGGAATCCACTTCGACCTCACTTATACCCCTCTCAAACATTTGGGATACAAGAGTGCGGTAGTAAACTTCTCCGACATATATGCCATGAACGGCACACCGCGGCAGCTGACGGTCTCCATCGGCGTATCGGCACGGTTCTCGGTAGAGGATATAGAACAGATCTATCAGGGTATCCTCACGGCCTGCGATGTCTACGGCGTAGACCTCGTAGGAGGCGATACCTCGGCGTCGCTTACCGGATTGTGTCTGAGCCTGACCTGCATCGGGGAGGCACGAGAAGAGGAAATAGTGTATCGCAGCGGAGCCAAACCGACCGATCTGATCTGCGTGAGCGGAGACCTCGGCGCAGCCTATATGGGACTCCAGCTACTGGAGCGTGAGAAAGCGGTTTACCGGGGAGAGAAGGACTTTGCACCGGATTTCGCCGGTCATGAGTACATACTCGAAAGACAACTGAAACCGGAAGCGCGCAAAGACATCGTGGAGAAGCTACGCTCAGCCGGCATCAAACCGACAGCCATGATGGACATATCGGACGGGCTATCGTCCGAACTCCTCCATATAGCGCATGCCGGAAAGGTCGGCATCCGTATATATGACGACAAATTGCCCATCGACTACCAGACGGCAGCCATGGCGGAAGAGTTCAACATGAATCTCTCCACAGCCGCTCTGAACGGGGGTGAGGACTACGAATTGTTGTTTACCGTACCTCTCGCCCGTCTCGATGATATTCAGCGAATAGAGGGCATCCGCCTGATCGGCCATATTACGGAAGAGGCCGACGGTCACGTCCTCGTGGCACGAGACGGAACGGAGATTACCTTGGTGGCACAAGGATGGAATGCAGCAAAGGCTCTGAATGGGTAGTATCCGACTGCAAAACCTCACAGAAGGGGAAATAAAAGGACGTCTGCTCCGACTGGCTCTGCCCATCATGGGTACTTCTTTCGTGCAGATGGCCTATAGCTTTACCGATATGGCCTGGTTAGGCCGGTTGGGGAGCAAATCCGTAGCAGCCGTAGGTATTGTGGCGGTACTGACGTGGCTCTCCAGCTCCATATCGGCTATCAATAAGACCGGCAGTGAAGTGACGATAGGCCACAGCCTTGGCAAGGGTTCCATCGAGGAAGCACGGCGATACGCTTCGCACAACGTTTCGATGTCCCTGCTGATCTCCTCCGTCATCGCTCTTCTGTTTTTCCTTTTCCCACACCTTTTCCTCGGCATATATCATTTGGAGGACGATGTACACGCTTTGGCTCTTACCTACCTGCGCATAGTGGCATGCGGCCTGCCTTTCACCTTTGCAGCCACCGCATTCAGTGGCATCTACAACGGAGCCGGCCTCAGTTCTATACCCTTCAAGGTCAGTAGCACGGGGCTGGTACTCAATATGATTCTGGATCCGTTGCTGATATTCGGACTGGGATGGGGGACGATCGGAGCGGCCATAGCCACGCTGATCGCTCAGATATTCGTATTCGTTCTGTTCGTTTACAGGCTCAGATGGCAGGACAAGCTGTTGGATTGCTTCCCGTTCTTCGTCCGACCGGACAATATACATAGCGGTCGCATCTTGCGTATCGGTCTGCCTGTAGCTGCTCTCAACTCTCTCTTCGCCATCATCAATATGATGCTTGGCCGTCTGGCTTCGCAGCAAGGAGGACATATCGGAGTGGCAACGCTGACTACGGGCGGACAGCTGGAAGCCATCACTTGGAATACTTCGCAAGGATTCAGCACGGCACTAGCTACTTTCGTGGCTCATAATTACGCTGCCCGTCAGGGCAAACGTATATTTTCTGCCTATCGTTATACCCTACTCTACTGCTCCGTTTTCGGCATTCTCGGCACAGTGCTTTTCGTTTTCTTCGGTAATGAAGTCTTCCGGCTCGTAGTACCGGAAAAAGAAGCCTACCTGTCGGGAGGTATCTATCTGCGCATCAGTGGCTATTCCCAGCTACTGATGATGTTGGAAATAGCCACTCAAGGCCTGTTCTACGGGACGGCACGGACGGTTTTCCCTGCCGTTATCAGTATCGGGGGGAACCTCCTGCGGATTCCGCTGGCTTTGCTGCTTATCGGTATGGGCTTCGGACTAGAATCCGTATGGTGGGCAATCAGCCTCTCATCCATGCTCAAAGGTGTAGCCATCGTGTGTGGACTGCCCTATCTCAACAGACGCATCAAACGACATAGCCAACCCCTACCTGCTTCGCAATGAAATACATCGCATACACATTCGAACTCACATGCCGACCGAACGAACTGACTTTGGAGACGGCATACGACCTGCTTAGTGCCGAACTTGCCGAAATAGGATTCGAGAGTTTCGAGCAAAACGAGACTTGTCTTCGTGCCTATATCCCTGCCTCCACCGATATAGTATCCAACATTCCTGCACTATTGGAGCGGTTTCTGCTGCCGGATCTTCTGTGGCAATACTCATCCGAGATCCAGCCCGACATCAACTGGAACGAACAGTGGGAAAAGAACTTCTTCCGCCCCATTCGGATCGAAGACAAATGCCTCGTACGAGCACCTTTCCATCCGACCGATCCAGATATACCACTCGAGCTGATTATTTCTCCTCAAATGGCCTTTGGGACAGGGCACCATGAGACTACTTCGCTGATGATGAGCTATCTTCTCGATATGGATTTGCGTGGATTGAGAGTTCTGGACATGGGTTGCGGTACGGGGATCCTTGCCATCTTAGCTCGCAAGCTCGGAGCCTCTTCTGTCACAGCTATCGACATAGACGACTGGTGCATACGCAACACGGGCGAGAATGCAGCTCTCAATGGAATTCGGGATATTGATGTTCGTATAGGCGACGCATCTCTTCTTGCCGATTGTCCGATGTTCGATCTGATTATCGCAAACATCAATCGTAATATTCTGCTGAACGATATGTCCGCATACAGATCCCGACTCGGTAATGGTGGCACCCTGCTGTTAAGCGGTTTCTATACGGAGGATATACCGATCCTTACTGAATGCGCCGAAACGCTGGGTCTGACTCATTCGGAAACACGCTCACGTAACAACTGGGCTGCACTGCGGTTTACCGCTGGCTCCTAAAAGACAAAAGGGGCGAGAGCTTCGGGAAGCATAGGAAACTAAAAAGAAAGTGTCCCACACCTTGCAGTACGGGACACTTTCTTTTTGTGAGGTATAGGATATTCGATTTATCTGAAGAGTGTGCCGGCGGCGATCTCATCGGCTACCTGATCACCGCATAGGTAACGAACCACTTCTATGGCAAATGCAAAGACACAGGCAGGGCCTTTGCCTGTAATAACATGTCCGTCACGTGTGGCAGCCTCACCCGTATAATCGGCACCTTCGAGTTTGGATTCAAAGCCCGGATAGCAAGTAGCTTTTCTGCCACAGACAAAACCCAAACCACCGAATACCAGAGGAGCGGCACAGATAGCTGCCACAAGCTTTTGGGCGGCATAATGTTCGCTTAGAAGTCGGCGAAGAGGTTCGCAGCTATTCAGATTATCCGCTCCGGGGAATCCTCCCGGCAAAACCAAAGCATCCACTGCCGGCAAATCGGTCATCAGACGATCGGCCTTAACGGTGATCCCATTGGCTCCCTCTACATAGAGCGAATCCGTAATGGAAACAAATTCGGCGGCTACGCCTCCCCGACGAAGAATGTCGAGCGTGCCTACGGCTTCGGTCTCTTCGAAACCGGGAGCCAGAAATACTAATGCTGTCTTTTTCATATTCCTTATGTTTTTTACTTGATGTCGAAATGATAGGTGATCACTCCCTCCTGATCTCCGCCCCCTGCTATGGCATTGAAACGAGTAGTCTTGGCTGCCTCTATAGCCGCTCGCTGAGCGGCAGCATCCGTGATATTGGTACCGCGCAGACGGATGGAAGCATCGGTTACTCGTCCGGCATTGTTCACGACGATGTTTACCCGTACCGTTCCACGAATAGGTTTGCTGTAGCGAGGCTTTTCCGGATAGCCACCATTGCCCACGATAGTACGGCCGGTGAGCGAGTACGAAGAACCGCTACCTCCGGGATTGCCCTGATTGCCATTGGCCTGTGTGCCCGTACCTTGTGTATTGCCTTGCTCGGCACCTCTTCCGAATGCTCCGGCCACATTATTATTGATAGCCTTGCCTGCTTCGGCCTTGCGCTTACGCTCGGCTTCCGCAGCTGCCTCTGCCCGTTTGCGAGCCTCTTCAGCTTCACGCTTGCGTTTCATTTCAGCTTCTTGACGGGCCTTTTCGGCTTTGGCCAAGTGAGGAGCCGGCTCTACGTCCTGATGGAGGTCGGACTCGGCCGGTGCCTGTGGCTTTTTGACTGCGGGCTGTTTCTGCGTTGGAGTTTGTTCCGTCTGTACATCGGGATTGGATGCCGTTTCCTGTGGTGCCGGCTCGAAAGCTCCGGACGAAAGCTCCGTGATTCCGAAATTGACGAGTATCAGCTCTTCCGGTTCTTCGCGCGGAGCGGCACGAAGATGCAGCACGAACAAGAGGGCGATCAGTGCGACATGTGCCCCCACCGATACGGCTATGGCAACGGCATTGCGTTTGACTTTCTCTTGTTGCATGAATTTACTTTTTACTTTGGGCTTTGGTGGCCAGCACCACCTTCATCTTATTCTCCCCGGCCATACTCAGCACCTTCACGATCTCGCGATACGGGACATTCTCGTCGGCGTATATGGCTACGTACATTTCGGGATTGCGACTCTGCTCCTGAAGCAAGAGGGGAAGTATCTCCTCGAAAGCGACCTCATGCCCTTTGTCCTGACCGAAAGCGGCGAAATAGCGCATATCTTCTGAAATAGTGATCCGTGCCAAAGGAGCTTCGGGGGCAGGTTGTTTGTTGGCAGAGGGAAGAGATACGCGCAACGCATTGGGTACGATGAGCGTACTGGTCACCATGAAGAAGATGAGCAGCAGGAAAATCACGTCGGTCATAGAAGCCATGCTAAAGACTTCCGTGACCTTGGTTTTACGTTTCAGACTCATTTTTTGATGGGTTCGTTAAGGAGATCCATAAACTCAAGAGTCTTGGTTTCCATCTTGTTGACCACCTTATCCACCTGAGCTACGAGATAGTTGTAGGCGAAGAGCGTTACGATACCGACCACAAGGCCGCCTACAGTCGTTACCAAGGCTTCGTAAATACCACCCGACAGGAGCGCTACGTCCACCCCACCGTTGCCGGCATTGGCCATATCGAAGAAAGCACGCACCATACCCGTTACAGTACCCAAGAACCCGATCATGGGTGCTCCGGCTGCAATGGTGGCAATAATGGGCAGTCCTTTTTCCAGCTTACCGATTTCGATGTTTCCGGTATTCTCTACGGCTACCAGTATGTCGTTCATCGGTCGTCCCAGTCGGGTGATCCCCTTGGCTATCATACGGGCAGAAGGGGTAGCCCTGTCCTGACAAAGACGCATGGCCGATTCTATCTTACCCTCGTGGATATAGTCCTTGATCCGATCCATGAACGAATTGTCCTCCCTGCCGGCAGCCCTGATCTCCATCACCTTGCGAACGAATATGTAGATGGCCAAGAGCGAAAGGACTGCCAGTACGACCATGATCCAACCGCCTTTGAGAGCCAGATCCATAATGGACAGGGTAGCTTCTGCCGGTGCGGCAACGGGAGTATTGACAGTAGCGAGGGAGTCGATAGGAGTCCCTGCCGACTGAACGGGGATTTGCAGAAAAGGAATGCTTGGGATATTCATTGGATTATCAATGTGATTGTTACTGTTTCGATTTTTATTTATAACGCGAGTTGGTCTCGATATTGTCTGATGGTCTCCTCCAGTCCCAAATAGAGAGCATCGGCAATCAGTGCATGGCCGATGGAAACTTCGTCCAAATAGGGCAGTCGTTCGGCAAAGTAACGGAGGTTGTCCAGATTCAAGTCGTGTCCGGCATTGATACCGAGACCGAGCGAATGAGCGTGTGCCGAAGCCTTGACATAGGGCTGTACGGCAGCAGCCATGTCCTTATGATAGGTGGCTGCATACGGCTCGGTGTATAGCTCTATCCGGTCTGTGCCTGTCTTGGCAGCCCACGAGATATTGTCCAAGTCGGTATCGATGAATATGGAAGTCCTGATACCCCAGGTATGGAACTGCTCCACCAGACGACAGAGATGGTCGTAGTTCCGGGCTACATCCCATCCGGCATTAGAGGTCAGGACATCGGGGGCATCGGGTACCATGGTCACCTGCTGGGGACGGATTTCCTCGATCAGCCGGATGAAACGCTCGTCGGGATTGCCCTCTATGTTGAACTCTGTGGTCAGTGCCTTTTTCAGGTCGTACACATCCGACCGACGGATATGGCGTTCGTCGGGACGCGGATGGACGGTAATCCCCTGTGCGCCGAACCGCTCACAGTCGAGAGCCACTTGGAGGACATCGGGGACATTGCCTCCGCGTGCATTGCGGAGGGTAGCTATCTTATTTACATTTACGCTTAGCCTTGTCATTCTGATTATTACTAATTTTGCGAACCATGCAAATGTAACGTTTATTTGCTGATCCCTACGAGAAGAGAAAGAGACTCATGAAGAAAATAGCCATATTCGGCAGCCATCACAAAAGCGAACAGGGAGCTTCCATCAAGGCTTTGATCCTGAAGCTGGAAGAAGCCGGTACACCTCTTTACATAGAGCGCAAATTCCTCTCCTTTCTTGAGCAGGATCTGGACTTCCATCCGGCCATTTGCGGAGTGATAGACACCCTGCCCGAGCATATCGACTACGTGATCTGTATGGGCGGTGACGGTACATTCCTGCGCACGGCACATCAGATCGGCGTTTCGCAGATCCCTGTCTTGGGCGTGAATACCGGCCGACTGGGCTTCCTCACCGATGTCGATTGCCACGAAGCCTCGGAGCTGATCACACGCCTGCTGGATGGCGACTTCACCATCGAGACCCGTTCCCTGCTGGAAGTGACCGAAGGCAACGGCTCCTCTCCCTCCTACGCCCTGAACGAAGCAGCCATACTGAAACGCGAAACTGGCTCGATGATTCGGGTAAATGCCTACCTCAACGACGACTATCTGGCGGCTTACGATGCCGATGGTCTCGTGGTGGCCACGCCCTCCGGCTCCACGGCCTATTCTCTGAGCGGAAATGGCCCTATCATCATGCCTGCCTGTCGGAACTTCGTCCTTACGCCCATCGCTCCCCACTCGTTGAATATGCGTCCGCTGGTCGTTCCGGACGATACGGCGATCCGCCTCGAAGTGGACTCGCGCAGTCGGAATTACCTCTTGGTGCTCGACGGACGAACCAGAACGCTCCCTTGTGACACATCCATCCTGCTCAAACGTGCTCCTCACACGCTGCGAATGATCCGTCTGCGTCCGCACTCCTTCGCCGAGACCCTGAGGCGCAAGCTCATGTGGGGAACAGCCGTAAGATAAAGACACTGAGGACAGCGGACACGAGCCAACAGACACTTACCATAGACTACTCCCATAATGGAAGAAAATACAACCATGGTGCTGCGCACCGAAGATCTGGTCAAACGCTACCGAAACCGCACGGTCGTGAATCACGTGTCGATAGAGGTTCGGCAAGGAGAGATCGTAGGGCTGCTCGGGCCGAACGGAGCCGGCAAGACGACGACTTTCTACATGGCCACGGGGCTGGTCGTCCCCAACGAAGGACGGATATTCCTCAATGATCAGGACATCACCCAATACCCCGTCTACAAACGAGCACGCGCCGGCATCGGCTATCTGGCACAGGAGGCATCCATATTCCGCAAAATGTCCGTGGAGGACAACATCCTCTCCGTCCTCGAAATGGCCGGATTGCCCAAGACCTATCAGCACGAAAAGCTGGAGAGCCTGATAGCCGAATTTCACCTTGAGAAAGTACGCAAGAATCTTGGCGACCGCCTCTCCGGCGGCGAGCGGCGTCGTGCCGAGATAGCCCGCTGTCTGGCCATATCGCCTCGGTTCATCATGCTGGACGAACCCTTTGCCGGTGTCGATCCTATCGCCGTGCAGGACATTCAGGCCATCGTGGCCAAACTCAAGGACAAAAACATCGGCATCCTCATCACCGACCACAACGTCCACGAAACGCTCAGCATCACGGATCGCGCCTATCTCCTCTTCGAGGGCAAAGTGCTGTATCAGGGCACGGCCGAAGAGTTGGCTGCGAACGAAGTGGTGAGGGAAAAGTATCTAGGACGCGACTTCGAACTCCGCCGCAAACGATTCGACTGATTTCGCTGCACCTGCCGTCTGCCGGTACCTTATAGCTGTTTTTCGTCATTTCAGGCATGCTGTCCGCTTGTCCAATCAGTTTATTTGATTTCCTTTGCGTTCAGTGAAAGCAGTAATGCAGAGTGAATGGTTTAGCAGGAACCGGTAGATTTCTTTATTTCTTTGGTACGGATATGAAGATATGACACACAGATCGTTAACCGAATTCGGCAATTTCTCTTTTACCTTGTTTCATTAAAAAACCAAAGATGAGTATGAACATCTACGTAGGGAATCTGAACTATCGGGTTCGCGAAGAAGACCTCACAGGTCTGTTGCAACAGTATGGCGTCGTAACGAACGCAAGAGTAATCACAGACAGAGAGACCGGCCGCTCTCGCGGATTCGGCTTCGTCGAAATGGAAGACGAGAACGATGCACGCCGTGCCATCGAAGAGCTGTTCGATCAGGAATTTCAAGGTCGTAAGCTGATCGTCAAAGAAGCACTGGAACGTCCCGAACGTGCTCCTCGCCGTACTTTCCGTCACGAAGATCGCTATTGATCCTTCTCCCACTTCCGGCAAGCCGTATCACAACGCCGATACGGCTTTCTCTCCGAGAGGTCTCCCTCTATTATTCTGACGACACGAATTACAAGACAGGCCGCAGGCACACCATCATACGGTGTTCACCTGCGGCCTGTCTTGCATCTGCTTGCACCCTGACGGCCCCTGTCCCAAGCCATCCCAACCGCAACGAAACACACCTCGCACCGAACATTCCACCCCCCGAACTTGCCATCCGATACAGAGTAGATAGTATCCTCTATCAATGGACCATAGTATCCTCCCATGTGAGACCATAGTATCCTCTTGTATAAATCTACCTTTATTAGATCGAAACATAACACCTGATCAATGCACAGGAGGGAAAAAGAGAAAGACAGCCACCGGTATACGCAGCACAAAGCGACACAAGCATGGAAAAATCAGTCGCCACCATACAGCCTCCTACATCGGGGAGAATAGAAAAAGGGTGTATCGACAACTCCAATCCACCGAGACTTAAGCTCGAATTTGGGTTGTACGATACACCCTCTTATTGTCATAGAAGTGCGTTCGGGAAAGAACCCACCCCCGAAGCGTTCGAAAGGCTTACTCTTTTGTGATCAGTCGGCTGATTTTTCTATGCCCCTTATACTGCATATCCACAAGNGTTCGGGAAAGAACCCACCCCCGAAGCGTTCGAAAGGCTTACTCTTTTGTGATCAGTCGGCTGATTTTTCTATGCCCCTTATACTGCATATCCACAACGTAATTGCCTCGTACCAAATGAGAGACATCGATATTCAGCATCGAATTACCCGAATTAGCGGTCGCAATCATCTGCCGGCCATGCATATCGATAATGCGAACAGCTACTACATCCGCAGCATTCTCCAGCATGAGTACATCCGTGACAGGGTTCGGATAGACGCGAATACCCACTTGGTCTATCTCCTGTAGCCCCTGATAGTTCACGATCCTGACGTCGTCCATAGCCAATTGGTAGGTACCGTTTTTCACAAAAGCCACCTTGATGCTTTTTCCTTTCCATTGAGCCAAATCGAAGGNGTTCACGATCCTGACGTCGTCCATAGCCAATTGGTAGGTACCGTTTTTCACAAAAGCCACCTTGATGCTTTTTCCTTTCCATTGAGCCAAATCGAAGGTATATTCTTCCACATAGTGGAATGGGGAATTGAACTCGTTGGCCAACAGATAACCCTGCTCCCAAGCCTCTTTGGTATAGTCGTATATCATGATATAGAACCTATTCACATAGTTGGCTTCGGAGTGGTACCACAACCAGTATTTAATCAGAGTTGAGCCGCCGTTAGGCACCTTGAACTTCGGAGTCATCAGCCAGTCATGCTTGGGCTGCCACTGAAGCGTACCACCGATCCATGCGGCAGAATCACCTGAATGAACGAAGCCAAAACCGCCCTGCGGGTCCGTCAATGCCCACATTTCCCATGCTTCCAGACCGCTGGAAGGATAGGGTTGAGGCTTTTTCGTAATAGCACTTGAGACTCCTGTAGTCCAACCCTCATCAAAACCGGGTCCTTCGAAACTTGTAGAAATCAAGGCCTCCTGAGAAAATCCGATAAGATGGAAGCAGAAACTCAATATCAAAACAGCGAATATCCTTTTCATAATACTAATATCCAAAATTGTCTATTGATTCGACATTGTAAAATGAGACACTACTATATTAGATCGCAAATTTTCCCGTGAAGACATGATCTTTGCCGATCTCGACACGATACATATACGTACCTTTGGGATAGCGCCCCAAGAGCACCTGCTCCGATGGGGCGATGGTCTGACGGCAGATGAGCTTGCCGTCCATGCTGTACACAGCTATCTGAGCTTCAGCATATTCACCCGACAAGGTCAGAGTGGCTGTATTCTTGTCAAAGAGCACCTGATACTGCATATCGGAAACAAACTCTACAGCAGTATCTGTGGCAACTTTCCGCTTGAAGACACCACCATAATCGACATGGAATCCCGACAAGAAAACCTCATCTCCGATAAAGGCAAAATTGAGAGGTGTGATATAAAAATCCTGGAAACTGTTGGGGAAGTCTTCGTTGAAATCCACCCACGTTTTACCTTCGTCGAGGGTATAGAAAACACCGTTGGTCGTACTACCTACATACAATACATCCCCATTGGAAGCCATAGCTCGGGCATCGTTGGTAAGGATTTCTGCAGGAGCTGCAACCGGTTCCCAATTCTCGCCATCGGATGTCTTTAGGATAAAGAAGAGTCCGTTGGGCGCGCTGTGTCCCACATACAGATTACCCTTGTGAATAGCCGTGCAGGAAGGATAAAGAGTCTCCCTTATAAACACCCACTTAGTAGCGGCTTCGTCATACTTGAATATGCCTCTGACCGTAAAAGCATACAATACTTCCTTATAAGCCTTCATGGCATACACATAGCATGCTTCATCGAGAGCTACAAGAGCCGAAACATCCGTATTCTTCCACGTCTCGCCCATGTCATCCGAATAGGCTATACCGGCACCAAAACCCGAGGCAAAGAGTTTGCCCTTAAAGAACTCCAATCCATAGCAGTCCGTGATCTCCACACCCGAAGGGAAGACGGTACCGAAATTAGAAAGGCGCCAATTCTGACCGTTATCGTCCGAACGTGCAATAGAGCCTCCGAATCCACCTAAAAAGATAGTCTGCCCCACCTGACAGCTACTCGTATAAGCAACATCCGACAGCGCGAGAATCTCTGTATAGGTATCTCCCTTATCGGTAGATATGCGCACTCCCAGCGGAGGCACATAAGCACCTGCCAACAGATTGCCATTGGGTGTACTACAGACCAGCCAAGGCGTTTTCGACGGATACTGCGTTGGTTTCCACTGCGCATAAGAAGTCAGTTGCAAACCGAAGAGCAATGAACAAAATGCCCCAAGCCTCAAAAGGCTTTGCCATTGAGGGCGAAATTTGACTGTAAAATTTCCAATCATAATGGTTTTATGTTTTTAAAAAAGAGAAAATGATGTGCTTCGTTGATATTTTAATTGAAATACATGCCCAAAAGATCTTCACAAACCATAGATCTCAATTTTAGAGATATTATGGTAGGACAGCAAGTATTATCAATTACATTTTTGACCAGTCAAAGATAAGAATGTTTTCCGATTAAAATCTAACAAAATCTAATAATATAGAGGAAATATCTCGCAAAATGCACGATCCACTCCCATCTAACAAACAAAAACACCAATCACAAACAAATCGAGATGACAATATGACAAAATACAGGGCAGAGGTTTTCTCAACATGGCATTACTGATTCAACGCACATTAATCTTTGAGATTAAACCAATTATAACATTTATAAAAAAGATAAATACAAATAAAAATAACAACTACAGCCGGAAAATAAAATAAACGCATTTAGCACAACAATTAAAAACACCCACCTAAATGTCCGGCCATAGTCGATCTGAGTATGTAGAGAACTTTATCGGGCATCCACGACAGACAAAAATGAAAGACTACAAACTCATCATTAGGAAACATTTTCGATTCTCCGGGTATAAGCATTCTTGTTATATTTGTCACCGACGAGGAGCTGGAAGATAACTCCAAATACACTTTCCAATATCTTATCAGCCAAACACAAATAGATCAACATAAACAGCTAAATGACAACCAGACATGCACAGCACCTATTCGCGCATCCCATCCATATGCTATGAGAGCAGCTACAATAGATATCCTATTCAGACCATCTTACCCGCACCACATTAGAAAAGAGCGTATAGTCAATCATGTATAGGGGCGGGTTAGACCTCCGATAATCCCCCAAAAAGCAAAGGCACCCGCTGAGTTTGCAGTAAAACTCGGTGGGTGCCTTTGCTTTACCTTCCGACGAACGAGCCCCTTCAATGCTCCGATTTATATACAAATCACTTACGATCTATATATTTATCGAAAACGATTTGTATACAAATTTGAAACGTTTTATATATAAATCGTTTTCGATTTATATATAAAACATTACACCAACTCCCCAAAAGTAGATTCTCATCTGCAATCGTTCGTTTTCTTGTCTTTTTTGCTTCAATTTTCCCTCCATATCGGATGCTTATTTAGAATGATTCCAAACTCAGCTTCGTTGTTGAAAACTTTTTTGGCGCGTATTTCTGCTATGACGGAGAGGTTTTCAAGCTCTTTTTGTTGGACTTTTTTCCGGTGCATCCACCTCCTTAGATTTTGCTGCTACCGTTGTATAGGACAAACAAAAAAGTGTATCGCACAACTCCAATTCGACGAGACATAAGCTCGAATTTGGGTTGTACGATACACCCTCTTATTGTCATAGAAGTGTGTTCGGGAAAGAACCCACCCCCGAAGCGTTCGAAAGGCTTACTCTTTTGTGATCAGTCGGCTGATTTTTCTATGCCCCTTATACTGCATATCCACAACNGTTCACGATCCTGACGTCGTCCATAGCCAATTGGTAGGTACCGTTTTTCACAAAAGCCACCTTGATGCTTTTTCCTTTCCATTGAGCCAAATCGAAGGAGTATTCCTCCACATAGTGCAATGGGGAATTGAACTCGTTGGCTAACAGATAACCCTGCTCCCAAGCCTCTTTGGCATAGTCGTATATCATGATATAGAACCTATTCACATACGTAGCTTCGGAGTGATACCACAACCAGTATTTGATCAGGGTAGAACCGCCGTTAGGCACCTTGAACTTCGGAGTCATCAGCCAGTCGTGTATAGACGTCTGGTCGAGCGTGGCACCTATCCACGCAGCAGAATCACCGGAGTGCACATAGCCGAACCCACCCTGCGGATCTGTCAGATCCCACTGTTCCCAAGGTTCCAGACCGGTGGTAGGATAAGGCTGGGGGCTTGTCGTGATAGCATCGGAGACTCCCGTCGTCCAACCCGGATCAAACCCCGGCCCCTCAAAGCTTGTAGAAATAAGAGGATCTTGCGCCCCACCAATGAGATTAAAGCACAAACCTAATACCAAAAGAAATAACAACTTCCTCATAACATTTCGAATTAAATGACACATTTATTGTTTTACAATACTTCTCGACTTATATATCACACCACCCAAAGGTATTATCGCAAATTTAGCATAAAAGAGATAAGAAGTAGCAGGTACAAACACCCAAATGAATCGTAAAACCGATATGGATAGCCACAACGAGAGTTAAAGCCTCTTCATTTTAAGCATGAGAAGGTCACTATGCTTGCAAAGAATATGCAGCATTCTATCCAAGTCACCTCGGACAGTCCGCTATAGATATTATATATGTGGGGAAGAGGAAGTCAGAGTTAAAAAAGAAAAGGCCTTTTAACCTGTGCGCTTCATTCGCAGAATCAAAAGGCCTTCTTAAAAGCTAATACAACCAAAAGGACAATGGACTGTCTTTGGGATCTTGGCAACCTCAGGCTGGGAGTCTTATCTACAAATCAGTCTTTTTTCATCCCAAGAAATTGTTCCTGACGAGATGCTATCGGAGGTAGTCAATGAAAATCAGGGGGGATATCCCCCCTCCTACCACAAAAGCAGATAACTTCCGACGGGAGATAGTCTTATCTCCTGCGACCGATCAGGTTAAGAAACTCTTCGCGAGTGGTAGACTCCTCAAAAGCTCCTGTAAAGTCGCTGGTAGTGGTCAGAGAGTTCTGCTTCTCCACACCACGCATCTGCATGCACATATGCTGTGCTTCGATAACAACGATAACACCCAGAGGGTTTAGCGTATTCTGGATGCACTCCTTGATCTGGGTGGTCAGACGCTCCTGCACTTGCAAACGACGAGCAAAGACATCGACTACTCGGGGCAATTTGCTCAGTCCCGTTATATACCGATTGGGGATATAGCCCACATGGGCCTTACCAAAGAACGGCAACATGTGGTGCTCGCACATCGAAAAAAAATCGATGTCCTTGACGATGACCATTTGCTGATAATCTTCTTCGAACATGGCTGCACGAAGAATAGCTTCAGGATCCTCGTTATATCCTTTGGTCAAAAACTGCATGGCCTTCGCCACACGTAGCGGAGTTTTGAGTAGCCCCTCGCGCTTAGGGTCTTCGCCGAGCAACGACAGTACTTGGGCGTAATGCTGTTGCAAGCGGCTGCAAGCTTCTTCTTTTTCTATTTCTGTCATTTGTCAGTAACCTTGACGAATCTTATCTCGTACGATGTAAATCTCTCGTGCGTATGAAGGGAATGATTTTTTCAGTAGCTGTTTGGCTTCCTCTGCTTCTTCCCGAGAAGAGAAATCTCCTACAAGAAGACGCCAAAAGGGTGCACGGTAGGTCAGGTAGCAACGCATCTCAGGATGCAACTGTGCGATCTGTGCCGCCCGGTAATTTGCCTCCCGCTTAGAGGTAGCCACATTACCATTATATACCTGTACCCGATAGCCATGCACCAGACGAATATTGCTCTCGCCCTCGATCAGACCGGCTAAACGCCCGGACACCTTGCCCACAGCAGCTTTTACCGATGCAGGCTGGTAGATGATAATGGTGCCTTCGCCTTCGCGTTCTGCACTAAGAGCTTCAAAGATACTGATCGGAGCTTTGCTATGCGCCGATGTAGAAACCTGAGCTTCTGATGACGAATAGCAAATCAACGAAAGCAATAGGAGACTGAAAAAGAAAATCGGTTTCATCTCGTTTGTTTTTCCTTTTGAAATAAAACTCGCCCAAAAGGGTGTCAAAAACAATATGCAATCTTAGAATGCTTCTATGATAGGCAGGAACTTATCCACAGAGAGAGAAGCTCCTCCAATAAGGCCGCCATCTACATCCGGACGGCTAAAGAGCTCTTTGGCATTAGCAGCATTGCAGCTGCCTCCATAGAGAATGGAACAACCGTCAGCGACTTCTTTCCCATACTTGGCAGCGATGCTCTTGCGGATATGTGCATGCATCTCTTGAGCCTGGTCTGACGTAGCTGTCTTGCCCGTACCGATAGCCCATACAGGTTCGTAAGCAAGGATCAATTTGGCAAAGTCCGCCTGATCCAGTGCAAAGAGAGCTTCCTCTATCTGACGGGCTACTACCTCGAAGTGCTTGCCGGCTTCGCGCTCTTCCAGGACTTCACCGACACAGAAAATAGGAGTCAGATCGTTAGTCAAAGCCAACTTTACTTTCTCCATCAGGATTGCAGACGTTTCGTGGTAGTATGCACGGCGCTCGCTATGTCCTATGATCACATACCGAGCACCGGTACTGGCTACCATGGCCGCAGATACTTCTCCCGTATATGCACCCGATTCTTTATCGGCACAGTTCTCTGCTGCAACTGCGATACGTGTGGTATCAATAGCTGCTGCAATACTTGCCAAATGAATAAACGGGGTTCCGATAATCACGTCACAGTTGATCGTACGCCCTTTCAAAGCGGCGTCCAACTCCTTCGCCAATGCAACTCCCTCCTGAAGGGTTTTGTTCATTTTCCAATTGCCTGCTACGATGTTTTTTCTCATACTGATAATGGTTTTACAGGATTAGTATATGTCAAAATTTCAATACTTTGCTATTTTATTTCTGCTCGGCCCTACTGTTTTTCTGTTTCATTGCGGCGTGGTCCGATATTGAGAACGATCTTCCGGACAATTCCGAACAAAAGGAGGGCAACCCACAACACTAAAACGGATAAACGGCCCCAATAGGAAGGTTGATAAAGTTCCTCTCCTATATATCGATCGAAAAAAGCTTGGGCTTGTCCCACACCGGGGAAATTTGCATCGCTAATCTTACCCTTGATAATGCCATCCTGCAGGATAACCAAAGAGGGATTGCCCCGTGTAATGGTCTTAACGGTAACGGCATCAAGGAAAAGCATCGGGTAATCGGCTCCGGTATTGTATCGCCACGTAGAAATATCGTCCGAACCAGAAGCCGACACCCCATAGAAATCCCAACCATGTGCACGAGCATAATCATACATCTCGGCGATATTGTCCATTTTGTCGTCACTTGCTTTCTCCCAGTTAGGCGATAGAAGCAAGAGGGTTATGCCCTTTTTATTGACGATCTCGGAGGTCACGTCTTCGCCCCCACGAAGCAAAAGGAAATCGGTGACGGGAGGAGTATAACCCTTTTTTATCAGCTTCTCATGCCTATCTACGTATGTCCAACTATCGTCAGGCAAATGATTCATATCGAAATCCTGTCGCTTGCCATTCTTTTCGTAGACAAAGACGTATTCATATTCATCCTCCGGAGCACCGGCCGGTACTTGTGTAAGCTCACGTAGTGATTTGCCGACCTTGAAAGGTCTGAAATCTACCATTGGCAGATGGATCTGATTGGCGATGGTAAAGATTACGATACCAGCAACCGCCAAAATGGCTGGAAGCCAACGACCGTTGGCCGAATACAACGTTTGTATCCGGCGGGGTTTCTTGAGCAAAAAGGCGGCTGCTACAAAGAGAACCACATTTTTCAAAAAAGTGTGCCAATTAGTCAATAGGAATGCCTCTCCGAAGCATCCGCAATCAGCCACCGGATTGAATATGGCCAGATAGAGTGTAAGCGGAGTCATGACGGCCATGAAGATAAAAATGAATCGTGCCGCCATACGCCTGTATATACCCATCAAGAGAAATACACCCAGAATGAACTCGCTACAGCAGAGCAAAATACTGAGGGTAAGGGATAAGCCTTCGGATTTAGGCCAACTGAAAACAGTAAAGTACTCACCGATTTTAATCGCCCCACCCTGCGGATCGATAGCCTTCAATAAGCCTGAAACGATGAAGGTCAGACCTAATATGATTCGAGAAAGTTCAGCGAGGAAACGTTTCATCCGTTCAACTGTATCAATGCAAAGATGGCATAGTTGATCATATCCATGTAGTTGGCATCCACGCCCTCGGATATATATGTCTCACCGCCAAGATCTTCGATCTCTTTAGTACGGAATACCTTAGTCAGAATCAAATCGGCGAATGAAGACACACGCATCTGCCTCCACGCCTCTCCGTAGTCATGATTCTTGTCGAGCATCAGCGACATGGCCCCACGAATCTTGAGGTCGTACAGACGTAGAGCTTCCTCTGTCTCCATCTTAGGTGTGTCAGCTACTCCCAACTCCAATTGGATGAGGGCTATTACACCATAATTGACGACACCGATAAACTCAGGCTCCACTCCTTCATCCACCTTACTCAAACCTTTCATCTGAATATTTCGAATGCGGTTGGCCTTGATATAAAGCTGATCGGTCAGAGATGACGGACGCATCACCCGCCACGAAGCTCCATAGTCGTGCAGTTTTTTCTGAAAAACCTCACGACAAATACCGATCACATGCTCGAACTGCTCTGCTGTATTTGGCATGACTATAGTTATTTCTTTGTTTGTTTCTTCTCCGTTTTTTCCACTTGTTCGACTTTTTCCTCTTCGGCTTTCTTGCCAAAGGAATATATATCGGTAGTATCGACAACTTTTTCTTCGAGCAAAGCTTCTTTCAGTACCTCGTTGATATTGGACACATAGTGGAACGTCAGACCCTTCAGATAGATATCGTTTATCTCCTCAATGTCTTTGCGATTCTCTTCGCACAGGATTATCTCTGTGATCCCCGAACGCTTGGCGGCCAATATCTTTTCCTTGATTCCGCCTACCGGCAATACCTTCCCTCTGAGAGTGATCTCTCCCGTCATGGCAATACCTGCGCGCACCTTACGACGAGTAAGGGCCGAGACCAGCGAAGTTACCATCGTAATACCTGCACTCGGACCGTCTTTCGGGATAGCACCTTCTGGAACGTGTACGTGTACCTGCCAATTATTGAAAATCTCCTGAGAGATGCCCAACTCATCGCTATGGGCACGAATATAATCTAAGGCTATTACGGCCGACTCTTTCATCACATCGCCCAGATTACCCGTAAGAGTAAGCTTCGGTTCGCGTCCGCGGTGCAGACTCGTCTCAATGAACAGAATCTCTCCCCCCACCGAAGTCCAAGCCAATCCGATCACAACGCCTGCATCGCCATTGCCTTGATAGCGATCGCGCGTATAGCGAGGTACTCCCAAGAAAGTTACCAAGTCGGACGGTTCCACCTTGGTAGTATGTGCCACATTCATGGCAGCCTCCTTTGTTATCTTACGGATCACAGCTGCGATCTGCTTCTCCAACGTACGCACTCCACTTTCTCTCGTGTAGTCGTCGATTAGCTTTTCTATGGTTTTTTTGGAGAACTTGATGTCATTCTTCCTGAATCCATGTTCCACAAGTTGCTTTGGGATCAGATGGCGGGCAGCGATCTCCACTTTTTCTTCTATGATATAACCGCTCACATCGATCAGCTCCATTCTATCCAAAAGAGGACGAGAGATACTGCTCAGACTGTTGGCTGTAGCGATGAAAAGAACATGACTGAGGTCGAAGTCTATATCCAGATAATTGTCATGAAAAGCATTGTTCTGCTCAGGATCAAGGACTTCGAGCAAAGCAGAAGAAGGATCGCCCTTGTAGTCGCTGTCGATCTTGTCTATTTCGTCGAGGACAAAGACGGGATTAGATGTACCTGCTCGCTGCAAGCTCTGAATGATCCGTCCGCACATAGCACCGATGTAAGTACGTCGGTGACCACGAATCTCGGCTTCGTCATGCAAGCCCCCTAAAGAAATGCGTACATATTTACGCCCCAAGCTCTCGGCAATGCTCTTGCCAAGAGAAGTCTTACCGACTCCCGGGGGGCCATACAAACAGATGATGGGCGACTTCATATCGCCTTTCATTTTGAGGACAGCCAGATGCTCTATGATTCTCTCTTTTACTTTCTCGAGGCCGAAATGATCTCTATCCAAAACGGATTGGGCACGCTTCAGGTTGAAATTATCTTTACTGAATACGCCCCAGGGCAGACTGATGATCGTCTGCACATACTGCATCTGTACCGAGTAGTCCGGCGATTGAGGATGTAGCCGTTCCAGTTTGCGGAGTTCTTTCTCGAAAGTCTCTGCCACCTCGCTGCTCCACTTCATCGTAGCAGCTTTGGTACGCAGCTCTTGCACCTCAATATCGTTTATATTGCCACCCAGTTCCTCCTGAATCGTCTTGATCTGCTGTTGCAGGAAGTACTCTTTCTGCTGCTTGTCCATCTCCTCACGGGTCTTCATCTGAATGGAAGCTTTCAGTTCCATTACCTGAAGCTCTTTGTGCAAGAGATAGAGGAGGCGATAGCCACGATCCTTCATCTTGCTGATTTCCAGCAATTCTTGCTTGACGGCTATGCTCGTGGATATATTGGCCGATGCAAAGTTGATCTGATACATCGGATTCTTGTTCCGTCTCATCGAGAGAATAAGCTCACGAGGGGGCCTCTCGACCATCAGCTCCATCATCTTCAGACTCATATCCTGTATGGTGGAGACGAGTGCTTCGAACTCGTGATCTTTGTTCTTCCCGGGGAGAATGTCGGGGAGTAGCTTCACGCGCCCTTTCATAAAAGGCTCCGTAGCGATTATCTCCTGCAGCGCAAATCGCTGGCGGCCTTGTACGATAGCCGTGGTAGTACCATCGGGCATCTCCAGCACTCGGATAATCTCGGCCACAACACCCACATCGTACAGATCGGCACGATCCGGTTCCTCCACATCCATATCACGCTGGGAGACGGCACCGAAATATACACCCTTCTTCTCCACATAGCGGATCAGCTTGAGCGATTTTTCGCGTCCGACCATGATAGGCATGGCTACACCGGGAAAGAGAATCATATTGCGGAGAGCCAAAATCGGCATCTCCTCCTGCATATGATCTTCTTTCACCTTGAAATCCTCATCTTCTTCACAAACGGAAAGCACCGGAAAGAACACGGGGAAACCATCATCCTCATCGTCATCTCCCAGGCGTATATATTTTCTATCAATCATCTTTTGTCTTCGTTTATACGGCTCAAAATACTGAGTTACAAATATACGAAATCCCGTTGGGCTTCCGAAAAAACGAGCCAAAGCGTCAGGGCAACCGCATCAAAAATTTCGAGAAAATACAAGTTGCTAATTTTCAAATGATTGCACTTCGGAGATTATACTCAAAGATAAAGAATGCACTCAAAACTATGATTGATAATCAGGCACTTACATTTTGATGCGGTTGCCTTGCCAAAGCGTCAGAGCTGACGCATTAAAAACAGCTTTCTAAGTATTTTTATAGTCGTTAAAACTCTGTTAGTTATGTATTATTCTCTATTGGAAAGCCTCTGCATGGTCCCGGACCCACGTATAGAGCGTAAAAAAAGTTTATCCTCTTGATTTTTTACTCCTGATCGTTTTCCTCTCTACACTCTCAGGGGCAATACCTCCTGGTATGAGATTGAAGATTATGTCGAGGAATACGAAGAAGAATTGAAAAATCTATACGAAATGCTTACCGGCCATCAGCTTACGCATACCATGCCCTCTCATGATACGCTCAACAGGAGCATCAGTCTGTTGGATGTAGAAGCCTTTGAGGGGGCTTATAAGCAATGGATTGAAGGTTTTATCTCGGCCACTTCGGGTAAACATATNTTACAAGCCCTTTTATCCCTTGCTTCCTCCCAAATTATTCGCTCCTTGTATCCGAAGAATGCCTCTTTCATACATCTCCTTATTTTTCAAAGGTCTCATACCATGCCTTCTCATGATACTCTCAACAGGAGCATCAGTCTGTTGGATGTAGAAGCCTTTGAGGGGGCTTATAAGCAATGGATTGAAGGTTTTATCTCGGCCACTTCGGGTAAACATATNCTCAACAGGAGCATCAGTCTGTTGGATGTAGAAGCCTTTGAGGGGGCTTATAAGCAATGGATTGAAGGTTTTATCTCGGCCACTTCGGGTAAACATATTTGCATTGATGGCAAGACGATGCGGGGAGTGAAGAAACTCTCTTTCGATGCCCAATCCCATGTCGTCTCTGCCTTTTCACCACAAGATATGTGCAGTCTTGCCCAACTCTACATCGACCGAAAAACAAACGAAATACCGGCTATACATCAACTTCTTCATTTGCCGGACTTGAACGGGGCTGTCGTCTCCATTGATGCCATAGGCACACAAACAGCCATTGCCGAACAAATCATCGATAAGGGCGGAGACTATGTATTGTGTGTTAAAGCGAATCAAAGTTTGAGTTTGCAAGAGATTGAAGCCTATTTCTGCCCTCTGTTTCAGAAACATATCCTCCTTGACGAGCAGACGGAACTATCTCACGGACGCATAGAAACACGTCGCTATGAAAGTATTCTCAATCCCTTGGAGATAGAAGCCAACGAGGTATTAACTCGCTGGAAAGGCTTGAGGTCGATACACAAAGTTGTACGCAAACGAAGGGATAAAAAGAGNTCTCAATCCCTTGGAGATAGAAGCCAACGAGGTATTAACTCGCTGGAAAGGCTTGAGGTCGATACACAAAGTTGTACGCAAACGAAGGGATAAAAAGAGCGATAAAACGAGCGCAGAAGCGGCCTACTACATTTCGTCATTAACAGATGTATCCTTATTGAAACAGGCTATTCGTGGACATTGGGCAATAGAGAACAAGTTGCATCACTGTTTGGATGTCTATTTCGGACACGATACCTCGCACAAGAGAACGAGGAATGTGGCGCAGATTATGGATATCATTCAAAAGATCAATTTACTCATTATAGAGCGACTGAAGACAAATATGAAATCTTCAATCCCTCGCATCCAAAAGAAACCGGCTCGAATGAAGCCACAACAACTAATCACAATACAATTTTAATGCGTCACCCTTGGAATTTCTAGGGGTTCCGAAGGCCAGGTATTATTTTTTCACTATCTTTGCAGTATAGAAAGCTGCTTAGGAATGCAATCTCGGGCGATTTTTTAGCCTGTAACCGGTTCCTGATCAGTTTTTTTCTTTTTGAGGCAAGTGATACTGAGTCCGTATACTTTTTGTCACTTTCACAGCGTTCCGGCAAGCCTTGACCTCTCTCCTCCCTCTTTCTCCTTTCCACTAAAAAAATTCGCACCAAAAAAGTTTTCAACAACGAAGACGAGTTTGGAATGATTCCAAATAAGCATCCAAAAGGGAGAGGCATCCAAGGTAAAAAAGGATAGAAATCTGTCCGCCGAAGTTCGAAATTTGTTTTCCGAGGAGTCGAATAACGATCTGTATATAAATGATTTTCAATTTATATATAAATGGTTTTCGTTTTATATACAAATCGTTTTCAATAAATATATAGATCGCAAGAGATTTGTATATAAATCGCAGGCTCGAAAATGCCTTTTTCGAAGCCGATATAAAAGAAGCACCCGTCGAGTTATCCGTAGAACTCCGGCGGGTGCGATACAGGTGCGTAGGAGCTTGTCCTATGCTATGATACTATTGGTCGATCTATGATTTGCGTATCTGATGGATTCGTTCTTTACAATCCCGACCGGGATCGAAGTCTATTGCTACAGTATATTCGATCGAGAGGATATTCCGATTGGATGTAAAGCAGTGGGTTATGAGTGGTAGCATTTCGATGTTTTGAATTCTATTCAATTTTCTCTTTTTCAATTCATTACCGGCTCCCTGAATATAGGAAAACCATTTTGTGGAGCAGTCCTTCTGCGAAGACAAAAGTAACCAATTCTTTTTTCTCCGTAACGACTGTTTCATTTACCCTTTATACAAGCACACAAAATTAGTTGCCAGTTTGGCGCGGATAATTTACTTTTGTAAGGAAAAGGATTATTCTATGACCGGAGAAGAGGAACTCGATCTTTCGAAGCTGGAATATAACGTCCGCAAGCTGATGGAGCTGGTGGAAAATCAGCAAAACGAAATTTCGTCTCTTCGGGCCGAACTGGCTGCGAAAAATAAAAAAATCGCACAGCAGGATTTGGCCTTGGGCATAGCAGAAACCAAGAACAAGACGTTGCTGACATCGAGGGTGATCGTAGCCAATGAGGACGAAGCCCGCCAGTCCAAACAACGTCTGGAAAGTTTGATAAGAGAAATAGACAGGTGCATCGCCCTGTTGCAAACGGAATAAAAGAAGATGACAAAGGATCCGGACTCGCTGAATATCACGCTCAACATTCAGGGGAGCCGGCTGAGGCTTGCCATACCACGTAATGATGAGGCCCTCTATCGGCAAGCTGCCGACAGACTCAACTTCCGGATCATACGTTATCGCGAATCATATCCCAATATGGCCCAACTGCCCGCAGGCGGACATTTGCTTCTGGCTGCAGTGGATACGGCTTTTTATTTGGCACACGAGCGCAAACAGGCCGATCGTACCCCGATCAATGACCGCTTGCGCAGGCTCAATACCGAATTGGAGGCTTTTCTAAGTCGCTATTAGTCGGGAGAGGGCTATTACCGTTTCTTTTCTTCTCATTCCTTTCAGTCTTTGTTTCTTTCCTTTTATAGCTTCGAGGTCTTTGCTGTGATCGGCCTCGGACACGTGTGTGTGTTGTAATACTGCTACTTACTAATTTCAAAGAATACAAACGAAAATGGGAATAGGAACACTTTTATTATTTACTTTTTTGGGGCTTATAGCCGGTGCCGCTGCCGTATGGCTGATCACGCGGACACTGCTCAAGCAAAGGACAGAGGGGATTCTCGCCGAAGCTCGCCGTGAAGCCGAGGTGATCAAGCAAAAGAAGCTCCTCGAAGTGAAGGAGAAGTTTCTCCAACTCAAGAGCGACCTGGAAAAGCAGGTGGCACAGCGCAATAGCAAGCTCCAATCCGTGGAGAGCAAACTCAAAAGCCGCGAACAAACTCTCAACCAACGTCAGGAAGATATAACGAAGAAGGGGCAGGAAATGGATTTGATGCGTGAGAATCTGACTGCCCAGCTCTCTGTGATAGAAAAGAAAAAGACGGAACTCGACGAGCTGAAGGCTCGCGAACAGGCTCATCTGGAATCTCTGAGCGGACTCTCCGCAGCCGAGGCTAAAGACAGGCTGGTGGAAAGCCTCAAAGACGAAGCCAAGGGGCAGGCCTCTGCATACGTCAATGAGATTATCGAAGAGGCCAAGATGACTGCCAACAAAGAGGCTAAGCGAATCGTCATCCAATCCATCCAGCGCGTGGCTACGGAGACGGCCATCGAAAACTCCGTGACCGTCTTCCATATCGAAAGCGATGAGATCAAGGGGCGCATCATCGGCCGAGAGGGCCGCAATATCCGTGCATTGGAGGCTGCTACCGGCATCGAGATCATCGTGGACGATACGCCTGAGGCCATCGTCCTGTCGGGATTCGATCCGGTGCGTCGTGAGATAGCACGTCTGGCACTCCACCAGCTGGTACAGGACGGACGTATCCATCCGGCACGCATAGAAGAGGTGGTATCCAAAGTGAGAAAGCAGGTAGAGGAGGAAATCATCGAGACGGGTAAACGGACGGTGATCGACCTTGGAATCCACGGCCTGCACCCAGAGCTGATCCGCCTGATCGGTAAGATGAAGTATCGCTCTTCCTATGGGCAGAATCTCTTGCAGCATTCGCGCGAAACGGCCAATCTCTGTGCCATCATGGCCAGCGAATTGGGGCTGAACCCGAAGAAAGCCAAACGCGCCGGTCTGCTGCACGACATCGGCAAGGTGCCCGACGATGAGCCGGAATTGCCACATGCTCTCTTGGGTATGAAGCTTTGTGAGAAGTTCAAAGAGAAACCCGATATATGCAACGCCGTAGGAGCGCACCACGATGAGGTGGAAATGATGTCGCTGATAGCTCCTATCGTACAGGTGTGCGATGCCATCAGCGGCGCCCGTCCGGGAGCACGTCGTGAGATCGTGGAAGCCTATATCAAGCGTCTGAACGATCTGGAGCAGCTCGCCATGTCCTATCCGGGCGTTATCAAGACCTATGCCATCCAGGCCGGTCGCGAACTCCGTGTGATCGTCGGTGCCGACAAGACGGACGATGCCTCGGTGGAAACGCTCTCGAACGAAATAGCCAAGAGAATTCAGGATGAGATGACCTACCCCGGACAAGTGAAGATCACGGTGATCCGCGAATCTCGCTCCGTCAGCTACGCCAAATAATCTCGCATACGGGTGGAGAGTACCTGCTTGCATAGTGCGGCGGTTGTGCCTTATACCTCCTATCAGCAGCAGTAGAGAACTACACCGGACAAAGCAAAAGACGGATGGACTACCGATTAGACAATACGACCTCCCTGACGAAGGATGCCTGCAAGGGGTGTCATAGCCAGCCGCTCAGCACTTATGACTGGCTGAATGACATCCCCGATTTGCCCGAAGATGGCGGATTCGTGGAGGTACAATTCAAGAATACGCGCAAAGGGTACTACCTCAATAGCGAGAAAATAGAGCTGCACAAAGGGGATGTGGTGGCCGTAGAGGCCAATCCCGGCCATGATATCGGGACGGTGACACTGACCGGTAAACTGGTGAAGCTCCAGATGCGCAAGCATCGGTACAGTACGAACAACGGCGAGCCATTCAAGATATACCGCATAGCCAAACAGGGCGATCTGGATAAGTACCGCGAAGCAAAGGCGCGAGAGTACGATACGATGATCCAGTCCCGCCAGATTTCGGCCGATTTGAATCTGGATATGAAGATCGGAGATGTGGAGTATCAGGGCGATGGCAATAAGGCCATTTTCTACTATATCGCCGATGAGCGCGTAGACTTTCGCCAACTGATCCGAGTACTGGCGGAGACTTTCCACATTCGTGTGGAGATGAAGCAGATCGGTGCAAGACAGGAGGCCGGCCGTATAGGCGGTATCGGCCCTTGCGGCCGCCAGCTGTGCTGCTCGGCGTGGAAGATGAATTTCGTGTCGGTGAATACGAGTGCAGCTCGCTATCAGGATTTGGCTCTCAATCCTCAGAAACTCACGGGCCTCTGCGCCAAGCTCAAATGCTGCCTCAATTATGAGGTGGATGCCTATGTGGAAGCTCGTAAGAAGATGCCGAGTCCGGAGATCGTCTTGGAGACGAAAGAGAGTGTGTACCACTATTTCAAGGCGGATGTATTCCGTCGGGAGGTTTCGTATTCTACCGTTCCCAATGCTCCTGTCAATCTTACGACCATATCGGCTCGGCGCGCTTTCGAGGTGATCAGCCTGAACAAGCAGGGGATCAAACCGGTATCGCTGGAGTATGACGACAAGAAGCAGTCGTCCGGACACGAATTGTCCGACATCCTTACGGACAATAGTCTGACTCGGTTCGACGATGCCTTGTCTCGCCGCAGGAGGCGCAACGGCAACGGTGGTAGAGACTTCTCTGATAGAGAGAAAAACGGCGAGCCTCGTCGCACGCATGAATCTGTACAGCCTACACCTCGCGTTCGCAGCAGTAGCAGAATACCATCACGAGAGAAAGCTCCCCGACCGGAGGGAGGTGATCGTCGGGAGAATACGCGAGAGCGCAGTCGAGGCGATGCTCGTTTTGCACGTCCCTATACGAACGAGGCCGGCTCCGAACGAGTGGAAGGAGCCAGACGCGTGGCGGGCAGTGGTCGCAGACCACCGCGTCAAAGTACTCCTCGTCAGGAAGGCCGACAGGGAGAGAGAAAGGAGGAATAGAGGGGAAGATGGGTGCTGCCACACAAAAGCAAGTCCGAGGGGCAATCAGTTTTTTTCTGGTTGCATTGGGGATATGCTTGGCTGTGTCTTGCACATACCGTAAGGACGAGCGAATACTCTATCGTCAGGTGCCTCATGGAAGATGGCAGAAAAGTGATGTGCTCGACTACGAAATCCTCATACCGGACTATACTCGCTCATATTCTTTGGAGTTGCTGATCCGCCACGACAATCGGTACGAATATCGCGATCTGGCATTGGCGTACGAGGTTTCAGTGGGAGAGCGTCTGATCTTTGCGGACTCGGTGGATCTGACTTTGGCCGATAAGCCACAACAGTGGAACGGAAAAGGGGTTGCCAAGCAGCAAAACCGGTTTCGCCTGCCGATCTCCGCACGTTTTCCCTATTCGGGCCTTTATAAGATAGAGTTGAAGCACAATATGAGGGTGCCGACTCTTTCAGGTATAACGGAAGTAGGTATTCGCTTGACAGAAGGACGAGACAATCCTCCACCCTCTATCTTACCCCAACGAGAATGATCATAGAAGAACTCCATATCGTCAATTTTAAGAGTATCGTAGCTGCCGATTGTCGGTTTTCGCCCAAGGTGAACTGTCTGGTGGGAAACAATGGAATGGGCAAGACCAATCTACTGGATGCGCTGCATTTCCTCTCTTTCTGTCGCAGTCATCTTTCCGTACCGGACAATATGGTAGTGAAGCATGGTGAGGAAATGGCCCTGCTGCAGGGACTGTATCGAGATGAAAGTGGCGATGCCGTAGAGCTGCTTCTCTCTATTCGTCCTGGGAAGCACAAGGTATTGCGCCGGAACAAGAAAGAATATGAGCGGCTGAGCGATCATATCGGTCGTTTCCCGCTGGTAATAGTTTCTCCACAGGACTATCAGCTCATCCTCGGAGGTAGCGATGAGCGCAGACGGTTCATGGATCAGCAGCTTTGCCAGCAGGATCCTCGGTATCTGTCGGCCCTCATTCAGTACAATCGGCATTTGCAACAGCGCAATACAATGCTCAAGCAGGACCGTCACGATGATGCTCTGATGGATGTTTTGGAGCTACAGATGGAATCCTATGCAGCAGAGATCTACAACAAGCGTCGCTGTTTTGTCGAAGATTTTCTTCCTGTTTTCAATGATCTTTATTCCGATATTAGCGGATCTGCCGAGGAGGTCAGCCTGTCCTATCGCTCGCATTTGGCGGACGGAGTACCTCTTGGGGAATTGCTTCGCAGGAGCCGCCCGAAGGATTATCTACTGGGGTTTTCTTCTTGTGGTGTACACAAGGACGAATTGGAAATGCTTCTCGGTGGAGTTCTTATTCGGAAAATAGGTTCGGAGGGGCAGAACAAGACCTTCCTGATCAGTATGAAGTTGGCACAGTTCCGCCATCAGCAACTGCACGGTCATGAGACGCCCATTTTGCTGCTCGATGATATATTCGACAAACTGGATGCTACTCGTGTGGAGCGGATTATCCGCCTTGTCGGTGGTAACGGTTTCGGTCAGATCTTCATCACAGACACGAACCGAAAATACTTGGACGAGATTATCGCCTCTTGGAGTGAGGATTACCGCCTTTTCAAAATAGAAAACGGACAGATATTCCAACAATAGGTATCCCTCGGATGGAAAAAAGCGAAATACAGAAAGTGGATCAGGTAATTCGGGCTTGGCTGGAGGACGAACCGCTCATGTATGAGCGACTTCTCGAGGTGGAGGCTTTGGATGCTCTGCCACAGGTGTTGGGGCCTCTCTATAAATTCCTCGGTCGTAGCCGGATTCATGACGGTGTACTGTACCTGACATTCAATTCTTCCGTTGTACGCAGCCAGCTGAGCAACAACAAAGCAAAGTTGCTCCTCAGACTGAATACGGCCGTAGGTGCAGAACTGATTCGACAAATAGTTTTCTTATAGGTCTTTGTCGATCACTTCCTCAATGACTATCGAAAAAGGGGGGAGGGAGGCTTTAGCCGGAGCGTGCGGTTTTTTGCAGACGATCGCAGTCGATAATCTTGATCCTTTTGCCATCAAGTGCCAGCATTCGCTCGGAAACAAATGTAGAAAGGGTACGTATGGCATTGCTTACTGTCATGTTGGAAAGGGTGGCCAGTTCCTCTCGACTAAGGTAGATACTCAGGGTAGCTCCATCGTTCTCAAATCCGAAATTTTCTTTCAGTATCAGCAGTGTTTCGGCCAGTCGGCCACGAACATGTTTCTGCGTGAGCGTTACGGTTCGCTTTTCTGCATAGCCCAACTCTTTGGCCAAAGCTTTGAGGAAGTATCTACAGAATGAGGTGTTTCCTTTCAGCAATGCTTCGATAGCTTCGACCGGTATGGCAAGGACTTTGGAGTTTTCAACGGCAATGGCTGTGGACGAACAGGTTTCTTCGGCAAAATAGGGACGCATACCGAAGAACTGCCCCGGCTTAACGATGCGAGAGATGTGGAAGCGTCCATATACGCCTTCCCTCAGGATCTTTATTTTTCCTTCGTACAGATAAAAAAGACTGTTGGGGATGTCTCCTTCAGAGAAGACAGTAGAGGCTTTCTTACAAGGGAAAGACCGTATCTCCCTGTCTAATAGCTCTCGCTCCTCTTCGTTCAGCAGAGGCCAGACATCTCTAAGCAAGTGTCCCAATCCTTTATCCGAAGCTGTCTTCCACATATAAGTGTTCAGAGAATGTCTATTTGGTCGAATCCGTACAACGAGGTAGAAAGCCTGTCGGACTATTCCGAACCGATGAAAAAAAGACAAAAGTGCTTCTCTATCAATCTTCTAACCCGTATTTTGCAAATATAGGCCTGAAAGTCCGAATAACCACAATATAAGGAGGTTACTTGTCCTAAAACCAGCTAAAGACAAAAATCAGGACTGTATCGGTTTTTTTCACCCTAACACAGTCCTGATATATCGTTTCAAGGGTGTTTAACCCTATGAGAGCTATTCCGATGGAGCTTCTTCCATTGCTGGCTCTGTAGTGGGTACAGAAAGGAAACTCTTACGTTCGGCTGTCGCCTTTTCGTAATCGTCACGATGCATAACGACGAGCTTCTCGTAATCACGCAAACCGGTACCGGCAGGAATGAGGTGACCGCAGATAACGTTTTCTTTCAGTCCTTCCAGATAGTCGGTCTTACCACAGATAGCTGCTTCATTCAGCACCTTGGTTGTCTCTTGGAAAGAGGCTGCGGACATAAAGCTCTTGGTCTGCAGTGCCGCACGGGTAATACCTTGGAGTATCTGACTGGCGGTAGCTGACTTGGCATCGCGCACTTTCACGATCTTGAGGTCCTTACGCTTGAGCATACTGTTCTCATCGCGGAGCTTGCGTGCCGTAACGATCTGTCCGGCTTTCAGCACTTGGCTGTCTCCGGCCTCGATAACGACTTTCTTGCCCCAGATGCGATCGTTCTCTTCCATTACTTCGAACTTATCGACTACTTGCTGTTCGAGGAAGAGCGTATCACCCGGATCGACGATTTCAACCTTACGCATCATCTGACGAACAATGACTTCGAAATGCTTGTCATTGATCTTCACACCCTGAAGTCTATACACATCTTGTACTTCGTTCACGATGTACTCCTGTACTGCCGTAGGGCCTTTGATTGCCAGAATATCAGCCGGCGTAATGGCACCGTCTGAAAGCGGTGTCCCGGCACGCACGAAGTCGTTTTCCTGTACAAGAAGCTGCTTGGACAAGGGGATCAGATACTTTTTCTCTTCACCCAACTTAGAAGTAACAGTGATCTCACGGTTTCCTCGTTTCAGCTTGCCAAAGCCGATCTCTCCATCGATTTCAGAGACGATAGCGGGATTAGACGGATTTCGTGCTTCGAACAGCTCAGTAACACGTGGCAGACCACCGGTAATGTCACCGGCTTTACCTACAGACCGAGGAATCTTCACTAAAATCTCTCCGACTTTGACTGCGTCGCCATCGTCTTTCACTACGTGAGCACCCATCGGTAGACTGTAGTTCTTGAGCATCTCTCCATTCTCGTCTATTATTCGAGCATAAGGAGCCATGGTCTTATCCTTGGATTCGATGATGATCTTTTCTTTCAGACCGGTAGTCTCGTCACTTTCCATCTTGAAAGTTACATTCTCCACTACACCTTCAAAAGAGAGTGTTCCCGCTACTTCCGATACGATGACTGCATTGAACGGGTCCCATTCGATGATTTTGTCACCTTTCTTGACCGTATCACCTTGGCGGAAGAACAATTTTGCACCGTAGGGGATATTGTGATTGGCCAAAATGATACCGGTATTCGGATCGGCAATACGCAATTCAGTCATTCGACTCACTACGACCTGATGCGATTCGTCAGTAGCATCTACAGCACGCAGTTCTTCAAACTCGAGGATACCATCGTATTTGGACACCAAACTATTCTCTGTCGCCACATTGGAGGCAATACCTCCGACGTGGAAGGTTCGCAGCGTAAGCTGTGTACCCGGCTCCCCAATAGACTGAGCTGCAATAACGCCTACGACCTCACCACGCTGTACCATGCGGTTGGTAGCAAGATTTCTACCATAGCACTTGGCACATACACCTTTCTTGGATTCACAGGTGAGAACGGAACGGATTTCAACAGCTTCGATCGGAGAATCTTCGATAATCTGTGCTGCTTGCTCTCTGATCTCTTCTCCTGCCCTAACGATAATGTCGCCCGTGGTAGGATGAACAATATCGTGAACGGAAACGCGCCCAAGTATGCGTTCGTACAAAGAAGCAACTACATCTTCGTTTTGCTTGAGTTCGGTAGTAAGAAGTCCTCGCAATGTGCCGCAATCTTCTTCTGTGATAATAACATCATGAGAAACGTCCACAAGACGACGGGTAAGATAACCGGCATCAGCCGTTTTCAATGCGGTGTCGGCAAGACCCTTACGAGCACCGTGAGTAGAGATAAAGTATTCAAGTACCGAAAGCCCTTCCTTGAAGTTTGAAAGAATGGGGTTCTCGATAATCTGACCACCCTCGGCTCCGCTCTTTTGGGGCTTAGCCATCAATCCACGCATACCGGACAGCTGACGAATCTGCTCTTTGGAACCACGGGCTCCAGAATCCATCATCATGAAGACAGAATTGAATCCGTCATTGTCTGAGCTGAGTTGCTTGATCAAGACATTTGACAAGCGGCCATTGATATGCGTCCACGTATCAATAATCTGGTTGTATCGCTCGTTGAACGTGATGAATCCCATGCTATAGTCTTGCATAATCTGCTCGACCGCAGTGTAACCCTCTTGAATCAATTTGTCCTTCTCTTCAGGGATAAGCACGTCTGCCAAATTGAAAGACAAACCACCCTTAAATGCCATGTAGTAACCCAAGTTCTTGATATCATCCAAGAATTTGGCAGTTGTAGCTACTCCACAGACCTTGATTACACTGCCGATAATGTCGCGTAGAGCTTTTTTGCCAAGTACTTCATTGACATAGCCAACTTTCTTCGGCACATATTCGTTGACCATCAGACGCCCAACGGATGTCTCTACCATACGGCGAACCGGCTCTCCGTTCTCGTAGTCTTCTACATAGACTTTAATAGGGGCATGAATATCAACTTTGCCTTCGTTATAGGCTATTGTCGCTTCTTCAGAGCCGTAGAATATCAGGCCGTGCCCTTTCGTGTTGGGGCGTAACTTCGTGATATAATACAGACCCAATACCATATCCTGCGAGGGAACAGTAATCGGTGCCCCATTGGCAGGGTTAAGAATGTTATGCGAAGCCAGCATAAGCAACTGGGCCTCAAGAATAGCTTCGTTGCTCAGAGGAAGGTGCACAGCCATTTGGTCTCCATCGAAGTCCGCATTAAATGCAGTACAGCTCAATGGGTGCAATTGTATTGCTTTCCCCTCGATCAGCTTAGGCTGGAACGCTTGAATACCCAATCTGTGAAGGGTTGGGGCACGGTTGAGAAGAACCGGATGTCCTTTCATCACATACTCCAAGATATCCCAAATAACAGGTTCTTTGCGATCTACAATCTTCTTGGCACTCTTAACAGTCTTCACTATACCACGCTCAATCAGCTTGCGAATAATGAAGGGTTTGTAAAGTTCGGCCGCCATGTCTTTCGGAAGTCCGCATTCGTGCATCTTGAGCTCCGGGCCAACAACGATAACAGAACGGGCAGAGTAATCGACACGCTTACCGAGCAAATTCTGACGGAAACGGCCTTGCTTACCTTTGAGACTGTCTGAAAGGGATTTCAGAGGACGGTTGTTGTCAGACTTAACCGCACTCGACTTCCGTGAGTTGTCAAAAAGTGAGTCAACTGCTTCCTGAAGCATACGCTTTTCGTTACGTAAGATAACTTCAGGAGCTTTGATCTCGATCAATCGTTTGAGACGATTGTTACGGATAATGACACGACGGTACAAGTCGTTCAAATCAGACGTGGCAAAACGCCCACCATCCAAAGGCACCAAAGGGCGAAGATCCGGCGGGATAACCGGAATGACTTTCATAACCATCCACTCAGGACGATTCACACCTTTCGATGCACGGAAGCTTTCAACGACTTGAAGACGTTTGAGTGCTTCGGTTTTACGTTGTTGCGAACCATCTGTATTGGCACGATCTCGCAATTCGTAGGAAATGGAATCCAGATCCACACGACATAGAAGATCATAAATAGCTTCTGCTCCAATCTTCGCAATAAATTTGTCTGGATCAGTATCCTCCAAATTTTGGTTGCCCTTGTGGGTACGTTCTATTTCATCGAGCTTGTCGAGGTATTCTTCCTCCGACAATAGATCAAGTTGACTCAGCCCTTCGGCAACACCCGGTTGAATGACAACGTAGCGTTCATAGTAAATGATAGCATCCAACTTCTTGGTAGGCAGACCTAATAGATAGCCGATCTTATTCGGGAGAGAACGGAAATACCAAATATGAGCAACGGGCACGACCAAGTGGATGTGTCCCATACGCTCACGGCGAACTTTCTTTTCCGTCACCTCGACTCCACAACGATCACATACGATACCACGGTATCGAATACGCTTGTATTTGCCGCAATGACATTCAAAATCCTTAACCGGACCGAAGATGCGTTCACAGAATAAACCATCTCGTTCCGGCTTGTACGTACGATAATTGATCGTCTCCGGCTTCAATACTTCTCCAAATGAGTTCTCAAGAATCTCTTCAGGAGAAGCCAAGGTGATACGAATCTTCGAGAAGTTGTTCTTTATCTTATTTTCTTTTCTAAAAGCCATAGTTCACTTTGCTTGAATAGGAATGGATGAAGGCAAAAATAATTGTACAGACTCTCGATTAGGAGTTAGTCCAAAGAAAAACTTAAACCGAGGCCTTTCAATTCATGCAATAGCACGTTAAGCGACTCCGGAATACCCGGTGTTGGCATCGGATCTCCTTTGACTATCGCTTCGTATGCCTTTGAACGTCCAACAACATCGTCAGATTTCACAGTAAGAATTTCTTGCAAGATATGCGAAGCTCCAAATGCTTCTAGAGCCCAAACCTCCATCTCTCCGAATCGTTGTCCTCCGAATTGAGCTTTACCACCGAGAGGTTGCTGGGTGATGAGTGAATACGGTCCGATGGATCGAGCATGCATCTTGTCATCGACCATGTGTCCAAGCTTCAAGAAATAAGTTACACCAACGGTTGCAGGCTGGTCGAAACGTTCGCCGGTACCACCATCGTACAGATATGTCTTTCCATCACGAGGTAGCCCTGCCTTGTCTGTCCACTCATTCATATCTTTGAGGGAAGCTCCATCGAAGATAGGTGTAGCGAACTTGACATTCATCTTGCGTCCTGCCCATGCAAGTACAGCTTCGAATATCTGTCCCAAGTTCATACGTGAGGGCACACCAAGAGGGTTCAGGCATATATCCACTGGAGTACCGTCTGCGAGGAACGGCATATCCTCTTGACGCACGATTTTGGACACAATACCTTTATTCCCATGACGTCCGGCCATCTTGTCGCCAACTTGGATCTTCCGTTTCTTGGCTATGTAGACTTTGGCCATTTGAACAATACCGGCAGGCAGCTCGTCTCCGATCGTTTCATCTAATTTGCGACGGCGTAGCTCAGCTTCAATTTCCTTGGAGTGCTTCAGATAATTCACCGCGACAGCCTTTATCAGCTCGTTCGTATGTGCATCATTTGTCCAATCACTTAATTGGATCACATTGAAATCAAGAGCTTCAAGATCTTTTTTGGTGAATTTGCTGCCGGCCTTAATCAACTCAACATTCAAGTAGTCCTTTACGCCACAGCAGGTTTTGCCTTTGGTCAGTTCTGTTAGCTTTTCGATCAGACGCTCATGAAGTTGTTGCTGCCTTTTCGCATATGTATCGTCAAGTTTGTTTACGGCTTCTTTGGTCGATGTCCGACTCTTTTTCTTGGCAGCTTTTGAGAACAATTTCGTGTCGATTACCACCCCTCGCAGAGAGGGAGTTGCTTTCAATGAAGCGTCCTTAACGTCGCCGGCTTTGTCGCCGAAGATTGCGCGCAGCAGTTTTTCTTCAGGAGTCGGATCCGATTCACCCTTAGGCGTAATTTTTCCAATAAGGATGTCACCGGGCTCGATATGTGCCCCGATTCGCACAATCCCATTTTCATCCAAGTCCTTTGTCGCATCCTCGCTGACGTTGGGGATATCGGAAGTGAGTTCTTCAAGACCTCTTTTGGTCTCTCTAACCTCAAGAATATACTCGTCAACATGAACAGACGTGAAGAAGTCCTCTCGAACCATTCGCTCGTTCAATACGATAGCATCCTCATAATTGTATCCTTTCCAAGGCATGTATGCTACCTGAACATTGCGGCCGAGGGCTAATTCTCCCCCCTGAGTTGAATAGCCTTCCGTCAAAATTTGGCCAGCCTCTACTCTATCCCCTTTAGAACAAATAGGATGCAGGTCAATGGTCGTGCTTTGGTTCGTTTTGCGGTATTTGGGAAGATAGTAGGTAACGATGGCATCGTCGAAACTTACAAACTCTTCATCAGCTGTCCTGTCATAACGAATCTTGATGCAAGAGGCATCCACAAAGACAACCTCTCCGCCTCTCTCCGCCACGATCTGTGTACGTGAATCCTGTACCAATTTACCTTCTATACCGGTACCGACGATCGGAGATTCAGGCCTTAGTAGGGGAACAGCCTGACGCATCATGTTAGAACCCATCAACGCACGGTTGGCATCGTCGTGTTCCAAGAAAGGAATTAAAGCTGCTGCGATTGAAGCAATTTGAGTGGGCGAAACATCCATCAGATCGACCTCATCCGGTGTAACCAACGGGAAATCCGACTCGTAACGTGCTTTTACTCGTTCTCTGACAAATCGACCATTTTCGTCAAGAGGCGCATTTCCTTGTGCTACGGTCTTCTCTTCCTCTTCTTCTGCCGTGTAGTATTTCAGTCCATTGTCGGAAAAATCTACCTTGCCGTTCTTTACTTCACGGTATGGTGTTGTGATAAAACCCAAATCACTGATTTTGGCGTATACGCAGAGGGAGGAAATCAGACCGATATTGGGTCCTTCAGGCGTTTCAATAGGACATAGACGACCATAATGCGTGTAGTGAACGTCCCGGACTTCAAAGCCGGCCCGTTCGCGCGATAGACCTCCGGGGCCCAATGCCGACAGACGTCGCTTATGCGTTATTTCAGCCAATGGGTTTGTCTGATCCATGAACTGCGACAAGGCATTGGTACCAAAGAAAGAATTCACGACAGAGGAAATAGTCTTAGCATTGACCAAATCAATAGGAGTGAAAACTTCATTGTCGCGAACATTCATTCGATCGCGTACCGTCCTGGCCATACGGGCCAAACCAATACCAAATTGGTTGTAAAGCTGCTCTCCGACAGTCCGAACACGACGGTTCGACAAGTGGTCTATATCGTCTACCGATGCCTTGGAATTTACTAACTCGATAAGATACTTGATGATCTCAATGATATCCTCATTTGTCAGTACTTTGATATCGGGATCGATATTCAAGTTCAGCTTCTTATTGATACGATAGCGCCCGACATCGCCTAAGTCGTACCGTTTATCAGAGAAGAACAGATTCGTTATTACCTCTCTTGCACTTGCATCATCAGCCGGCTCGGCATTACGGAGCTGTCTGTATACATAATACAGGGCTTCTTTTTCCGAATTACATGGATCCTTCTGTAAAGTGTTGAATATGATGCTGTAATCAGAAGTATTCGAATCACTTCGGTGTAGCAGGATCGTTTGTGTATTTGAGTTGAGGATTGCCTCGATATTATCCTCTGTCAGTTCAACCTCTCTGTCCACCACGACAGTGATTCGCTCCATGGAAACAACTTCCCCGGTGTCTTCATCACTAAGATCATCGATATACGTATTGATGACACGAGCTGCTAATTTGCGTCCGATACATTTCTTCAGGTTGGTCTTCGTTACTTTTACCTCTTCGGCAAGATTGAAGATGTCGAGAATGTCTTTGTCTGACTCGAAACCAATGGCACGAAGAAGAGTTGTTACAGGAAGTTTCTTCTTTCTATCGATGTATGCATACATGACATTGTTAATGTCAGTAGCAAATTCAATCCACGACCCTTTGAATGGGATAATTCGTGCTGAGTAAAGTTTGGTGCCATTCGTATGAAGGCTTTGCCCGAAGAACACACCCGGAGAACGGTGCAACTGGGAAACGATGACACGCTCGGCTCCATTTATAACAAATGTGCCGGAACTTGTCATGTAAGGTATGGGCCCAAGAAAAACGTCCTGAATTACAGTAGCAAAATCTTCGTGATCAGGATCTGTACAATAAAGTTTCAGCTTAGCTTTCAGAGGGACGCTATAGGTGAGCCCCCTGCTGAGACATTCATCGATGGAATATTTTGGGGGATCGATATAGTAATCAAGGAATTCCAAGACAAAGTTGTTGCGGGTATCTGTTATTGGAAAATTCTCCGCAAAAACTTTATAAAGACCTTCTTTCTTACGTCTCTCGGGTGGAGTATCTAATTGAAGGAAGTCATGGAACGACTTGAGTTGTACTTCAAGAAAGTCCGGATAAGAAAGCGGATTCTTTATCGAAGCAAAGTTGATTCTTCTGTTGTTTGTAGTCGGCGTCATCTAAAATTCAGGACTATTTTAACTTGGGAAAACTATAGACACGAAATGGTTAAGATCCCCCAAAATGGGGGGCCTTAACCATAATAACCTGATAATCAGGCCTAAAATGCGTTATTTCAGTTCTACTTCAGCACCTGCTTCTTCGAGAGCCTTTTTCAGAGCCTCAGCAGTAGCTTTGTCTACACCTTCCTTCACGGTAGAAGGTGCTGCGTCTACGAGATCCTTTGCTTCTTTCAGGCCAAGACCGCATTGTTCTTTAACAGCTTTTACTACCTGCAATTTTGCAGCTCCAGCACTCTTAAGAACTACATCGAAAGAAGTTTTCTCCTCTTCAGCTGCAGCACCGGCAGCACCAGGAGCAGCGGCTACAGCAACAGCAGCAGCTGCCGGCTCGATGCCATATTCTTCTTTCAGGATAGTAGCGAGTTCGCTAACTTCTTTTACTGTCAAGTTAACCAGTTGTTCAGCAATAGCTTTAATGTCTGCCATTTTATTTTTGAGTATTAAAAGTTTTCAATTATACTGTTGAATTATTTTTCTTCCAAGGTCTTCAACACACCATGGATCGTTTGACCTGCTGACTGCAAAGATGCAATAACGTTCTTGGCCGGAGACTGCAGCAATGCCACAACATCTGCGATAAGTTCGTTTTTGCTCTTGATCGAAACCAAAGCATCCAGGTTTTCCCTTCCAATGTAGAAGCTTTCCTGTACGTACGCAGCTTTTAGCCAAGGTTTTCCTTCTCCTTTGGTATCCTTTGTAAACTGCTTGATTACTTTGGCGGGAGAATTAGCCACTTCACAGAACATGACAGCGGTATTCCCTTTCAGACAGCTGTACAATGAAGAGAAATCTACATCACTCGCTGCTAAGGCTGCACGCAAAAGCGTGTTTTTCACCATTACCAACTTCACTCCGTTTTTATTGCAGTTGCGACGGAGCTCTGATGTTTTCTCAGCATTTAATGCTTCTATGTCAGTCAAGTAGAAGTGGGGGTATTGGCCGATATATTCGGTCAACTGCCTTATAACTGTACCTTTATCTTCCTTTCTCATCGTTTCTACCCTTTCTTAATTTTCATCCACTGTCTTAGGATCAACTTTGATACCGAAACTCATAGTACTTGAAAGATAGATGCTTTTGATATAAGTACCCTTAGCTGTAGTAGGCTTGAGTTTAATAATCGTATTAATAAACTCACGTGCATTATCGCGGATTTGGTCCGCAGAGAATGACACTTTACCTATCGACGTATGAACGATACCGGTTTTATCAACTTTAAAGTCAATCTTACCGGCTTTCACTTCTTTTACAGCAGCACCTACATCATTGGTTACAGTCCCGCTTTTAGGGTTAGGCATCAATCCGCGAGGACCTAAAACACGTCCCAATGCACCGATTTTACCCATAATGGCAGGCATGGTGATGATGACGTCGATGTCAGTCCAACCGCCCTTGATTTTTTCTATGTATTCATCAAGACCTACATAATCAGCACCAGCTTCTTTAGCTTCAGCTTCTTTATCAGGAGAGCACAATGCCAAAACGCGGATCTGCTTTCCAGTTCCGTGCGGAAGCGTTACAACGCCACGCACCATCTGGTTAGCCTTGCGGGGGTCTACACCCAAGCGCACATCAATATCCACAGATGCATCAAAATTGGTCGTGGTGATCTCTTTCACCAAGGCCGATGCTTCCGATATTGTGTATGCTTTCCCGGGTTCAATCTTGCTAAAGGCCAACTTCTGTTTTTTTGTTAGTTTGCTCATTTTGAGTAAGATTAAATTATTTATTCCGGGAAGTCCCCTTTAACCGCGATACCCATGCTTCGAGCAGTACCGGCTACCATTTTCATGGCAGCTTTAATATCGAAGCAATTCAAATCGACAAGCTTGTCTTCTGCGATCGCACGTACTTGCTCCCATGTGATTTCTGCTACCTTCTTACGATTAGGCTCTGCAGAACCGCTCTTCTGTTTGCTGGCTTCAAGGAGTTGAATAGCAACAGGAGGAGTTTTTACGATAAAATCAAAAGACTTATCGGCATAGTACGTAATTACTACAGGCAATACTTTGCCAGCTTTGTCTTGGGTTCTGGCATTAAATTGCTTGCAAAACTCCATGATGTTGATGCCCTTTGCACCAAGTGCAGGCCCAACAGGGGGTGAGGGATTAGCTGCACCACCTTTTATTTGCAATTTGATTTGTCCAGCAACTTCTTTAGCCATTGTTCTAAAATTAAAAATTCAGACACACACTATATCAATGTGAGAGAGAAAAGATCCGTAACATAACCTTATTCTTTCTCAACCTGCACATAAGAAAGCTCCAGTGCCGTTTTTCTTCCGAAAATCTTCACCATCACCTTGAGCTTCTTCTTGTCGGGATTGACCTCTTCCACTATCGCATCGAAACCGGCAAAAGCACCATCTGATACTTTCACGGTTTCACCCACCATAAAGCTGAGTTCATATTCTTCGTCTTCGCTGTCCAGTTGGTCTACTTTTCCTAAGATTCGACTAACCTCGGATGGATGAAGAGGTGCCGGACGACCGTCACCCAAGAACCCAATCACATTAGGTGTACTGCGGAGTCGGTGCTCTACTTCACCAACCAGAACAGCTTCGACCAATACGTATCCGGGTAAATAAGGGCGTTCTTTTATAACCCTTTTACCGGCACGCTGTGTCATCACTTTTTCAGTGGGAATGAGAACCTGAAAGAGATAATTACCTAAATCGGAGTGCTTCATTTCTGCTTCCAGATATTCACGCACTTTGTTCTCCTTACCACTAATGGCACGGAGAACATAGAATTTTCTCTCTGCGTTTGTCATATCTTGATAAGCAAGAAATGGTTAGAACACCAATTTGTATACCAGTTCCATGATCCGCTCGAAAGCAGTATCGACAACAAACACAAAAAGAGCAATGATTAAGGAAGCAATCATCACTACTACAGCACTGTTTGTCAGCTCGGATCTGGTAGGCCAAGAAACCTTATGTACAAGCTCATTATAGGAATCCGTTATCGAAGTCCCTATTTTATTGAATAGTTTCATTGATTGAAAATTTTGCACGGGTTGAGAGACTCGAACTCCCGACACTTGGTTTTGGAGACCAATGCTCTACCAACTGAGCTAAACCCGTTTGAAAAGAGCCCGATACCCACCCATTGAGAGAGGTATCGGGACCCCTTAGTATTGCTGACTAATCGAATTAGTCGATGAGTTCTGTAATCTGACCGGCACCTACCGTACGACCACCTTCACGGATAGCGAAGCGGAGACCTACGTTACATGCAACCGGGTAGATGAGTTCAACCGTAATCGTTACGTTGTCACCGGGCATAACCATTTCTGTTCCTTCGGGAAGAGTGATTTCACCGGTTACGTCAAGCGTACGGATATAGAACTGCGGACGATATTTGTTGTGGAAAGGAGTATGACGACCACCTTCTTCTTTCTTCAAGATATAAACCTCAGCCTTAAATCTCTTGTGAGGAGTAACCTTACCCGGGTGAGAGATAACCATACCACGCTTGATCTGATCCTTATCGATACCACGGAGGAGAAGACCAACGTTGTCACCGGCCTGACCTTCGTCAAGAATCTTACGGAACATTTCAACCCCCGTAACAACCGACTTCATTCCTTCTGCACCGAGACCGATGATCTGAACTTCGTCGCCGGTCTTCACAATACCGGTTTCGATACGTCCTGTAGCAACCGTACCACGACCCGTGATAGAGAATACGTCTTCAACCGGCATCAAGAACGGCTTGTCGATGTCACGCTCAGGCAGGGGAACCCAGTTGTCAACAGCTTCCATAAGCTCCATCACCTTGTCTTCCCACTGAGGCTCTCCATTCAAAGCACCCAGAGCAGAGCCACGGATAACAGGAGTATTGTCGCCATCGAAATCGTAGAAAGAAAGGAGTTCGCGCATGTCCATTTCAACAAGCTCGAGCATCTCTTCATCGTCTACCATGTCGCATTTGTTCATGAAAACAACCAGACGAGGAACGTTTACCTGACGAGCCAAAAGGATGTGCTCGCGAGTCTGAGGCATAGGACCGTCTGTGGCAGCTACAACGATGATAGCACCGTCCATCTGAGCAGCACCGGTAACCATGTTCTTCACATAGTCGGCGTGACCCGGACAGTCTACGTGAGCGTAGTGACGATTAGCTGTTTGGTATTCAACGTGTGAAGTATTAATCGTGATACCACGTTCCTTTTCTTCGGGAGCGTTATCGATTGAATCAAATGAACGGAGCTCTGAAAGACCCCTCTTTGCCAACACGGTTGTGATTGCAGCCGTCAAGGTAGTCTTACCGTGGTCCACGTGTCCGATCGTACCTACGTTAACGTGGGGTTTCGATCTGTTAAAATGCTCTTTTGCCATAACCTTAAGTTCTTTGTTTTATTTAAGTTGTTTGTTTGTGCTTATACAAAACGCTAACCACAATCAGAGCCGATGCCGGGACTTGAACCCGGGACCTCTTCCTTACCAAGGAAGTGCTCTACCGCTGAGCTACATTGGCAATCCGATATTCCCTCATTTTGTCAGAGAGGGTGGGCAGTGATGGATTCGAACCACCGAAGGCGTAAGCCAGCTGAGTTACAGTCAGCCCCATTTGGCCACTCTGGTAACTGCCCCTCGCGCTCCGGTGTCCGACTTATTACTGCTAAAATCACAGCCTTAGCCTCATTGCGGATTAAGGGGAGGCGAATCGGCTGCAAATTTAGTGACATTTTCTAATTCGCCAAACATTCGGCGAATCTTTTTGGCCTTTGTCCTATTTTCTCTGTTCTTTCCTTTTTTCGATTTGTCTCTTCAGCGCATCGACCGTCAGATCAATAGCTTCCTCAAAGGTGTCTGCTGTCTTTTCTGCAAACAAGTCGTCGCCGGGGATATAGAGCCTGATAGATGCTTCTTTGTTTTGTACGGTCTCAGGCTTGACGAGCTTGAGGACTACTTCGGCTCCCGTTATTCCATCGGACAAGCGATTCAGCTTGGATATTTTCTTCTGTGCAAATTCTTTGAGTTGGTCGGTAGCATCGAAATGCAGAGCCTGGATTCTTACATCTGTCATGGTCGTTTCTTCTTTTTTTGCTCTTGGATGAGCGTTATACATCTGTTTAAGTTGCTCGAACGAAATATGCGTGTACTGCACCGTCGTAGAAAGACTGTCGTGCCCTAAGAGTTCTTTGACCGACATCAGATCTGCTCCGTGGTTGAGCATTTCGGTGGCGAAGCTGTGTCTCAGAACATGCGGACTCCTCTTGGTCAGGTGCGGTACATTTGCCAATGCCGTACGAACTATGTTGTAGACCACTTCACCTGTCAGTGGCCTGCCATCCAAAGAAACGAAAAAAAAATCAGATTTCCCTACTTTTTCTTCACGAATATTCCGATAGTTGTCTATCATATCATGCAGACGTTTTCCGAAAGGTACTATTCGCTCTTTGTTCCTTTTGCCGATGACACGTATGCAGCCGGCCTTATCTTCTACCGCGCTGTCTTTGAGAGTGGCTATTTCGGAACGCCGCAGCCCCACTTCATACAGTGTTTCCAGAATCAATCTGTCCCGTACGGCCTCGAAATCATCTTCACGGATGGGCTGATTCAGCACTTTTTCCATTTCATCGTTCGGGACGAAAACAGGTAGTGGCCTCTCTTTCTTCGGCCCCCTCAGCATTCGGACAGGGCTTTGCCCTATAAGCCCGATTTTGACCATGTATCTGTAAAAGCTTTTCAGCGCGCTCAGCCTGCGCTGGACGGAAGAGCTTTTTTGTCCGGATTCCATCAAAGAGAAGAGCCAAGCGCGCGCGACATCCTTGTCGCGTTCGCTTGGCTCGAATACTTCTCCCGTGTGTTCACTGAAGAAAGCGGCATAGCGATTCAAATCTTGCGCATAGTCACAAATAGTTCGTTCTGACGCGTGAACTTCGTAGCGCAGATAATAGAGGAATCTTTCGATGGTGTCGGGTGTTTCATTCATTGTCGCGAAAGAGGTCGGTCTCGATCATTGCACCCGTCTTGAGCGCCGCAAAGAAAATGCGGCAATAGCTATCCTTCTTACTCTTCGGCAACCTGAAGCTGCTTCACGTAGATGGCTTTCTGCATCTTCTTGCGCTTGGTTACCGAGGGCTTTTCAAAAGCCTGACGAGCACGCAACTCGCGTACTGCTCCGGTTTTTTCAAACTTTCTTTTGAAGCGTTTCAGTGCTCTTTCGATGTTCTCGCCTTCTTTAACTGGAACTACGATCATAATCTTCTTCTGTTTTTTATTTTGTTTTTGTTATTCTTCGTTCGTGATCATGAAATTCGGTGCGCAAAGTTAGAAATACTTTGTTGATTGCCAAAAACTTTGCTGAAGATCTATTTCGAAAAGCGGATGATTTCGGCCATTGGAGATCGTATAGAAAGCTGTCATCCCAATTCGACGACAGTGATACCGGCTCCTCCGAACTGGACATGTTCGTCAGCAAAATGCCTTACCCCATCGACTGTGGCCAAATACTCCCTGATCACCGTCCTGAGTGCACCTGTTCCTGTTCCATGAAGTATCCGTACGCGTGGCATTCCCAGTTGGATAGCATCATCGATAAAATACATGACAGCTTGGACGGCTTCGTTCACACGCATGCCGCGCAGATCGATGTCTTGCTTGAAATCCAAACGCTTCTCGTGGATCCGGTCTATGATCATTCGGGCAGATGCTCCGGAGGCAGGGGCGGACTTCCGCTCTTTGACGGGCTTGGCCGGTTCCAACCGATCGATCGGTACAGTCGTTTTGATCATTCCGAGAGCGATGGTAGCCTCCCGATCATTCATATCTATAATACTGCCTATAGCCGTCTGTCCTTTGATTCGTACCGTATCGCCCACTTGCATGACAGGGGATTGGGGTACTTCTTGCGGCTTTGGCTCTACAGGTGTTTCGGTCGAACGGGGTGCTGCTTTCTCTTGCTTCCGTTTTTTTCTCCGTTTTATTTTCTCTATCTCCCGATTGATTCGCTCTTCTTTTTCGACCTCTTCTTTGTTGATCGTTTCCCTGAAGTCGCTCAGCTCTTGTCGTGCTCTCCGCGTTTTCTCCCTTTCGGCTTGCGCCTCTTTGATGTCGCGGATCGTTTTCTCTATCTGAGCAGACGATTGGGACAGCATCTCGGATGCTTGTTGGCGAGCTTCGTCCAGTATTTGTTTGCGTTCTTTTTTGATAGACTCCAGACGCGATTCATATTCGGCGGCAGCCTCTTCCAGCCGTTTTTCCTCCTTTCGGATATTGGTACGCTTAGTCTCCCAGTATCGTTTGTCCCGTACGATATCCTGAAGATACTTATCCATGTCGATGTAGCCCGTGCCCACCTTGTCTGTGGCTTCGGCTATGACCTCCTCGGGCAGCCCGATCTTGCGAGCGATCTCGATGGCAAACGAACTTCCCGGCCGACCGATGGAGAGACGGAAGAGTGGGCGCATCTCATGGCGATCGTAAAGCATGGCTCCGTTTACAAGCCCCGGTGTCTCTTCGGCATAGGCTTTCAGATTATGGTAGTGAGTAGTTACCACTCCGAATCCTTCCTGTTCGTTGAAGCGATGTAGTAGTGCTTCGGCGATGGCTCCGCCTATCTGAGGTTCGGTACCGCCACCGAACTCATCTATTAGTAATAGTGTACTCTTATCCGTATGGCGGGCAAAGTGTTTCATATTCCTCAGATGCGAACTGTAGGTGCTGAGGTCATCTTCTATCGACTGTTCATCTCCTATATCGATGAAGAGCTTGCCAAATATTCCTGCCGTAGAATCGGGGGACATCGGTATGGGAAGACCACTTTGGAGCATGTATTGCAACAGCCCCACCGTCTTTAGACAGACAGATTTGCCCCCTGCATTGGGACCGGATATGATCAGGATACGTTTGTCGGGAGCAGTAAGCGATATATCCAGCGGAATCACATCTCTACCATGTGCTCTGAGACTGCGAAGCAGCAGCGGATGTACGGCTTTCACCCACCGGATCTCCGGCCTCTTGGACAAAATGGGACGGATAGCATTCCATTCGACGCTGAGACGAGCTTTCGCTGAGATGAAGTCAAACAGTCCTATCCATTCGTAGCAGTCGATCAGATCATGAATGTGCGGACGAAGTGCATTGCATACCTCTATCAGTATGCGAATGATTTCTCGCCTTTCGGCTGCCTCCAGCTCGCGAATACGATTGTTCGCTTCTACTATCTCTGCAGGTTCGATGAAGACGGTCTTCCCCGTGCCGGATTCGTCATGGACGATACCTCTTACCTTCCGCTTATGTGCCGGAGGTACCGGAATCACCAGCCGTCCATCGCGCACCGATGGCTGTACACCCTGATCCACCCAGCCTTCGGACTGAGCCAAACGAAGGATGCCTTGGAGAGTGCGCGAGATATTCTTCTCTATGGAGGAGAGTTCGCGGCGGATATTCATCAGTTCGGGCGAGGCATTGTCTTTCATTTTCCCGAACCGATCGAACAGGCTGCTGATACGCTTCTCCAGATCCGGAAAGGCAACGGCTTCGGACAAAAGAGCTTGAAGGTGGGGGTACGGTGTATCCTTAGCCTCCGTTTCTTCCCCCACATGGAAGAAACGGATGAGGGCTTCGATTGTCCTCAGTGCAGTAGCCACATCCAGCAACTCTCGCTCTTCCAGATAGGTGCCGGCAGGTCGGATACGGTTTAGTGCTTCTCGTACATCGGCCAGACGGAGATCGGGAAACAAGTCTTCTTCTCTCAGGATAATCTGCATTTCTTCCGTCTCGGCGAGCAAACGGCTGACTTCGTCATGCCTTGCAAGAGCATGCATCTGTACCACCCGATCGCTGCCCATCGGACTATGACAATGGCCGATGAGAAGGCGACGAATCTCATCGAAACCCACTTTCTCCTCGAAGTTGTGGGGGTAGGTTTCCATCCCAATCATAGCAGTCTGTCAGCGAAAAGCCCTGAGCAAATCATTGCCATTGGCATAGAGAACGAGAAGAATCAGAATAGCCATCCCGATCAATTGTGCACGGATAAGGACTTCCTGGCTGACTTTCCTGCGCGTGATGATTTCTATCAGGAGGAAGAGGATGTGGCCGCCATCCAACGCTGGGATAGGCAGGATATTCATGACTGCCAGCATAATGGAGAGAAGTGCCGTCATAGCCCAGAATTGAGGCCAGTTCCAAGAGGCCGGAAAGAGGCTGCCCAATGTGCCGAAGCCACCTATCTGTCCTGCCCCTTCTTTGGTGAAGACGTACTTCATGTCGCTTACATAGCTGCGCAAGGTGCCCACGCCTTGTGCTATTCCGGCCGGTATGGCTTCGAACAGCGAATATCGGATATGATCGATGGTATAGATGGCATCTAACGGTCGGAGGCTCACTCCGATAAGTCCACCGGTATCTACCGGCAGCGTTATAGTCAGCTCTTCGCCTGCACGGGCTATAGTCAGGGCTATACTATCGCCTGCATGACTGCGAATGGCTCCGATCACATCGCTTGCATCAGGCATCAACTTGCCATTTACGGCAGTGATGCTGTCGCCCACTTTCAGCTGATAGGCATAAGCTGTCCCTTGGGGCATGACGCTATCGATGACGAATGGCACCTGTATGGACATAAAACCACTGTTGGCTTTGAGCACACGCTTCATCATATCGTGCGGAACGTGTACGATCTCTCGCCGGCCTTGTCTCAGGACTTCCACTTGGCGAGCCTGAATCACCGATCGCATGAACCCCGAAGCCAAAGCATCCACCGGCCGGCCATCCACAGTGAGGATAATATCATTGTCTTGAAAACCGGCCTCCTGCGCCACGAAGGAGAAGGCCATGCCCGAACTGATACGCTCCGAAGGCATCCGCATGCTACCCCATTGCAGGACAATACCGGAATAGATGACAAGAGCCAACAGGAAATTGAACAGCACTCCTCCCAGCATGATCAGAAGCCGCTGCCATGCCGGTCGGCTGCGAAATTCATAAGGTTTCGGCTCTTGTTGCAAGTACTCGGTATCCATGGATTCGTCTATCATCCCGTTGATCTTGCAATAGCCGCCGAGAGGAAGCCAACCGATGCCGAATTCCGTTTCACTCCGTTTGGGCTTGTAACGGAAGATGGCACCTCCCCAATCGAAGAAAAGGTAGAACTTGTCCACCCTGACTCGGAAGAGACGAGCAAAAAAGTAATGTCCCAATTCATGGACGAAAACCAGAATGGCGAATGCGAGGATCAACTGCGCGGCCTTAATGAGGAAAACTATCATGCGAGAGTCTTAATATTATGTAAGAGGGCTGATTGCATGTGCCTCTTTCCTTCAATAACATGCGGCAAAGATATAGGTTTTCGTTCTCTGCTCCCCCCTTGCAATTATATGAGGGCAGGATAATAGTAGAGCAATCTGGAACGAAAAAAATGGATTTCTACAGTTCAGAAAAACGTGGTCTGAGTTCGTTTTCGTTTTGGTTCGCAAATTTTTTCTTTCCCGAACCAAAACTAAAATAATCTCGCGCCGCATTCTCAAATTCTTGGAACCGCAATCTTGCCATATTCGGTTCGAAAAAAACGCGAACCATTCTTCTGTTTCTCATTCTTTTGAGCAGGGCGAAAGACACAGATGCCACACGCACTACGTGTAAATGTCAGACGTAAAATGAGTTTTGCTTATCTTTGCAGAGCTTGCTCTGTGAGCCAAAAACGAATCTTTCTCCTACAACATCTTCGTATAACAAGCATAACTGAAAGCTGATGTTATCTACTGAACACTTCCTCCTCTTTGCTTCTATTGTCCTATTTGCAGGTATTATGGCCGGAAAGGTAGGCTATCGTTTCGGTATCCCTACCCTTTTGATCTTTCTCTTCACCGGCATGCTCTTCGGAGTGGATGGATTCGGGTTTCAGTTTTCTAATGCCGATGTGGCACAGTCGGTAGGGATCATCGCTCTCTCCATTATTCTCTTCACCGGTGGTATGGATACGCGGATCAGAAAGGTGCGTCCGGTCATTGCACAGGGGCTTACGCTGTCCACTTTGGGTGTCCTGCTGACAGCTCTTCTATCCGGTTTCTTTATCTTTTGGCTGAGCGGTTCGGAGTTTGGCCCTTACCGGTTCGCTCTTTCTACCTCTTTGCTGCTGGCTGCCACGATGGCCAGTACCGACTCGGCTTCGGTATTCGCTATCCTCCGTTCGCAAAAGATGCAGCTCAAAGAGAATCTGGCTCCCACACTGGAGATGGAGAGCGGTAGTAACGACCCCATGGCATATATGCTGACCATTGCACTCATCGATTTCATCACCACCGGTCAGAGCGGAATAGGGCCTATTGTTCTGACTTTCATCCTACAGTTTGTCGTAGGCGGTGCATTGGGTTTCCTGATGGGGCGCTTGGCCGTCTTTATCCTCAATCGGATGAATATCCACAACGATACGCTCTATCCTATCACCCTGCTGTGCATGGTGTTTTTCACCTTTTCGGTGACCGCTCTTTTGCAAGGGAATGGTTATTTGGCTGTTTATATCGCCGGTATTGTGGTCGGAAACAATCGGGTTATTCACAAGAAGAGCATCAACACCTTTTTCGATGGTATCACCTGGCTGGTACAGATTATCCTGTTCATCCTCTTAGGCTTGCTCGTCAATCCGAGAGAAATGCTGGATGTGGCACCGTTCTCCCTCGTGGTAGGTGCTTTCATGATTCTCATAGCTCGCCCGTTGGCCGTCTATTTCTGCCTGATTCCCTTCCGCAAAATGTCATTCAGGGGTAAGACCTTTCTCAGCTGGGTCGGATTGCGCGGAGCCGTGCCTATCATCTTTGCCACCTATCCCATGATCGATAATATCCCCGGAGCGGATCAGCTTTTCAATGTCGTCTTCTTCATTACCATACTCTCTCTGCTTGTACAGGGAAGTACGATCTCCCAGGTAGCACGTTGGCTCGGACTGGATATTCCCTCGCCACCGATAGGTAGCCTGTTCGGTGTGGAAATACCGGAAGAGACGGGAACCAAGTTGGAGGAGAGAGTGGTGGACGCTTCCATGCTGTCCCATGGCGATCTGCTGATGAACCTTTCTCTTCGTGACGAAGAGCTTGTCATCCTGGTACGAAGAGGCGAGGGTTATCGGGTACCGAAAGGGCGTATGCACTTGCAGGTGGGAGACGTGCTACTGATCGTATCCGAAAAGAATCTTTCCCAGACACCGATCTCAGGCGATCCGGAGAATCATCCCGGTCTTCTGCAACGTCTCAAGCACAGACTCCTGCGCCGTTAGGCTGTGAGTTGCTCCAGCTTCTTTTCCAATCGTGCAGCTTCGTCCCGAAGTCGTGCTGCTTCCAGAAAGTCCAGCTCTTTGGCTGCTGCCAGCATTTGCTTCTTGGTGGAAGCAATGAGTGCTTCCAGTTTGGGTTTGCTCAGATAGTCGGCCAAAGGATCGGCAGCAATCATGCTGCTCTCCTCTATGTACGCACCGGATTCTGTGCCGGATTGCAAGACTGAGACATCGCCTTCTCCCCAGATGGCAGCACTGTTCTTCACTATCTGTTGGGGGGTGATGCCGTGCGCTTCGTTGTAGGCCAACTGCTTGGTACGCCGGCGTGCAGTCTCGTCCATGGTGAGCTGCATACTGTCGGTGATCTTGTCCGCGTAGAAGATGACTCGCCCATGAATATGTCGGGCGGCACGTCCGGCAGTCTGCGTGAGCGAACGATGTGAGCGGAGGAATCCTTCCTTATCCGCATCCAAAATAGCCACAAGCGAAACTTCCGGCAAGTCCAATCCTTCGCGGAGCAGATTCACCCCGATGAGCACATCGTACACCCCCTTGCGCAAGTCTTCCATGATGCGCACACGCTCCAGCGTGTCCACATCGCTGTGTATGTAGCTGGTACTGATGCCGTGGCGTAGCAGGTATTCGCTAAGCTCCTCCGCCATACGTTTGGTCAGGGTCGTTACCAGTACGCGCTCTTTCTTTTCTATGCAGCGTGCTATCTCCTCCATCAGATCGTCTACTTGGTTTGCTGTTGGCTTGACTTCGATGATGGGATCCAACAGTCCGGTCGGACGGATCAGCTGTTCGACGATCACACCTTCGCTTCTGTTCAGCTCATAGTCGGCAGGCGTGGCACTGATATAAAGAGTCTGGGGTGTAAGAGCTTCGAACTCATCGAAGCGAAGTGGCCGATTGTCGAGGGCGGCAGGCAGGCGGAATCCGTATTCGACCAGATTCTCCTTGCGCGAACGGTCGCCTCCGTACATGGCACGTATCTGCGGTATCGTTACATGGCTTTCGTCTATGACCAACAAGAAATCCTCCGGAAAATAATCCAACAGGCAGAAAGGACGTTCCCCTGCATCACGACCGTCGAAGTAGCGCGAATAGTTCTCTATACCGGAACAATAACCCAACTCACGGATCATTTCCAAATCATACGTGACCCGTTCATACAAGCGTTTGGCTTCGTACGGTTTGCCGATTTCTTTCAGAAAATCCACCTGAGCACCCAGATCCACATCGATTTTCCCCACTGCCCGATCTACCTGCTCCTTGGTCGTCACGAACAGATTGGCGGGATATATCTTCAGCTCCGACAGCAGGCCGTATTCCCGTCCCGTGCGTGGATCGAAGGTACTCAGTCGCTCGACCTCTCCGTCCCAAAATTCCACTCTGTATGCCACGCCGTCATATCCTTCTACGGCAGGAAATATATCCACACTGTCGCCTTTGACGCGGAAGTTGCCGCTCTCGAACTCTACTTTATTGTTCGTGTAGTAGCTCTCTACCAGCAGCCGGATGAAATGATCTCTATCTACCCTTTGTCCCGTATGCAGGCTGATCACTTTTTCGGAAAAAGCTTCGGGATTGGCCATACCGTAGAGACAGGATACGGAGCTGACCACAAGGACATCCTTCCGCCCTGACAGGAGCGAAGCCGTAGCCCTCAATCGCAACTTCTCGATCTCCGCATTGATGGCCATGTCCTTTTCGATATAGGTATCTGTGACAGGGAGGTAGGCCTCGGGCTGGTAGTAGTCGTAGTAGCTGACGAAATACTCTACCGCATTCTCGGGGAAGAAAGCTTTGAACTCTCCGTATAGCTGTGCCGCCAAGGTCTTATTATGACTCAGGACAAGGGTCGGACGATTGACCGCTGCCACCACATTGGCCACCGTAAAGGTTTTGCCCGATCCCGTTACGCCGAGCAGCGTCTGTGCCGGCATCCCTTCATTGATGCCCTCCACGAGTTGGCGGATGGCTTCCGGCTGATCGCCCGTGGGCTTGAATCGCGAAGTGAGTTTGTAGTCCATTGCTTGTCTTTTCTGATTGTCGTCGAGCTTATAACTTTCCTCGGACAAAGATAATAGGAGATCATTGTATAGATTTTCAAGACCCTGAATTTCGAGAAAACCGCTTCCGTATCCCGAGCGATTCGGACAAATAAAAAACGGTTATGCTCTGTGGAATGAGCATAACCGTTCAGGAAGACGAAAGCTACTGTTGCGTAGCTGTTCGATTAGTCGGCGTTGAGCGTGAAGCGCTTGAAGCCTACTACAGTCAGCGTCTTGCTACCGGTATGGAGGTATTGTTCGATGGTCAGCTTGCTGTCCTTCACGAACTCCTGCTGCAAGAGCGTGTTTTCCTTGTAGTACTTCTGCAAAGCTCCCTGAGCGATACGATCCAGCAGATTCTCCGGCTTGCCGGCTTCGAGAGCCTTTTCGCGAGCGATCTGCAATTCCTGATCGATGATGTGCTGATCAACCTGCTCGGGCAGCACTGCCACAGGGTTCATAGCAGCAATCTGCATAGCTATGTCGCGAGCCATCTGGTGTTCTACAGCTTCGTTGAACGCAGCCACGGTAGCCAGCTTGTTACCGGGGTGGATATAAGAAATGCTGGAGACACCGCTGATGTATTCATAAGCGCCCAGTTCCATCTTCTCACCCGTCACACCGATACGATCGGTAATGTGGTCGGCTATGGCACGTCCGTCTGCCAAAGGAAGGGCGAGCAGCTCTTCTTTATTGGCAGGCTTCTTGTCCATAGCGGTATTGAGGATATTTTGTGTAAGCTCGATGAATTCGGCATTCTTTGCCACGAAATCAGTCTCGCACTTGAGTGCTACGATAGCAGCAAATCCGTCTTTGTCGGCTGAGAGTACGCAGCCTTCTGCCGCTTCTCTGTCCGAACGCTTGGCAGCTACTGCTTGTCCCTTCTTGCGAATGATTTCCATTGCTTTCTCGAAGTCGTTGTTGGACTCTTCGAGCGCATTCTTACAGTCCATCATGCCGGCACCGCTCATCTTACGCAGTTTGGCAATGTCTTGAATTGTTACAGCCATTGGTTTGTTCTATAATGAATGGGTTATTGGTATTCTGTAAAAAAGTTATGAGCCATGAATCATAACCCCTGAGTTTGGAACCTGCATGCTGAGGCCACTCATGGATTATAACCCATAGCTCATAATTCCATGTGTGCTGTTTATTCTGCCTCTTCGGCTTCGGGAGCTTCTGCTACCTCTGCGGCAGCTTCTACCGTAGCTTCGTCCTGATTCTGACGAGAGCGACGAGCTCCTGAGCGAGCGCGACGTTCGCGACGGGGAGCTGCTTCTTCCGTCTCCTCCTCTTCGGGCTTTTCGGCCTTGCGCTCCATCAGACCTTCGTTGATAGCCTGGCACATCGTGCCCACGATCAGTTCGATAGCCTTCAGGGCATCATCGTTAGAGGGGATCACATAGTCGATAAGCGAAGGATCGCTGTTGGTATCCACCATAGCGAATACGGGGATGCCGAGACGGTTGGCTTCGCGTACGGCGATGTGCTCTTTCATCACGTCCACCACGAACAGGGCAGAAGGCAGACGGTTCATATCGGCGATAGAACCGAGCGTCTTCTCCAATTTGGCACGTTGGCGAGTGATTTGCAGCTTTTCGCGCTTGGAAAGATTATCAAATGTGCCGTCAGCCGTCATTTTGTCAATCTGGGTCATCTTCTTAACCGCCTTACGGATGGTGGGGAAGTTGGTGAGCATACCGCCCGGCCAGCGTTCTACCACGTAGGGCATTCCCACTGATTTGGCCAATTCGGCGATAGGTTCTTTGGCCTGCTTCTTCGTGGCAACGAAGAGGATCTTCTTGCCATTTTTGGCCATACCCTTAATAACTTCGGCTGCTTCGTCTACTTTAGCAACTGTTTTGTGCAGGTCGATAATATGAATATCGTTGCGCTCCATAAAGATATACGGAGCCATAGCCGGATTCCACTTTCTCTTGAGGTGTCCGAAGTGAGCACCGGCTTCCAATAATTGATCAAAAGAAATTCTTGACATTTTCGTTTACGTTCTTTGTAATGATTACTGTTTGCAATCCAAATCGGTAGAGCAGACTCGAAAAGAAATGGAATACTCCCGATTGCAATCCGATGGATTTAGATACTAAACGCGAGAAATATCCTCTAAGGACATTAACGCTTACTGAATTGGAATCTCTTGCGAGCTTTGGGACGTCCCGGTTTCTTACGCTCTACGACACGAGGATCGCGAGTGATGAAGCCTTCTGAACGCAAAGCAGGTTTATCGTCCGGATTGATCTTGACCAATGCACGGGCGATAGCCAAGCGAGCAGCCTCGCTCTGACCTTTGAAACCACCTCCACGCAGATTGATCTTGATATCGTATTTCTCAGCAACTTCAAGCTTGAGAAGCGGTTGCTTAACGATATACTGCAAGATTGAAGACGGGAAATACTTTTCGATTTCGCGCTTGTTGATGACGATCTTGCCGGAGCCTTCGCTCAGATAAACACGAGCTACAGCAGCCTTACGCCGGCCTATTGCATTGATATAGTCCATAGCTGTCGATTATTTGAGTGAATTAATGTCCAATTGCCGGGGTTGCTGAGCCTCATGTTTGTGCTCGGTGCCGGCATATACATACAGATTGCCAATGATCTTGGCACCCAAGCGATTCTTGGGAAGCATACCCTTTACCACCTTACGGAAGAGGAATTCGGGGCCTTTGTTCATCAAGTCACGAGGTGTGAACTGACGTTGTCCGCCGGGATAGCCCGTGTGGCGGAGATAAATACGACCGTCCCACTTATTACCGGAGAGAACGATCTTGTCTGCGTTGATAACGATCACATTATCGCCACAATCAACATGCGGGGTGAAGTTGGGCTTGTATTTGCCGCGCAGGAGCTTTGCCACTTTGGCACACATACGGCCAAGTGTCTGTCCTTCAGCATCTACAATGACCCATTCCTTCGTAACAGTTGCTTTGTCCGCAGAAATGGTCTTGAAGCTTAAAGTATCCACTGCTTGTTTTTTTGTTGTTAGTAATTTGGTGAACGATCATCTTTTCTGTCGATTCGGCCGGTGCATCAGGAGCTTTACGCACGGACACTGGGCTGCTCCTCTCGGACAAAAACGCACTGAAAATCAAACCGTTCGGCACTATTTGATAATAATCAGCGCGGCAAAGGTACATTATTTTCAGCAAATTTCGGACATCTCGTTACTCTTGTGCATTCAGTTTTTCAAGCGCAAGCACAGCAGCCGTTGGGCAAAGAAAAAGATTTGGCTAATTTTGTCTTCCGAAAAGCATTGCTCCGAACCGTGAATTTCCCCTGTATTGGAGGCGAGCAATTAACTGAAAAAGAGAGTATTATATAGTATGCCACGCATCGACAAACTGCCGGCTACGCCCCATCGTCTGACATCAAGCCCGAATAAGCTCCTATTCGGATATTCCACTACAGCGACAGCCCTCGATCCGATCCGAGATTGCAGAGCGGAATCGTGCAGCTACATCGAATCACATGCAAAAGGATAGCATCTTGACATAGACCGATCACACACATATACATACTGCACCCGTTGGAGTTCTCCGTAGAACTCGGCGGGTGCTTCTTTTATATCAGCTTCGGAAAAAGCATTTTACGAGCCTGCGATTTATATACAAATCAATTACGATCTATATATTTATTGAAAACGATTTATATATAAAACGGAAACGATTTATATACAAATTGAAAACGCTTTATATACAGATTGTTGTCCGACTTGTTTTAATTCGTATTTCAGTCCGTGAAAGTTCATTTCCTCGCTACTTTTGCCTCGCTTTTCTCTTCTCCACAGATGCTTATTTGGAATCATTCCAAACTCATCTTTGTTGTTGAAAACTTTTTTGGCGCATGTTTTTTGAACAGCTTATCACATTCAGAATCTCTCTTTTGCCCCTTCATTGAAAAGCCGGCAAAGTATCGTGAGCTGAATTTGAGGTACAAAAAAAGCCTTGCAGTAGAGACTTCTGCAAGGCTTTTTGTTTTGATTTTCTCAATCGAGGACAAATCCCTCCGGCAGGAAATCCGAGACGTCTCGTCCAAAGGAGATCAACTCGCGTACGGCACTTGAGCTGATGAAAGAGAGACGCGTGTCGGTACAAAGCAGAACGGTATCCACACCCGAAAGATGACGATTCAGGTCGGCCAAAGTACGCTCGTACTCAAAATCAGATCCAGAACGAATACCTCGCACCAAAGCAGTGGCTCCGGTTTGGCGCACGAGATCGACTGTAAGCCCACTATAAGTAATCACCCCGATAGCAGGACGGGAAGCGTAGTAGCGAGCTATCTGCTCTTGTCGCCGTTCTGCGGAGAAGAGCGTACGCTTTTGTTCATTGATACCGATAGCGATGATCACCTCATCGAATATGGCTAGCGAGCGTTCGACGATGTCGGCATGCCCGCGCGTGAAAGGATCGAACGAACCGGCAAAGAGGGCGATATTCTTTTTCATATTTGATTCTTGGGATATTAAGAAAGTCTGTTCAGAGCACATCCTCATCCACGACTAAGTTGTCAATGATAAACTCCTGACGCTCGCTCGTATTCTTTCCCATATAGAAAGTGAGCAGCTCCTTGATCTTATCCTCGCGCTTGAGGCTGACCGGCTCGAGACGGATATTCTCCTCGTCAATCAAATCCTTGAATTGCTCCGGAGAGATTTCTCCCAATCCTTTGAAGCGAGTGACATCGGCTTTCTTGCCCAGCTGTTTGAGTGCGGCTTGCTTCTCGGCCTCACTATAGCAGTATATATCCGTTACCTGCTTAGGCGTATCGGATTCCTGTTTCTTGCGTCCTCGTTTGGGAGCGGCTCCGAAGGTTTGTTTTTTGGATTCGGGCGGGAGGAAAACGCGGAAGAGTGGCGTTTCGAGGACATAGACATGCCCCTTACGCACAAGGTCAGGGAAGAACTGAAGGAAGAAAGTGATGATCAGCAAGCGAATATGCATGCCATCATCGTCGGCATCAGTGGCAATGATCACACGATTGTAGCGCAGGCCGTCCAATCCTTCCTCGATATTCAAAGCTGCCTGCAAGAGGTTGAACTCTTCGTTCTCATAGACCACCTTCTTGGTCAGACCGAAACAGTTGAGCGGCTTACCACGCAAGCTGAATACGGCCTGATAGTTGGCATCCCGACACGTAGTAATAGAGCCGCTGGCCGAATTGCCCTCAGTAATGAAAATGCTGGTACGTTCCGGTTCCTTAGCCTTGGGATCATTGAAGTGAACGGTGCAGTCACGCAGTTTTTTGTTGTGCAGATTGGATTTCTTAGCTCTTTCGCGTGCCAATTTGGTGATGCCGTTCATCGCTTTGCGCTCGCGCTCGCTCTGCTGGATCTTGCGCAGCATCTCTTCTGCCGTTTCGGTATGGATATGCAGATAGTCGTCCAGTTCTTTCTTTAGGAAGTCGCCCACGAATTTTTGGATCGTAGGGCCGTCCGGCCCCATATCACGGCTGCCGAGTTTGGTCTTGGTCTGACTCTCAAAGACGGGCTCCTCCACTTTGATACTGATAGCCGCGGCCATGCCGCTACGGATGTCACTGTATTCGAAATTCTTGGAGTAGAACTCTTTGATCGTGCGTGCCACGGCCTCACGGAAAGCACTCAGATGCGTACCGCCCTGCGTCGTATTCTGACCGTTCACAAAGCTGTAGAACTCATCGCCGTACTGCTGCGTATGGGTGACGACGATCTCAATATCCGTATCGCTCAGGTGAATGATCGGATACAGTGCATCGCCCGTCATATTCTCGGCCAGGAGATCTTCCAATCCTTTGCGACTGAGGAATTTCTTCCCATTGTAGAAGAATGACAACCCCGTATTCAGGAAAGTATAGTTCTTGATCATCGAAACGACGAACTCCTCCTGATACCGATAGTTGCGGAAGAGACTATCGTCAGGGGTAAATCGCACCTCCGTACCGGAAGGTTCATCAGAGGCGACAGGATCGGTCTCCTCCAAGAGTTCGGCGCGACTGTATCGTACGCGTTTGGTTTGTCCATCGCGCCATACCGTAACGACAAATTCGGTGGAGAGAGCATTGACAGCTTTGATACCGACACCGTTCAGTCCGACGGACTTCTTGAAAGCTTTGGAATCGATTTTGCCCCCCGTATTCATCTTACAAGTGGCATCAACCAGCTTGCCCAGGGGGATACCGCGCCCGTAGTCACGAACGGTAACGGTGCCATTCTCCATGGTAATATCGATGCTCTTGCCAGCCCCCATGACAAATTCGTCCACAGAATTGTCCAGCACCTCTTTCAGCAGCACATAGATACCGTCATCGGCATGAGTGCCATCACCCAGCTTACCGATATACATTCCCGGACGACGGCGAATATGTTCGTCCCATTCCAGCGTCTTGATGTCGCTCTCGATATACTCTGTCTGCAACTGTTTTTCTTGCTCCATAGCGTTCCAAATGAAGCCTAAAAGTACAATAAAAATGGGGAGGCGTTAAAAAAATTGCACGCCCTCCCCTACTTTTGTAGATCGAATCAGAAATCGGAGCATTTGCTCTGCCTCGCACTTTTCTTTTCTCATTTTCGGCTTCAATAGATAGTACACATCTTCGAAGAAGTAGAGTAATTGATTGCTTACAAAAGTGCTCTCTCCCGTCATTCCTAAGTTTGATTTTACTTTTGTCCTGTGGCTGTGCGACCAAGGCGATGTCAGGGAGTCGATCTTTGCTCAGGTCTCCGGTGGCATGGCTGACTTTCCAACCTTGTGGGACAAGGTTCTTCAAGGTTACCTTCCTCTTTTGCCAAGCTTTGTTGTGGTGTTTTTGGGGCTGTAGCCCGGTATTCACTCAAAAGGAAAGACAGAGTGGTAATGGTCGATAACGAGTGGAACTCTGTACTTGCTTATCTTTTTCATCCGGAATATTATGCTTCATAGTTTTAGCTGCAAATGCGAATAAAAATCCGACAATGAATGGCAGTTTTCCGCTGATTTTTCGAAACAGATACCAATTCCGAACTAAATAAATATATTTGCCCGAAAGCATTTCTATGCATACCAGGGCAATCGCATTTGAACTGTTAACACACTTATAAACCTAACGATTGCTACGTTCGGTTATCAAAACAAGTACGAATTAATGTGCTAGAATCCCAAATTATACAAGAAAGAGGCCAAGTATGCAGTATAAACTTTCAAATGCGATAGCCCTGCTATGCATACAGGAGAGAGGATGTTATAGTCCGGCTTTTGTCAGCTTTGCACTTTATCACCGGAATCAACAAGGTCTATTCCCTCACGGACAAGCTCTTTGCCATGTGGATCAATACGCTCTACGACACCTAAGACTTTTGGCGAATGACCTCCCGGCCATAATCAGACCATTATTCATAACCTCCAAATAACAAAGTATGATGAGCACATTTTTACTGAAGAGAGTGATGATCGCTGCATGGGGGCTCGCCTGCCTCACGATGACAGCACAGTCGCAAACACCCCTTACCGGCAAAAACATCGCAACAGGCTCGGAATGGAAAGGTGCGGACAAGAGCTTCGTCGAGACACCTCCTCCGGCAGGCCCCGTTCGCAGTATAGCAGAGTTCGAACGTTCTGCCGGAGCTCTTATCGCTTTTCCGCTGTGCATTCCGATGGAGTTGGTCATAGAGCTATCCAAGGACGACACCGTCTATACCATCGTAGGGAATGAGAGCGAAAAGGCTAAGGCTATATCCGAATACACATCGGGTGGAGTCAATATGGCCCACTGCCGATTCATCACCGCGCCGGTTAATCACCAGTCCAACTGGACCAGAGACTACAGCGGTTGGTTTATCATGTACGACAACAACAAGGTCGGGTTGGTCGATTTCCTCTTCGATCGGTCGCCGGAAGTAGAAGATGACTTCCCCCAATACGAAGCCAAGTACTTCGACATAGAGCTTTTCGGCATGAAACTGATGGAAAGCGGTGGCAACTATATGTCGGATGGATATGGCAGGGCCATGCAATCGGATATGACTTACAAACAGAATAAAGGTTTTTTTGGCCTGACTCCGGAGCAGGTGCAGGAGAGAAAGAAGCAATATCTGGGTATCACGGATTTACAGGTTTATGAGGATGTCAATCCCGATTTTACCCACCACATAGACTGCTGGGCAAAGTTCCTCTCCCCGAACAAAATAATGGTACTGCAAGTCCCTGAAGCCGATCCCAGACACAAGAAGCTGGAGGCTTTCGTTCAGGAAATAGAGAAACAGACTTCCCCTTGGGGCACCAAATACGAAGTATACAGGGTAAAGACAAACAGCAAAGATCCCTTTACAAACTCGTTGATACTGAATAAAAAGGTTTACGTCCCTATCCTTAACAATGGAGCAAGCACTCAGGCCGCACTCGAAGTATATACCAAGGCTATGCCCGGCTATGAGATCAAGGGTATCATCAGGAATTTCTGGAGTCATCTGGATGCACTTCACTGCCGCACCCACCAAATAGCCGACAAGGGGTATCTCTATATCAAGCATTATCCCCTGTTGGGCGAGCAGAAAGGCCCCGACTTCGAAATCGAGGCGAATGTGGTGTCCTGTGCCAATGCCGCCATCACAGGTGTCAAGTGCTTCTACAGGGTCAATGGTGCCGGTGCCTTTGTCGCTGCCGACATGACCGCTTCCGGAACGGCCGGCCATTATACCTACGCCTTTACCAACCTGAAAGAAAACGACAAGGTGGAATATTACCTCCATGCCGACGATGCCGGCGGACGAAAGGAATGTTTCCCATTCATCGGCGAACCGGATCCTCTTCGATTTACAGCTGTGCAAATACAGAGCATCAGCACTGTCGAAGAGCAAGATGCCGGTTTGAGAACATGGTTCAACGGCAATAAATCGGAGCTTGTCGTATCGGTTCGGGTGGATAAGTCGGGCCAATATCGCTCCAACCTCTACAACCTTAGCGGACAGTCGGTGAAAACCGTCACAAAGACTCTCGTCAGTGGCACCACAGTCTATAGCATGGACATACACGACCTGCCACAGGGCACCTATATTCTCCGGATCGAAGGAAACGACAGAACGCTTACGACAAAAGTCCTCAAATAAGATCTGCCCGAACAACGGGAGAGGATCTTATATCTCCCACACATATACTCTGCCGGCGCGGGCTATCCCTCCGTGTCGGCAGAGTACATTATAATATATATGGGGGTTGCTCTCCGTTCGCATTATGTAGTAAATTTGCGACATGAAAGAAACTAATGCGGGAAGCGTATATAGTCCGGAGTTAATAGAATTTGCCACAGTGGGCGTTGAATTCTGTGCTCTCGTCGAACAGGCAGCAGCTCACCGGACTACGGATTTCATCGACAAAGCTTCCAAAGTACTGCCTCTTCTCTATCTCAAGACAGCCCTTTTGCCTCCATACGAATACAGCGAAGAGATGGACTTCGTGGAGGAATACATCACGGAAGAATCCTACGAACAGGTACGCTCTGCCGTAGAGTCACAGCTGGGGTCGTACGACTCTTTCCTCGATGCGCGACACAGCGATATGCAATACAGCGATACTCCCGTAGGAGCGAGTATTGGGGAATGTTTGGCCGACGTATATCAGCAGGTGGGCAATCTGCTCGGAGTCGTACGCCAATCGAACGACAGTGCCATTCCTCAAGCCATCGGTCGCTGCCTTACCTACTTCGGCGAATACTGGGGCAATCGGCTCTTGGCTGCTGCCGGTGCTCTGCACGAACTGCGCTACAGCGAGGCCTATCGGACGTGGGAAGAAGAGGAGAGGGAAGAAGCTGAGGACTTATAGTATATAGGACAATAAAATCATGGTAGCCAATATAGATAAAGAAGCTGTTGCCGGCATGGAAGCAGAGGTATTCCCCGGGAGCATCCACCTGATCGACAAATCTGAAGCCATACCTGAAGCCATAAAGCTACTATCGGCCAGCCGCACGATCGGCTTCGATACAGAGACCCGCCCTTCTTTCGTACGTGGTGCCCGTCCGTCGGTAGCTCTGATGCAGATGTCCACAGAAACGGACTGCTTCCTCTTCCGACTCAATATGATAGATATACCGGAGGAACTGCAACAGCTACTGGAGAATCCCGACATACTCAAAATAGGACTGAGCCTGAGCGATGACATGACGGTGATCAGACGGCGCAAACCGATCGAACCGGCAGGATTCGTCGAGCTACAACGCCTCTGCCCTGCATACGGCATCCGCGATGCCAGCCTTCAGAAAATATACGCCATCCTTTTCGGCAGACGCATCAGCAAATCCCAACGGCTCACCAACTGGGAGGCACGTACGCTGACTGCGGCTCAGCAGTCCTATGCTGCACTCGACGCCTGGGCTTGCCTGCGTATATTCAATCAGCTTATGACACTTCCCACCCCTACCCCTGTACAATTCGCCCTCTTATGACAGCCTTACCCTCCATTACGCTACTCCCGAACAAAGAGGAATCCGTCAGACGATTCCATCCGTGGATCTTCTCCGGTGCCATAGCATCGATCAGCGGCAATCCTGCCGAAGGAGATCCGGTTCGTATCTTTTCCTCCAAACATGAACCTCTCGGAATCGGCCACTATGAGAAAGGAAGCATAGCCGTGCGAATGCTTTCCTTCGATATTGATATGGTACTCGATGTTTCCTTCTGGGAAGAACGGCTATCTGCCGCTTTCCGACTGCGTTCGGCTCTGGGACTGATCCGCTACGATGATACGAGATCCAAAAATACGGCCTATCGCTTGGTGCATGGAGAAGGAGACGGACTTCCCGGTCTTATTATCGATGTATATGGGCATACAGCCGTGATGCAGGCGCACAGCGTAGGTATGCACCACGCGAGAACGGATATTGCGAAGGCTCTTATAACGACGACTACAGGCTTGGTAGATGCCGTCTACTACAAGTCGGACAGCACTCTACCGTTCAAGGCCGGACTGGAATCGGCCGATGGCTTCCTGATCGGTTCAGGACAAGCCGAAGCAGAGTATGAAAACGGACTTCTCTTCCTGCCCGACTGGATCAAAGGACAGAAGACGGGGTTCTTCATCGACCAACGAGAGAACAGAGCCTTGCTGGAGGAATATGCCTCCGGACGTAAGGTGCTCAATATGTTCTGCTATAGCGGTGGTTTCTCCCTGTATGCAATGAGAGGAGGAGCCTGTAGCGTACACTCGGTGGACAGCTCAGCCAGAGCCGTACATCTGCTGGAAAAGAATATGGCACTGAATTTCGCGGGAGACAGTCGTCATCACTCCTATGCCGCCGATGCTTTTCGTTTCCTTGATGAGATGGAAGTCGGAGCTTATGACCTGATCGTGCTGGATCCGCCCGCTTTTGCCAAGCATCGCAAAGTGCTTCGCAATGCTCTGATAGGTTACCGCAAGCTGAATGCGGCAGCCTTTCGCAAGATCGCGCCGGGAGGTGTGCTCTTCACCTTCAGCTGTTCACAGGCAGTCAGTCGGGAGGAATTCCGTTTGGCAGTATTTACAGCAGCGGCATCAGCCGGCAGAAAGGTGCGCATACTGCATCAACTTACCCAACCTGCCGATCACCCTATCAACATCTATCATCCGGAAGGCGAATACCTGAAAGGGCTTGTTCTCTACGTAGAATAGGGACTTCGTCAGGATACGCCCACCAACCATTGCGATCCTTTTATTGAGAGAGAGAGAGAGAGAAAGGGTCAATGGTAGTGATCGTAGAGGCGCTCCAATTCACCGGACAGACGAAGACGATCAAACCAGTTATTCAGGCTGTCCGAGAGAGAAACTGCACTCCGACGTACCAACCAGGCCTGTCGCAGCTCAAAAGAAAGCGGTATGCTGCAATCCAAAGCAGGGAGGTGTTGCTCCAGTTTCTTGGCTTCATGTCGGTTGCAGATGGTAAGGTCGATGTCGCCCGATGCGACCATCATGGCCAATTGCTCCGCAGAATAAGTGGGATCCGTCTGTATGTATATGCTATCCCCGATTTCCTCGGATAGATGCTTAACAAAAAGTCTCGCCGGAGAGCCTTCTGGAATAGTCACCGTCCGTCCGGATAGATCGATCTGCCGACGGATCAGGGCCGTATCCGATCGACGCTGGACCAGATAGAGGCGTCCAAGATGCATCGGACGGAGGAAACGGTAGCGGACAGTATCTGTTAGGGCTGTCAAGGGTATGTCCTGTGCTATGATATCACATGCACCCCGATGCAGTCTTTCAAGACTCTCTTTCCAATTCTTTTCGAGACTGATTTCTATCCGAATACCACTGATTTCCGATAAACGCCGTGCCACATCATAAACAAAACCGGCGGTGGAATCCTGTCCCACATAATAGTCTCTGTCATTGTATCGGGCGATGATCCTCAGTACTCCTTCTCGGTGAATATCAGAATAATCCCGCAACGAATCCACAGCGTCCCCACCGGTAGAGCTCCCTCTACCACAGTGGCGCAAAGCAACCATCACGATAAGGACAGAGATCAGCAAAACGCCGTAGAGAGCAATCTGTTTCTTCATTTTCATTTATTTATTGAAGTCGATGGCAATACCCATACGCAGACCACGAGGGTTGTACGGCGTATGCACCAAGGAGAAACGCTTGCTATCCATGAAAGCCTCGGCTAGATTGTACATTTCAAAGAAGAAACGTGATCGTTTGAGGTGAATATTCACATAAGCATTCATCAGAGGGAAAGATCCTCCTACCTTTATCTCTTGTTGCGTGGTGAATTGCTGTACCGCAGGTTCATAATACGGAGCATAGTAGGAGGAATGAATACGAGCATCCACTCCCGTCTGTATACGCATCACCTTGGTACTGCTCGGCAGGCGGAAGTCCAAATAGAGATTGCCATAAGCCGCCAGCTTCGGTAATGGCAAAGCCGTACGGTTGCTACTCGTTTGATAAGCCGCTTCCACTTCCCAACCCAAAGCACCCCATCGGTAGGCATGTGCTATCCGCCCTTCGAGAACTTGTATGGGAGAAGAGACCTGTTGGGGGAAAGCCGTATGGTCGAAGTATATATAGTTCTTGAGCGTAGCGGATTGCAATGTCAAGGTCGTGCCCAAGTCCTTCAAGCGAAGAGAGCCACCCAGTCTGAGTTGCTGGATGAAGTCGAACGATTCGTCCCACCAGTGCACAGTACCATGATGATGACGCAGGAAGTAACCCGGACGAGTATTGAGGAGCTGTCCCCAGGCTTCCATTTCCGTCCTCCGACGAAAGAGATTGAACGCTGTACTTAGTCGTCCTCTGAGTTTGAATGCTCCGGCATCGCTCCCGACAACCGAGAGCTCTCCATCTGCTGCGAAGTTGAGATATTTCCCCCCTCTTCGGCTGATCTCTCCCCCGATATAAGTGCTGAACTCCCTGTCCGTAGGGGGTACGCCGACCACTGAATCTTGTAGCGTATAAAACCGATTCTCCAATCTGACATAAGCCGTCAGGCCGAACTTAGCCCAGCGATGGAAACCTTCCCGCAAAGAAAGTGCCACCGTATTGTGGTATTCTTCCATTCGCGTGGTATCGTTCGGCAGCACGATCACTTCTCCGGCATCGTTCAGTCGTTTGATGAAAAGATTGGGATAGACGGTACTGTCCAAAGGGCTTTTGACCTTGAAACGGCGGCGACTCTTAGTATAATTGAAAGTATGGGAGATACTGCCCACGGGTACGAATACCATCGTATCGATCATATGGGGAGCCTCGAATTCATTACCATCATAATACTCGGCCTTTCCCTCGCGATAGAATCCGAGGTTGTAACGATGAGTCAGACGAGCTGTTCCTTGCCGAAGCGAATTGAACATATTATTGCCCGGAAACTTCACCGGAATATCCGTGGATACGAATTCGTTCGTCCCATTGGCAAAGTTACCCGGATGGATTACGTAGTCATCATTCGTAATCCCTCCGTTCTCCGTCATCAGGTAGTAATTATTGCCCACATAAGCATACGCCTCGTAGCGATCGGAACGGTAGCTACCGAAAAGGCGGTAAGAGATGGCTTTCGTCTTGTTGGAGTTGTAGAAACCGTTGCTGTAGATATAATCCACATCGTTACCGATGTTGATTCGCTTGCCTATATTCAAAGCCAAAGTAGAACGCAGCTCTTCCTCTCGCGTCTGATTGTCGCCATGCCGGAGATAGAGCACCTGAGTAGTAGGACTCTTGGTATCGTAGAATCGGGCTGTAAAAGGATCTATCAACATACCGTGAAGCCCGTACATATACATGAACTGCGGATGATAGAGCGGACGATCGAAGAACATTTTGCTCTCCCACGGAGAGTTCAGATTGCCCAAATAACCAATGGCAAGCGAACGTCCCTCGGCTTTCACTCGATTGTAGAAACCGAGCATAGCCGTATCGATGGGAGAGCGCAAGAGATCACCCGTATTGGGATTCAACGTATAGACCTTGAGTTTATCCCCCCGAGCGATCTGCTCCTCTTCGGTAGGCTCCTTTACTTCTTTACCTTCGAAATCAAATTGATAATCATGTTGTGCAAGAACGGGAACCACTGCAAACCACAGTGATACCACAGCACCGACAATTTTCCTGATACTTCCAGCCATCAACATAGTTACATTACCAGCCACCGGAGGCTCCACCTCCACCAAAGCTGCCACCACCGAAGCCACCGCCGCCAAAGCCGCCTCCGAAACCGCCGCTACGGCCTCCACGACCAAGCAGCGAACCCAGCAGGATACCTGCAGCAGCAACTTCGGCATCATTATTGTCTCGGTACTGTTGGGTATGATTCTCTCCGCAGTACAGACAGCGCCATTCCTTGCGAATCATCATCCCCCTATCGGTACGCACACGCTTTTCTCCCATGTAGCGCAGGGCAACCGTTCCGCAGTTAGGACAACGCTTGTAGGAGGTAGCCGGACGATCGTAGCCTATTACCTGCGCATGGTCGCAAGAAGAGCAAGCGTAGATCCTGAACTCCCGACTCTTGAGCTTATGCTCCATCTGCTGCGAAGAAGTCAGATAACGGTCTTCCTCCAAGCTCCGTTCGAGCAGATGCACCGTGTGCTGATGGCAGCTCGGACAGAGAGTCATCTCTTTCTTCAGCTTATTCTGTCTCGATTTGACGATGGCCATCACAACGATAAAACCCGGGGGAAAGAGTAGTAAGAGCAGACATCCTACCATCGACACCCGCCTACGAAGGAATTCATACTCCTCCACAGCCGTTGCACGCGGATGTTGCCTGCGATATGAAGTCAGTTGATAGAGTACCGAGGCAGAAGCCAAGAGCATAAAGAAGCAATAGAATATAAATATGGTACCCCAGCTCACATTGGAAACAGCAGACCGATCTCCACCGTCAGGCTTCACATCATAAGATCCGTCCAACACCTGCTGAACAGCAACAACTCCCTCGGATAAACCTTCGGCATAGTTCCCCGATCGAAAATGAGGGATCATGCGATCATGTATGATACGGCTCAGCAAACCATCGGGCAAGTAACCTTCCAGACCATAGCCCGTCTCGAAGCGTACCCGTCGCTGATCCAGCACGAGTACGAGCAAAAGGCCGTTGTTGTTCTTTTTATTACCGACTCCCCATTGACGCGCCAGCTTCAAGGTAAAATCCTCCAATGGAGCATCACCGATAGACGGGAGAGTAACGACGGCAAACTCGACGGCATAACTGCTGCGGATGGCTCGTAGCCGTCCGTTCATGACCTCCTCCTGGGCATTGCTGAGCAAACCCGCTTCGTCCGTCACGAGCCGAGTGCTATCGGCAAGTTGGACGTTGGGTACATCCTCCGGCTTATATACCCGCTGTGCCGATACACTGGAATGCATCAGAAAGAAGAAAAAGGCCATTAGGAAAAAAGGCCACTCTGCAAGGCTCCGTAACCTGATCTTTGACGAACGCATCATTCGCAAGAGCGAAAAAGAGGATTAGAATTTTACTTGAGGAGCCTTCTCTGCACCTTCATCAGCCTTGAAATAGGGACGCTGATCGAAGTTCATCATACCGGCAATGATATTGGCCGGGAATCTGCGCACAGCCACGTTATATGTCTTGGCTATGGCATTGAAGTCCTGACGTGCTACCGTGATTCTGTTTTCCGTACCCTCAAGTTGCACTTGCAGATCGCGGAAGTTCTGGTTAGCCTTGAGATCGGGGTAACGCTCTACTACGACCATCAAACGGGACAAGGCACTCGATAGCTGATCCTGCGACTGCTGAAACTTGGCCAAGTTCTCTTCCGTCAGATTGTCGGCATTGATATTGGTAGCAGTGGCTTTGCTACGTGCTTCGATCACGGCAGTAAGCGTTTCGCTCTCGTGAGCGGCATAGCCTTTGACGGTCTCTACGAGATTCGGGATCAAGTCCAAACGACGTTGATATTGGTTTTCCACTTGACTCCAAGCCGTATTGACGGCTTCCTGCTTGTCCACAAAACTGTTGTATTTGACCACACCCCAGCTAAATAGCAGTACAAAAACTGCAATAATGGCAATGATGATTACTGTTCCTTTTTTCATATTCATTCTATGTTTACGTTACTATTAGGTTTATCAGAATGTGCTACTTACGACGTCTGACAGGCGTTTTGTCTTTCTTGACCGACCAGCCGAAATAGCCGAGAAAGTCCCCAAGTGAGAAGTATTCGCCATGCGAATATGCCAGCAGGTTTGCTTTCTCCATATCGAAAGAACCTGTCTCCGGGTCGATATATTGTTGGTCGGCACGCACATTGACCACATCGGCCATAAACATGTCATGGCTACCGAGTGGAATGATCTGTCGTACCTTGCACTCTATGCTGACCGGCGATTCGGCCACCAGAGGAGCTTTGATCAGCTTGGCAGGTTCCACGGTAAGGCCTGTCTCGGCAAACTTGTCATAGTCCTTGCCCGAACGAACACCGCACCAGTCCGTCTGTCTGGCCATGCCGACCGTAGTCAGGTTCAGACCGAACTCGCCACTTTCCTTGACGAGAGCATGGGAGTGACGTTCCGGACGAATACTGACATAGCACATAGGTGGCTGGCTGCATATCGTCCCCACCCAACTGGCCGTAAGCAAATTATAATCCTCCGGCCGAGAGCCGCAACTCACCAATATGGCCGGTAGCGGATAGATAAGTGTGCCGGGTTTCCAATCTTGTCTCATTGTTTTGTTCTTGGAAAAGTTACGCGAACTATAGCAGTTCGATACGTTCATTGGAGAGCTTTCGCTCACAATAGTCGCATCGGAGCGTACACTGTTCGGCATCGATCACACGGAATCGGGTTTGCATCAGTTCGTTGTTCGTAATACACTTCGGATTCGGACAACGGACAAGGCCTACCACCTCCTGTGGCACTTCCACCTGACGTTTTTCTACAACTTCATAGTCCCGAATAATGTTCAGACGTACATTCGGGGCAATAAGGGCGATACGGTTCAATTCCTCCTCGTCGAACGTTTTATCCTCTATCTTGATAACCCCCTTCGACCCATGGCTCCGACTGCGCAGATTGTTGCCGATAGTGATCCGCTTGTCCAAATCATCCAGCTGCAAGAGCGTAGCCACTTTGAACAACTTTGTCGGGGGGATATGGTCTATCACGATGCCGTTTCTAATCGCGGCGACGAGCATTTCTTCCTTTTTCATCACAATATCTGCTTAGTTTGCAACGTCTATGCCGAGCACTTCACAAATAATGGACTGCCTCGTATAAAGTCCGTTCAGTGCTTGCCGGATAAAGTAGGCCTTAGGATTGTCATCCACATCGTAGGCAATCTCCCCCACACGAGGAAGTGGATGCAGTACGCGCAGATTCGGACGGCTGTCGGATAGCATATCGTTGGTCAGCACATAGACATCTTTGACCCGTTCATATTCCTCCATATCCGTGAATCGCTCGCGTTGTACACGCGTCATATAGAGAATATCGCAGTTATTGATCACCTCCTCGTCGAAATGTTTGGTTTCCATATAAGGCAGATCATGCTCTCGACAAAACTGCTTGTATTCTTCAGGAAGAGACAGCTCTTCGGGAGCAACGAAGATAAAGCGAGGACGGAAGTGCGACATACCCTCTATCAGGGAGTGGATGGTGCGCCCGTACTTAAGGTCACCTACCATAGCTATGGTCGTATCGTAGAGAGTGCCCTGCGTCTTGCGAATCGAATAGAGATCGAGCAAAGTCTGTGAAGGATGCTGGTTGGCTCCATCGCCGGCATTGACTACCGGCACACGGCTTACCTCCGAAGCATAACGAGCCGCCCCTTCCAGATAGTGGCGCATAATAATCAGATCGGCATAGTTGCCCACCATGGAAATGGTATCCTTGAGCGATTCGCCTTTCGTAGAGCTGGAGGTGGATGCATCCGAAAAACCGATGATACGGCCTCCGAGACGGTTCACAGCCGTCTCAAAGCTCAGGCGTGTACGGGTCGAAGGCTCAAAGAAGAGAGTGGCTACGACCTTACCTTCCAAAAGGTGCCGATTAGGATTCTTTTCGAATAGCTCTGCCCGATCGAGAATGCGAAGAATGTCCTCGGCCGAACACTGGTCAATAGATACGATATGCTTCATTTTTTATGGAATATAATTGAATGATGTGGACGGGGAATAAAGCTCACCTCAAAGCGAAAGAAGCCTTAACCGTTATGCTCGCTGTCTTCATCTTGGAAGATGTATTGAACGAACCGCCCCAGCTGTAATCTTCGTTCGAGTTGAGTCCCACTATCTGGAACACACCCATCGAAGAAGATAGCATCTTGCCTACGGAAGAACCGCTCCCTTCGGCAATAACCGAAGCACGATTGAAAGCGTCTTCGGAAGCATTGCGCAGCATCTCCACCTTCAGATCATTGAGCTTGGTGTAGTAATAGGCCGGATGGTTGGAGGTAATCTCTACCCCCTGATTGATCAGCTCCGTTATATCGCGAGATATTTTCTCCACATGTTCGATGTCCTGTGAGGTCACCGTAGCTGTCTGGCTGAGCAGATATCCGGCAAAGGTCCTGACGTTTTGTTCCTGCCGCGGATCGTAATAATAGTTGTACTCTTTAGAGATGGCTACGCTTGAGAAGATATAAGACGAATCCGGCAGCTGCTTGCTTTTCAAATAGTCTGCCACCAATATCTGTTTTTCCTTCAAAGCCTTGTAGGCCGATTCGATATCCATCATCTGGAGCTGGTACGAAGCACTCCAAACGATCAGATCGGATTTAAAATTACGCTCGGCCATACCGGTCACAGTCACCGAAGGCTGAGAGCGACGTAGCTGAGCGACACTGCGGCCAAGAGCATAAAGGCCCAATACGAAAGCCAATCCGGCGACGATCGTAATCCAAAGTTTTTCTTTTTTCATCACAAAGCACTGTATTGATTGTATATTACTACTTCTTATCACCATAGAATACGGGATAAGCAAAGTAATGCGTTTCCCACCGGCGAGTCCAGATATTGTATTCGCGCTCTGCCCCGACGGCAAAACCGAATCGTTCGGAGACCTTCAGCTCGATCGAACCACCGTACTGAGGGCCGAATCCATGCATCGGCACCGCCATATTGAGTCCTGAGCGCGTACTACTGTAGAGAGGATAAGTGCCGAATCCATTGATAAAGACATTGTCTATCAATTCGTATCGAGCAGTGCCCCCGAGCGAGAGCGTTCTATTATCGAAAGCATTCCACTGCACCTGTCGATAATCGACACCGGTGGTAAAACTCAACCTATCGGTGGCTTGCCAGCGGAATTGACCACTGACAGTCCTCATAGGCATAAAACCGAAGTTCTGCTGCCAACCGCCTTGAATATGCGCCGTAAGATTTTGACTCAGCAAAAAATCGGCACCGGCATTCCATCCAAAGTCCTTGCGTACACCGGTCAATAAATCATGACCAAGACCGATATTGCCGGATGTATAAAAACGCATCCGGTCGGTCGGTCGCCAAGAAAAGACACCGGCAGCGTGGCGAGTTTGCAAGAGGGGGGATACGAAATCCCGGCGTTCTGCCGTGAAGTCGAGCTCATCGTTCAATCGCAAAGATGAGCGATGAGGCTTCAATCCATTGAGCAAAGCATCGGAAAGATGTTTGTCTCTAAACCCTTTCAGCGTACGGGTATTCTGAAAGGAAGCGGGCAGGACAGGACGATCGATGGAGAGAAGAGGGCTTTGCTCCACCATGCTGCTATTCGGCACAGGCTGAACCGTGGAGAGACTATCCTTTTTCTCTTGCGCCATCGCAGAGAAAAGACCTGCCACGAATATCAACCCGAACAGGACGGTTCTCGGCCGACTGATAAGACACCGGATTATCATGAGTCTTGCATAATTTGATATACCGCAAAGATAAATTATTATAGGTACAACAGACACACCGTACAGGTCCTAGGTTATCCCTAATCTACAAGACCAAGCAGACAGAAGGAGGGAAAGAAAGATCAAGCCTACAAAAGAGCAGGATACATCATCTTATATCCAGCTGGTTTTCAAACCGAAATTTTGCATTTACTGTCCAAAAACATAGCACTAAAACAACCTAAAAACTATTTTTTCCAATCAGACAGTTACAAGATGATAGCAAGCTAACAGTTCAAACCCACTAATTATCTGAAGTAAAATCATCTAAACAGCCCCTATCTTCTGAAGAACCAATCTATCATAGATGCCAAAACAATACAAACTAAAAAGCATGAGAAACATGCTGTAATTATCAGCCATCCCTTTATTTTTTTATTGTTTCTGCTTTTTCTAAACTTGGGACTTAAAACTGTGTTGATATACTTCTCTGTATATTTCCTCTTGACACGCCAATAAACCAGTCCATAAATGCTAAACATATAGATCAAAAGAGGTATACGAGAGCCATCTGGAGTTATATCATGCGCCGAAATTCCAAAAATGATTCGTAACACAAGAATACTTATGAATACCCAGAAGGCACCCATGGCCAATATCACCAAAGATGTAGCTGTAGCTAATGGAGCCGGGTCTCTATGCAGGTAAATATTATATAGTCGGTAGACTATGTAGTCGATTAAGCGTTTCACCTTATAATATCAAAAAATGCCATCACTCCTCGAAAGTCCACCTTCGATTATAATTCCTAAATTACTATCGAAGGGACTCACTTTCTCAATATTATGCTTAGTATTTCTTCTCTCCCAATTACCTAAATAATGGAGGACGGTTAATCCCAAAACAAATGAAATTAGCAGATACAGCACTACTAAATATCCATTTCTTCTCTTTTTATATTTAGATTCTGACTTCCATCTATTGTGTAATTTATCATAATTAGTAATCTTCCAAAAATAGATTGCATTGCAGGTTGTGAAGCCGATATGTACTATCATCCACGACAATTTAGAGGGAAGAAAATTGATTCCCAATGCATAGCAGATTGGAATTATAACTGTATTAAGATTTAATAATTGAGCGATGGAAAGTATGAAAAGTGCATAGAGTCCGGCAATATCGCTCTTCCACTTTATCTGGTAAGTTGAATATATTCTGTAGTATATGTAAGAGAACATAACACTTGGTCATCCTTTCTAAACATACCATAAAACGACCAAACCCAAAATAGGCAGAATTATAACGAAGAAAAGAGTAACAAAAGTCTTTTGTTTTTTTCTTTGGAGGAATCGCGATCAAATTTATCAATGAGACCTTGATAATTAGCGTCTTTTACCCCAAACACATAACGAGTATTTATTGCCAACATTATATATCCAATCAACAACGCCAACAACTTTCCCAAAATGGAATTTTCAAAAAACATCTTTAACGCTGGGAACAAGCCAAAAGGGTAAAGAAACCCCACAAAAAAAGCAAGATGAATAAATTTTACTGCTGTCGTCACACAAACTGCTGCGAATGCCGGATTTGGAGTTTTTATTTTTACCCCAAATTTGTAAGACAAATAAAATGTATATTTGTAAATATTCATAGTATTTTCAATTCCATTCCTCTTGACAACACCTCTTTATGGAACATCATCCAGCAATTCGACATATAAAAGAAGCCTGCATTTATTTCCCCGGAAAGCATTCCACACTTGCACCTCGCACTAACTTATTATTGAAGCCAAAATCATAAAGGCAAGAAACCATATGGGTATTAGGACAATAAGCATCCATCCCTTTATCTTTTTATTGTACTTACTTTTTTCAAATCTTGGTGTTAAGTTTTTTGTTATGTATATTTCTGTATATTTTTTCTTGATACGCCAATAAAAAATCGCAAAAACAAAAAAGACATAGATCAAAACAGACAGATGAGGTGCATCCGGATTAATTTCCCGCACAGAAACATTAAAAAATATCCGCAAGATTAAAGCTCCCAAAAACACATAAAAAGAGGAAACAACAATGATTGTAAAAGCAGTAGCACTTGCTAATGGATCTGGGTCTTTATGTAGATAAATATTATATAGTCGGTAGACTATATAGTCGATTAAACATTTCATTTCTTTCTCAATAAAGATGGATCAAAGTTCGGTTTAGCGACACGAGTCTTATCTTGTTGTATAATAAATGGTGAAGGAGGAAAGTCGATCGGATCCACTCGTTGAGAAGATTTGAACACATGTGGATCCTTTTTTTGATGCTTCCACTCTAATATCTCTCCATTTTCTGTTTTCAGAACCTCATCGGATAGGCTATCCAAATGCCCCCCGATAGTTTCTCCCGAGACAATTAAGGAGATAATATCGGCAGCAAAAGCCGTACCTCCGATAATCCAACCGACGGCAGGAATAGCTGAAGCTCCCAGAATCACACTATTATATACGTGAGACACTCTGAAAGAGTGGGAATTCATTATGTCTGCTCCTATAATTGCAATCGACAGTATTCCTAAATTACGGCTGGTTCTTGTTAGTTTACTCGGAATATATTCTTTCCTAACTACACTGGGTTTTATCTTGATGCCTTTTGCTTTCAGTTTCTTGGATAGTTCATGCGCCTGCTTGTGGCGTTCTGAATTTTTCATCAGTCCGCGCGACCAAAGCTCGGTCTTTCTCACCATAGGCACTTTGCGCCATGCGCGTGGCACCTCCACACCCCAGCGAGCAGCATCGAATCCGGCTTTGGCACCACGTGCTGCTACGCCCAGATTTGTCCAGTCGATGATTCGCTTCACCGGATCTACTTCATGGTATGAGGTTTCGCGATAGTCGTTTGTTTGTGTATTCTTAGCAGAAATTTTCAGGAATACACTGAATTCATCCCTTTGGTAGGCAATTTGGACTTCACTGTGCTTCTCGGGTAGGACGTAGTAGTCATTCTCTCCCATCTGCACTTGGATCATACCCCCGGGAAGTCTCTTGACCAAGCGGTCGTATATATCCGGTTCTACCTTGCCGAGACTTTTGCGGAAAGCTTCTTCAGTGGTTTCTATCTTTTGCCATTGTAGTACGTCGTACGCCGAGGTCGTTGTGGCAAACCTATTTCTTGCTCCTACAAGTTCCGGAGGTGGTACGGCTACCGTATCGAAGTAGGCATACCCCACTCCCTCAACGAACCCTTCATAAAGCACGCCTCGCTCCATGCGTGCCAGATAATCGTCTTGGCTAATATAGGATTCAAGATATGCCATGGCCTTTCGTCATTATTCTACCCAGTTGTTGTTCATTGTGAAGCCATTGAGCGAAATCTCCTCGGGAGAGATGAGCAGAGAGGTCTTCAAGCCGCCCCCTGTACAATCTATTACTCGCTCGAAGTGTACACAATATCCTCTTTTGAACGATATTTTAAGAGGAGAGCTTCCTGTTTCTTTGGAGAATATTACTTCTCCATCCTTTTGCATCCATCGGTTCATAGCCCAATTATAGATTTCGTCACTCACGGTTTGCCCCAAAGTGATCATCAGGCGTCCGCCTCTTATCTCGGCCTGTGGTTCGCCTTTTTCGTCTGTCGGCTGTGTAAAACCAAGATTGAACTGAAAGACTTCATAGGTCTGTCCCATCACCCGAAACGTGACGGTTATTTCGCTATCCAATATATCTGAAAAGTCCATGCCGTATTCTTCTCTTGCGGTTAGATATTTTTCCATTCATTGTCCAAAACAGCACTGCCCACAACCAGTTTCTGCGCCTGAATGGTTATTTCCGTGCCTACATAGCTCTTTCCACGGCGAGTATAACTCAAGTTAATACCCGTGCAAGCAGCCTTCGTAAAGTAAATTTTCTCCAATGGCTCATCGTCCATATTACAGATTACAATCGCCCCATCCTTATACTTGCGAGGATCGAGCATCCAATCGATAATCTCATCGGAGGGGGTATTGGGGAAAGTCATGCAAATGCTTCCTCCCCTTACTTCGCCCTGTGCTTTCCCCTTGCTGTCCATGGGCTGACTGAACGAATAACGGCAATTCTCCAGCTCCATGCCTTCCGAGAGCAATCCTTTTATACTTGCATCATCCAGCGAACCGATGCGTAAAAAACTTCTGTGTCCAAACATAATTAGTCAAATCTTAAGGGAACCATATCCCAAATTTTCGCATTTCTCAGCAGGAGCCACCTTTCTATATACCGGTTTTATTTCTAACCTGTATATGCACTCCTTCCAAAGCTTAAAACTCCGCAATTGTACAAACAATCTCTCGAATACCAAAAAACAGATCTTTGTATTTCTCTGTCCCCTCTACTGCTGATTCCATTCGAGGAGTCTATCGAGCCCGTCGTTGCCCTTGCTATTGGGGAATACGTACTACGAGATGAAGTGGAGACGATGACGATGGAAAAATCAATCCGCTGAAAAGTGTAGCAGGCATCGTCTCACAGCCGATTGGTTTACGTGCCGGAATTTTTGTGTTTGCAGTCTGGAAAAACGTGGCGCGTAAACTTTTTCGTTCCGGTGCGGGAAGTAAAAAAATCTCGAACCAAAACGAAAAAATTCCGGCACCACCTTCTTCAGAAAAGACGCGCCACAATCAGAGGTTTTTTGGCTCGTATCGGTGGGATAGCGGTTGATGGATATTGACTCGATAGTAGAGCTGTCCTCCAACGGCAGCCCTAAGAAAAACTCGATAAAAAATGCACCATTCTCATTGTCCGGCATCAAAGAGATCGTCCAGGGCGAACCGAATGAAAACCAATGAGATCTCATCGTCTTCTTCGACGAAATAGCCGATCGTTCCATCCGCCAGTAGAGTCATATCCGAGTAGGCACTCGATCCCGAATTGACGACTACGGGGGTAGACCAGCGGCCGGAGGTATGATCGAAGAGATAGACCGCTCCATCGCGACGTCCATCCGGGCCGAGAGGCAGGGAGTGCAGCATTTGATTCCTTCCGCTCCGCTCCACCTGAAGCATGGCACCATTACAGCCGGGGTCATGGATACTCTCGAATTGCTTGGCCCTCTCCCAAGTGAGGCCATCGTCAGAGGAGAGAGCGAAAAAACGCTGCCGTTCCTCCTGCCGACCCTGATTGCGCACACTCATCAGCACTCTGCCATCGGGCATGAGTGAAAGCTTTGCCTCATCACCTCGGCGGTACGCACAGTCGGACAGGTGCCAAGTGCTGCCCTCGTCATCGCTATAGAGGACATAGTTGTTCAGGACGTACTCCTGCCCTGATTCGCGGATGGCGGCTACAAACATAATACGACCGGATGGCAGCAAAAGCCCTTTTCCCGATGCACAGAAGGAAGCCAACCAGCGACTGCGTCCCGGATCGGCACAATCCTTGCCGAAGATGAAACGGGTAATATCCCGAGGAGGAGACCAGGTGAGGCCTTCGTCCCGACTCTCCGACACATAAGTTCGTTGGGGACGATCGGGGGTGGACTGCCAGAGTCCTACTCCGCCGACGAAGATCATCAGGAGCTTTCCGGCCTTGGTCTGTACGAGAGCTACATCGCCAAAGCCATGATTGCGCCCCTCTCCCTGTACGATGATTCGTGGATCGCTCCACGATCTCCCTCCGTTCGTACTGCGCCGCATGACTATGTCTATATCCTCCGGCAGATCCGTCTGATTATACTTCCGTCTGTCAGCCATGGCGATGAGCGTCCCTTTAGCTGTTTTCAAAATGGCCGGAATACGGTAGTTGCGCGAACCGCCATCACCGGGCACAAATAGAGCTTCATACCCTCTATACAGCCTACGGGAAGCAGGCGAAACCTCTTTGAACGGCAAAGGGCGACCATCGACAGCCACCTCTTCCACACGGGCAGTCAGCGTATCGGATGGGGAAAAAGAAGCGACAGGCCCTATATCGGCAGCCAGATAAAAGAAACGGCGGCCGGCAACAGAATCGGCAGAAAGAGTGATGACGCAGTCTTCCTTTGAGATCGGGAAGCTATCGTAGGAGACTCGCCCTTTATAGTCCGGCAGATCGCGTACTGCCAAAGAATCACTCACAAGGAGATACAGGGCAGTGACTTTGTCTTTTGTATCTTGTGGAAAGGAGTACCTGATTCGGATCTGTTTGGCATTCGGCGGCAGAGGTTCGCTCAGTGCTATTTTCACCAAAGTTCGATGTGCCTGATCGGGTGCCACACCATGCTTGTCTCCCCACACTGCGACCTCCTGTGCAGTAAGGCGCAACATCGCCACAAGACAACAAAAAACGACAAGGCAGACAGAACGCCGAGTCCTCGCCAAAAGAGTATTATTAGCCATCGAAAACAATTTTATACCATTTTGGGAATCAAAGTTATGAAATCATAGCAGTTGCGTCCGCGCAAGGCATTGGAACGAACATTGTAATCCTTTCCGGATTCTTCTGATCGATTCACCAAGCCTCAGCACAAGCCGTTCCCACTCCTGTCGATGGCGACCGCTCATGGGGCAAAAAGAGACCAATGTGGAGTGTAAAATCAAAGAAAAAAATCAGGCCATAGAGGTCCAAGATTCAGCAAGCAATGCTCCCAATAGCGAGCGAAGCACAGCCATAGAGGGAAGGACAAGTGATGCACCGGCATCCCACAAATCGGCATCGGGCAAGCAACCTGTATTTACCGCAATGGTAAAGATACCGGCATCGACAGCTGCACGAACTCCCAGCGGAGCATTCTCTACCACAAAAGCCTCGGAAGGCGACATCCCCACACATTCCAACGCTTTGAGATAAGGCTCCGGATGAGGTTTTCCACGGTGTACATCGGCACCTGTCACCATATTCGCAGGCCCGAAGCTGTCACCATAACCTCTTTGCAAACGCTGCAATATATCGGTCTGGGACGAACCCGTCACCAGCATGATACGCAAGCCCTGTCTACAGACATCCGACACCAGAGCCGGAGCACCGTCGATCACGTTTCCCGAATTATACAAAGCGAAGAGTTGGCTCTTGCGTCCGTACATATCGGCTATTTCTTTTTCTGTCGGCTGCCGTCCGTATCCCCGCTCGAACAGGATCTTGATGGTATCGCTACCCTTCTGCCCTTCCCAGCGATAGAAATCCAGTGGCTCCGCAGCGATACCGTATTCTCCGGCAGCCTCCACCCAACTGCGTGCATGCGCGGGCATGGAATCGAACAGCACTCCGTCCATATCGAAAAAGCACGAACGGAAAGGGGCATGCCGGTATGCCTTCTCTGTTCGGAATGTCTGCAATGCTTCCGCTATATTATTGTAGTCCATCGATTCTTTTCTCTCCATTAACTTATGACGCTCCAGTCTTCCTCCTTGGGGAAGAGTTTATTCAGACGAAGAGCGAGCATTTGATTGTCAGGGTGGCGAAGTTCGGGGTCGCGCTCCAGTAGTCGCTCCGCTATACTTCGGGAGAGGGCTATCAGCTCCGTATCTCGTGCAGGATTGGCTATCCGAAGGCTGATCTGACGACCGCTCTGGCGCGTACCCTCCAAGTCGCCGAAACCACGAAGGCGCATATCTTCCTCTGCTATTTCGAATCCATCGTTCGTCTCCACCATCACCTGAATACGCCGGCGCGAGTCCTCACCGATTTTTGTCCCTGTGATCAGGATGCAATAGCTCTGCTCTCCACCGCGGCCTACACGTCCTCTGAGCTGGTGTAGCTGCGACAGGCCGAAGCGATCGGCATTCTCCACCACCATCACCGTAGCATTGGGGACATTCACGCCGACTTCGATAACCGTCGTAGCCAACAGGATACGGGAGCGACCGCTGACGAAGTCTACCATACGTGCCTCCTTTTCCTTGGCTTTCATCTTGCCGTGTACCATCGTCACACCCTCATCGGGGAAAATGGAAGAGAACAGCTCGAAGCCATCCTCAAGATTTTTCAAATCGGTCGTCTCCGATCCCTCGATCATCGGATACACCACATACACCTGCCGGCCGGCAGCAAGCTGAGATCGCAGGAAACGAAAGACCGGTGCCATATCGTTGTCGAAGTGGTGGAGCGTCTGTATGGGCTTACGGCCGGGAGGCAATTCGTCGATGATGGAAATATCCAGATCGCCGTACAACGTCATGGCCAAGGTACGCGGTATGGGGGTGGCACTCATAATCAGAATATGGGGCAGAGTGTCGAGGTTCTTTTCCCACAGACGTGCTCGCTGCTGTACACCAAATCGGTGCTGCTCGTCTATGACGGCCATTCCCAAACGGTGAAAGAGCACTCCCTGCTCCAATAGGGCATGCGTGCCGACGACGATGGAGAGCGAGCCATCGGCCAGAGACGGGAGTAAGCGTTCTCGCTGACGTGCAGTACAGCTTCCGATGAGCAAGCCAACCTCTACGCCAAGCGGTCGCAGCAGCTCGGACAGGGTATGATGATGCTGTCTGGCGAGAATTTCGGTCGGAGCCATCAGGCAAGCCTGACAGCCATTGTCCAGAGCCAACAGCATGGACAGCAAGGCTACCAAAGTTTTACCGCTACCCACATCGCCCTGCACCAGCCGGTTCATTTGATGTCCGCTGAGGGTATCCTGCCGGATCTCCCGTACCACCCTTTTCTGTGCGCCGGTCAGTTCGAAAGGCAGATGCTCCTTGTAGAATGTATTGAACAAGGCTCCTACTTGGGCAAAAACAATTCCCTGAAAGCGAGCCTTGCGTTCCAGCTTGCTGCCGATCAGATGCAGTTGTACATAGAACAGCTCTTCGAACTTGAGTCTTGTACGGGCAGCTTCCAGCTGTGCCACCCCCTGAGGGAAATGAATCTGTCTGATGGCCTCCTGATAGGAGACGAATCCATAAGAAGAAAGGATGTAAGGCGGCAGTGTCTCTGTCAGTGTAGCCGACACCTGATTGAGGAGTATGTACAGGAGTTGCTGGAGTTGTTTGCTGCCCAGCCCCATACTCTTCATGCGCTCTGTGGTGTGATAAATCGGAGTCAGTCCGCCGGCTACCTGCTCTGCCTTCTCCTCCGCATCTATTTCGGGATGTGCTATGTTATAGCCGGAAGCGAAGAAAGCAGGCTTGCCGAAAACAATATATCGCCGACCTTCCTGTAGCTTGTCGCGTATGTACTTGATCCCCTTGAACCAAACCAGCTCTATGCTTCCCGTACCGTCAAAGAAGGTAGCCGTCAGCCGCTTGCGCCGTCCTTCGCCCACCTCGGAGAAGTTGCGAAGGACACCGCGCAGCTGGATATAGGGCATATCGGAGCGTATCTCCCGTATGGCATAAAACCGACTCCTATCGACATAGCGAAAGGGGAAATAATGAAGAAGATCCAGATAGGTACGTACTTCTATTTCCTCTTTCAGCACTTCCGCCCGCTTCGGCCCTACGCCGGTCAGGTAAGTGATCTTGGTCGATAGCATATCCATCTGCCAGAAGATAGGGTATCGCGTACGTTAATGCGCCGGGGATTACTTCTCCGACAAGCGTTGCTGCCAACGCCATGCACTCAGCAGTGTGTCCTCCAACGACTCCAAAGCCTTCCAACCCAACACCTCATTGGCTTTCTTCGGCTCGGCCCATACCTGTTCGATGTCGCCTTCGCGCCTTCCTACTATCCGATGAGGAACGGCAACGCCTGTCACCCGTTCGAAGGTGCGGATAAGTTCCAGCACACTCACTCCCCTACCCGTACCTACATTAAAGACTTCGAGCGAATCGCTCGCTTTCTCTTCGTTCAGCATCCGTTCGATGGCAGCCACATGCGCTTTGGCCAAATCCGCCACATAGATATAGTCCCGGATACAGGAGCCATCGGGCGTGTCGTAGTCATCGCCGAAGACGCTCAATTCGGTTCTGATGCCTGCCGCCGTTTGAGTCAAATAGGGGATCAGATTCTGAGGCACCCCGTTAGGAAGCTCTCCGATATGCGCTGTGGGATGTGCCCCGATCGGATTGAAGTAGCGCAGGAGTATGGCCTTGTATCCTGCTCCGGCATGGATGGCATCGCGGATAATCTCCTCGTTGATTTGCTTCGTATTGCCATAGGGAGAGAGAGCTTCCTGTATCGGAGCCTCTTCCGTTACGGGCAATACCTCCGGCTGTCCGTACACCGTACAGGATGAGGAGAATACGATCCCACGAGTGCCGAATCGCCCCATCAGTTCGAGGATGTTCAGTAGAGAGAGGATATTGTTCCTGTAGTACAAAAGCGGCTTCTGCACCGATTCGCCTACGGCCTTGCTTGCAGCAAAATGAATGACGCCTGCTATATCGGGATGCGCCGTAAAGATGCGCACCATCGCCTCCATATCGTTACAATCGGCCTCATAAAAATCGGGGCGAACCCCTGTGATCCGGGCTATACCGTCGAGCACAGCAGCATGGGAGTTGGAGAAGTTGTCCACACTCACGACCCGATAGCCTGCCTGCTGTAGCTCCACAGTCGTATGGGATCCTATATATCCTGTCCCGCCGGTAACGAGAATCTTTTGTTTCATTTCGGTTTTTTATTTCGTAGCTAATTCTTGATTGATCGAGTCGATATAATCCAGCAATTCTTCTTTGCCTGTTTTCTTTTCGGAAGAGGTAATAAATACCGGAGGAAGCTCCTCCCACGTTTCCAGCAGTTTTTGCTTGTAGGCCTCCGTATTCTCTTTCAATCGGCTGAACGAGAGCTTGTCCGCCTTGGTGAATACGATGCTGAACGGAATCCCGTTCTCACCCAGCCATTGGAGAAACTCCAAGTCGATCTTCTGCGGTTCGTGCCTGCAATCGATCAGGACAAAGAGACTCGAAAGCTGCTCGCGACAGAGGATGTACGTCTCGATGATCCTGCGCAAGGACTCCCTGTTGGACGCGCCCAAACGGGCATATCCGTAGCCGGGCAAATCGACCAAATACCACGAATCGTCGATGATGAAATGGTTGATCAGCTGCGTCTTACCCGGCTTTTGGGAGGTCATGGCCAGTCCCTTTTGGCCGGTAAGCATATTGATCAGAGAGGATTTGCCCACATTCGAACGGCCGATGAAAGCATATTCGGGGAGCTTCGTATCAGGACATTTGCGCACATCGGTATTACTGATTACAAATGCCGCCTTTTTTATTTCCATTCGGTTCTGTCGTTATTTATTACGGATAGCCGTACAATAATAATTATATCTTTGTGACATACAAAGATAGCTTTCTTTTACCGGTTAAGCCTCAATTAGAATATGAACAAATCGCTTACAATTCTTATCTATACCCTCGTTTGGGTTTTGCTCATTGTCTTGCAAAGTCTGGCATTGGAGAGCACCAACCCGGGTACCCCCTCCTTTTGGAATACGCCCTCCGCCTACTATGCCGTATGGATCGTGGATGCTTATATCATAGCCCTGTATTATATCAATTACTTCCTGATAGCTCCGGCCATGATCAAGAGACTCCTCTTCCGTCCCTATATCGTGCTGTCGCTGGCCTTGGGAGGAATAGGCATGTTGCTTCCCGTCATCTTCCACCACGCTTGGCAATGGACCATACCGGGCACAGCCGAGGGGCAGATGCCCCTTTACGGAGAGGGCTTCATAGCCGCCATAGCTGCCATAGCCGTAGGGCTGTCCGTCCGTGGAGTGCGTGAGTGGGTGCGTCTGGCTCGACAGAATACCAATCTGGAGATAGCACTCAAGAACAAGTCCATCGCATACGATCGTGCCGAAGCACGGCTCCGTTCCTTGGAACAGCCGGTTTCCTTCCGCGACCTCGGTACGGGAGCGAAGGTGGAAAATGCACCTTCCTCCACACCTGTCAGTCCTCAAACAAACGAATAGCCATGCGAAAGAAACGCTCCAATCCCTACTACCAAGTCAGCAGGCGGAAGTTCAGCAAACGAAATTCCGGACGCAGATATTCGAGAAAGAGGAGAAGAAACGGAAGGCGATGGGGGCTGATGATCAGTCTGCTCCTGCTTGTCGCCCTCGGCATCTGGGTAGCCAAGCGGTACAGAACTTGGTTCGTTTCTCCGGCCGAAGTCGCCTACACCGTACCGCATACGATAGACAGGCTCACCCTGACGCCGGGTGAGGATTTCCTCACCCAAAGGACGGTCAGCTGGCGGTGCGACACCCTGCCGCAAGACTCTTGGCTGGACTATCGCTCTTTGGACGGAACGGATGCAGATACCCTGCTGATCTCGCTGCCGGCCGAGGGGAAAGAAGTCGTCACCCGTGCAGGACGCAACTACTATTACCACGCTAAGATAAACGGGCTCAAGCCCGGCCGCACTTATACCTACAGGGTCAAGACGGGAGAGCAAACATCGCCCTGGTACCGATTCTCCATTCCCGATAGTTCGGCTGCCACCGACTTCATCTACATCGGAGACGTTCAGGATCCGGGCAACGGAGGCAGTCAGGCACTGCTCCAACGGCTGCGTTCCCTGCATCCCGACCCTGATTTTCTGACTTTGGGTGGGGATCAGATCGAGGGCCCCACGGATTTCTATTGGGAAGTATGGCATCGTGCCATAGGCGACTGGACGGCATCGACACCCGTCATCGCCGCCACCGGCAACCACGAGTATATCAAAGGACTGAAAAGACAGCTCGATCCCCGTTGGGTACCTCAGTACAACTATCCGGCCAATGGCCCCAAAGGCTTCGAGCAACGTTCGTACTACATAGACTTCCCCTATATGCGGCTCATCGTCATGGACTCCAACGACATCCAATGGCCGGCATCCGTATTCAACCACCGCACGTGGTTGAAAAATGCACTCGAAACCACCGTACAGCCGTGGAAGATAGTCATGTTCCACCACGGAGTATACTCGGTGCGGCAGGGACGCATGAATCCGATCATCCACTACGGCTTCCGCTCCATTCTGGAGGAAGGCGGTGCCGACCTCGTCCTGCAAGGACACGACCATGCCTACTCCCGCATCACCACGAAGACGGAGTCCGGCACGAAGACTACACCCGTATATATCATCAGTAGCGCATCGCCCAAGCACTACCGCAACGGATTCTCCGACCGGCACGACAGGATCGGCTCCGGTCTCTACCTCTATCAGACCATCCACGTCACGCAGGGAGAGATCCGCTACCGCTCCACCACCTTCGACAATCGCCCGTACGATGACCTCCACCTGAAGAAGGTGGGAGGCCTAACCACGGTCAAGGACAATGCCGAGGACTGGAAAGAGATCTTCGCTTTCGACAACTTTGCCGACAGCAAAAAAGGCCGTAAGAAGCGTGCCGACTATCGGCAGGCAGCCCAAGAACGAGCAGCCGGCCATCGGTAAGCGGACGATCGGTGGCGCGTAAAATCGGATCAAAAACGAACGAACAGCCACACCACCAACAACTTTTCACTACCTTCGTTGCCGTAACCACAGAATAGAAACATAGACGATACTCGGCCGAAAGGCTGTGCGATCGTCGATTTTTCGATTAACTAACAAACAATGAAAAAAGAAGACCTTATGCGTAGTGGCTTTGCCACACGTGCCATCCATGGAGGCGCTATCGAGAACGCCTTCGGCTGCTTAGCCACCCCCATCTACCAGACATCGACTTTCGTTTTCGACAGTGCCGAACAGGGAGGCCGCCGCTTTGCCGGAGAGGAAGGCGGATATATCTATACCCGTCTGGGCAACCCCAACTGCACCCAAGTGGAAGAGAAACTGGCCATGCTCGAAGGCGGAGAAGCCGCCGCATCGGCTGCATCCGGTATCGGAGCCATCAGCTCTGCCATCTGGGTATGCGTGAAGGCCGGCGACCATATCGTAGCCGGCAAGACGCTCTACGGCTGCACCTTCGCCTACCTCACCCACGGACTGAGCCGCTACGGTGTGGAAGTCACCCTCGTGGATACCCGCAATCCGCAAGAGGTGGAGGCCGCCATTCGCCCGAATACGAAGCTCGTCTATCTGGAGACTCCGGCCAACCCCAATATGTACATGACCGACATCAAGGCAGTCTGCGACATCGCTCACAAGCACGAAGGCGTACGTGTCATGGTGGACAATACCTACTGCACGCCCTACATCTGCCGTCCGCTGGAGCTGGGTGCCGACATCGTCGTACACAGCGCAACCAAGTACCTGAACGGACATGGCGACGTCATCGCCGGATTCGTCGTGGGTAAAGAGGACTACATCAAGGAGGTGAAGCTCGTCGGCATCAAAGACCTCACGGGTGCCAATATGAGTCCGTTCGATGCTTATCTGATCAGCCGCGGTATGAAGACATTGCAGATACGTATGGAGCAGCACTGCCGCAATGCTCAGACCGTAGCCGAATTCCTCGAAAAGCATCCGGCCGTAGAAGCAGTCTATTTCCCCGGACTTCCGAGCTTCCCCCAATACGAATTGGCCAAGAAGCAGATGGCACTGCCCGGAGCCATGATCGCCTTCGAAGTGAAGGGCGGTTGCGAAGCCGGCAAGAAGCTGATGAACAGCCTGCACCTCTGCTCCCTCGCCGTGAGCCTGGGCGATACGGAAACCCTCATCCAGCATCCGGCCAGCATGACCCACTCACCCTACACACCCGAAGAGCGTGCTGCCAGCGACATATCCGAAGGATTGGTACGCCTGTCCGTGGGTCTGGAGAATGTGGAAGACATCATCGCCGACCTCAAGCACGGTCTGGACAGCCTGATCTAAACGCGCCAAAGGCTGCATAAAAGCCTGACAACAAACAGCATGAACCCCGAAAGTCTTTGACGGACTTTCGGGGTTCGCTTTTATATATCTACTCTGTCTATTTTCTGTCACGAGCTGTGCGACAACTATTCTTTTATTATTTTTCTAAACTCAAAGGTTTTACCATTTCCGAACTTGACGACATATACCCCCGGAGCAAAATCACCTGTCCGAACAACTTGTTTTTCAATTAAAGACCCTTTGAAGACAATCCGGCCTTTCGTGTCCAAGATATAAAAATCAATTTCACTATCATTCCCCTCTACTTCAATAACCAAATTATTCAAGACCGGATTGGGGTATACTTTAATGTTGTCCGAAACATCTCCGGCATTTACAGGCAGAAGATCTGACGGGGTAACAGACAGTCTATTGGTATGTGTCCATTTATGTTTACCGCCTGAAACGACCCAACTGTAATCAGCTATTTTGAGTCCTTCACCATACCATGGATCCATATAATACATTTTATCCCCGACAAGACCATGCCCAACGACAAAATGCCCACCTCCGGTGGACCAACCCCAACGGATAACGAATAACCTGTTTTTTTGGATGTCGGATGCCACTTGCTCTTGGGTGAGTGGCGCACTCACTCCGAAATTCAAAATGCTACCAAAATGAACCAATATATCCTGAACACTTCCTTTACCTCCCCAATTATAATTCCAATGATTACAAGAAGGAGCCGACATACAACAGTCTATATTTCCCAAATCGACATCAGGGAATGTCTCCACAGTTCTTGTGTACTCTGCGATTTCGCACTGCGATACAGAAATAGAATAATAGTCCAGAATACAAGCCGAAACCCCGGCCCAGCACCATTCAGATTGTAGTTGAGTTATTTCAGTTACAGGCAGAACCTGTGATCTCAAATGGCCGGTAGCTATTAAAATCAACAGCCATAAAAACACACGTCTCATAAACCTTCTCGCTTTATCATTTCGATTATTTCATCCATTCTGTATCCCTTTTCTTTGCTGCTTGGAACAGGATAAAATAGATATTCACCGGCCCTTTTCGAGGAAATAAAAAAATCTTTTCGCAGCTCATATACCCGAAGCATCGCTGAAAAATCATGTTCTTTTTCAAACTTAAAAAACTCCTCTGCCAATAGCACGGCTCCAAATTCAACGATTTTATATTCATTATTACAGCTCTTAAACACCGTGAAAAGGGCTCTATACTCGTCATCGACGATCAATGGGATTCGCCATGTGTCTGTAAACGACAAAGCACCTTGCTCAAGGGTGTAAACCGCGATGGGTCTACCGATAGTCGATTTTCTTATTTCATCCCTGTTTTTAATTCCATAATCAGGCAAAACATCATCGGGTATATCTTCCAAAAATGGCATTATATAGCCCTCTATCACCTCGATGGGAAAGTCTTTTCGTATTTCCATGTTTTGAGAAAAAGCGAGATTAGTCCCAAAAACAATTACCGATAGAAAAAAGACCCAAATTCTTCTTTGATTCATATTTTTCCTCATTAAAATTATAATAAATACCTCGGTCGATCATCGACCTCTCTTTGTAAAGATAAACATAAATACCCATTAGCAACGTTTTTCACTATCTTATTTTGCGTAGTATCGGCTCAACTACCGCACAGAAAGCAACCCTGTAAAAAAGCACTTATCCGTCATCCGCATTACTCGCAGCATCGGGTTCGGGATGAGGCTTTCCGTTTCCCTTGAGCCGATGTCCGTCTCTTCTCGATTTATCAGGAAGTATAAAGTATTTCATTGTTACCCGATCGGCTGCCGCTGTCTTTTGCGTGGTCGTTTTTGGAGGTGAAAACAGGCGCGAAAAAAGTTTTCAACAACGAAGATGAGTTTGGAATCATTCCAAATAAGCACCTGTGAGAGAGTGGATCCTGAAGCAGAGGAGATCGGAAAGCTGGGTCTTTCCGATCGGGATTCGCTTTTCCAAGGGTCGAATTACGATTTATATACAAAGCATTTTCGATTTGTATATATATAGTTTTCATTTTGTATATAAATCGTTTTTGATTTATATATAAATCGATTGCAATAAATATATAGATTACAAGCCGGTTTGATATAAATCGGACATTTCAAAAAGCCTTTAGCGGAGGTATAAATAAAGAGGCACCCACCAAGTTCGTGCAGGAACTTGGCGGGTGCCTCATCTATTTCGAAGGGGTACGAAACGGCTCTCAGGCTCTACCGCTCATACAGCAGGTTTGCATCAGCCATACGCAATGCCGGCATATAACCACACAGGCCGAACGAAACCGGCCGAATAAGAATGCAGGAAAGAGAGGGATCGGAGCACATATCTATCATTCATTTAGTCGTTTACAAAGTCATTCCATAAAAAGGGAAAGCACTCCCCGACACAAATTCACCGAAGAGGGGAGCACCTCGTCCGCCTGCAAATGTAGCGAAAAAGCCCCAACACGGAAGAATCCCCATGCGCTACTCTCTCCCTCTACACTCCAACGCCCAAGCCACCAATCAAGAATCATGTTGTGTGTACCCTTCGAATAGAGGGTAGATCCAACCACGATAAGACTAACGTCTTCCAACATGCCGTTGTGTGTACCCTTCAAATAGAGGGTAGATCCAACACGAGATAATTAAAGGGCAACCGATTGCCAGTTGTGTGTACCCTTCAAATAGAGGGTAGATCCAACCACGAAGCTAAACAAAACCTTTCTAATAAAGTTGTGTGTACCCTTCAAATAGAGGGTAGATCCAACACCTAAAAATCCCAGCAAAAACACCTATATGTTGTGTGTACCCTTCAAATAGAGGGTAGATCCAACAAGTATAACTTTACAAGATAACGTACAACAGTTGTGTGTACCCTTCAAATAGAGGGTAGATCCAACACTATGAGAGAAATCGAATTTAGAGGGAAAGTTGTGTGTACCCTTCAAATAGAGGGTAGATCCAACAATAACAATGATATAACTATAAGAAGAGAAGTTGTGTGTACCCTTCAAATAGAGGGTAGATCCAACCTTCTACGGAGATATAATCTCCAAGGCTGTTGTGTGTACCCTTCAAATAGAGGGTAGATCCAACAGGTATATTATCTGAAGTATCGCCGTTCAGGTTGTGTGTACCCTTCAAATAGAGGGTAGATCCAACTCTTCAGGAAGCCGTTCTCCCATTTGTGCTGTTGTGTGTACCCTTCAAATAGAGGGTAGATCCAACAGGGGTTCTACAGAGGAACAGTGCGCTCTGGTTGTGTGTACCCTTCAAATAGAGGGTAGATCCAACCCGATGAGTACAGCCATGATGGCACCGGCCGTTGTGTGTACCCTTCAAATAGAGGGTAGATCCAACCGTGTACGAGTTCTTTCCAAGGCTTATGCTGTTGTGTGTACCCTTCAAATAGAGGGTAGATCCAACTGAAAAGTTTTCCGAAATAATTTTATAATAGTTGTGTGTACCCTTCAAATAGAGGGTAGATCCAACCTACCCCCATCGAATTTGAGACCGATTGAGAAGTCATCATTCCACAGAAAGTGAGTGACGGTAAGGCTTTGGAGCCACTGCAAGCCGGTGAAAAACAGTCTGTCATCATCATTTTAGTGGGATATTAGGATTGAAAAAATGACTCTCTACGGTCGGGTTTATGCTATTTTCTCTCAAAAAATCATTCCTACGTTCCTGCCGGTTCGCACTCAAAAGTTCAAAGTTCGCCCCTTCAGTGCGATGGCTTCTCTAACGGTTTGGGTAAGCTCCTGATGAATACGGATCATCCGTTCGGCCGTTTCGGGCTTGTTCATCACAATCCTCTCATCCGAGCTATCCCTCTCCGAAAGCAAAAGGCCGTAAACGATACTTCTATACTCAAAGATACGGGAAATAATCTCTTTAGACAAGAAAACACCGTTGCCATTCTTATAAAATTCGTCCGTCAGTTCGGACAAGAATCCACGGATGCAGGCCGGCCTGAAATAATAGGTTTTCGCTCCGCTCCCTTTGGCTTTCTGCCATACCAATATGCTATCGGCATTCTCCGTATCGGTGGTGAAGCGCAGCAGCTTGTAGAAACTCCGGTGCGCCTCCAGCACGGCTTGGTATTTGCAGCGTTCGATATTCTCTATGCTCTCTTTGGAGAGCTTGCGCACGGCATAGCGATATGCCAGATATGCGGCAATGAAGATACCCGATAGCTCGATCAGCTGTACGCATATCGGTGTCCAACAAATAGTCATCGTCATCATTTTCTTATGCTTGTATGATTCGTTCTACCGTTTCTTTTGCCTGCTTCACTTCCTCGCTCAACCGGTGCGCGATGTTCAGCCCCATCCTTTCCTCTATGGCATCGGGGGAAGAGGGGTCGTACTTCCGAATGGACGAAAAGACGGCCTCATCGTACATGGGATACTGATTGTGCGAGAAGGCATTGCGCACAGCGATCAGAAGCCGGACTTTCCCGTGCAGCTCCGGCCACTTGGCCAAGAGAGGATCCGACCAGCTTTCGAGCATCTCTCTGAAGCTCTCATCCGGCAAGTGAGGATACCGGCTCAGCAGACTCTCTTCCAGCCTGAGCGTCAGCTCGAAGACACAGACCCTTGCCGTCTGATACTTGGCCAGCTCGTACTCCACCCTGAGCTTGCTGATCGGGTACTGCTCCATCGCGAGTCCGCCGGTATCGACGAAAGAGAAAAGGCCGTTGAGCCGGCGATCCTTGACAAAGGATTTGAAATTGCCCTGCTTCAGCAGCTTGGTGTCCCTCTCTTCGATATAGACCGTCGCCAGAGGAGCCTCCTCCTTGTGCACATGGCCCCGGCTGTCGGCTCTGTACACGACCACAGGCAAGCGCATCGGCTTCACGCGGTTCAGCACATTGAGGCTCCCCTGCTCTTGGACGTTGGGCCGAATATCTTTCAGGTAGAGAGTACCGGTATCCAATCCCTCCACCTTGTTCTCTTCCATGAGATCCCGGCACATCATCCAAGTGATAATATCCTGATTCTTGACAAGTCGCAGTTCGCGCTCGAACTTCTGCCACGACTTGAAGTCGTGATAGGGGTGTTCTTGGGCTTCGAGTATTTCCTTTTTCAGTTTGGCGAGATTGATCTTGTCTGCCCTGACTTTCAGCTTGCTCTCAAAGGCTTCCCAAAGGGAGAGATCCCGCAACAGCTGTTCGATTTTCTTCTTATTTCCCGGACTTGCATACTCGATTCCGGCAAAAGCATCTTTTATCCGACGAGCAGCACTGTGCGACCAAGCCTCAAGGTCTCGGAACCGCTCCTTACCTCTCTCCCACTCTTCGGCTCGGTCTTCTTTGCTCAGGAAGCGTCCTTTCTTGGGCTTGAGGCTGTTGCCTACATTGAAGGGGCTGTCATAGAAAGGCTGTACCCGGTCTTCACAAGCCCGCTCGAAATACAGCGGAACGGCTTTGGCCATGAATCCGACTTCCCTGTATGACCCGACTTCATCGTACCCCATCTCTATCAGGCAGTCTCTGACCGCTTCGGTAAAAATCCCGCGTGGCAGATGAAATTCGCCCTTCCAGCCTGCCACCAATGTCTGCCGATCAGTTTTGGGTTCCTTGAGCAGGAGGAAGGGGCAATTCTCCACCCGATCGCTTCGCCCTATGCGTTCGAGGAAAGCCTTTCTTGCTCTCAGATAGCTGCGATAGAAGGACAGGATATTGGTATGGCTCTCCCACCGGGTCTCGTGCAGGAAAGGATGGGGATTGTTCCCTCCCGTCAGATTCATCTGGCGGAAATACGGGGTCAGACGTTCCTTCTCTCCACCGAAAAGGGCGAGGGCGCGCTGTAGCATCCGGTATTCGGTGCTGTTGGCCTTGCTATTGTTCAGGGGCTTGCCGCTCGTGTCTTTCGCCACGGGCTGAAAGCGCATCATATCCCGTACCAGCCAGTCGGCTATGACGCCCGACTTGGGCAGGCCAGCATTCTTTCGGCCGATCCTGATCTTTCGGTCGGTCTGCCGATCCAGCATATCCAGACGGTGATCCGTATCCGCTATCATTTCCTGAAGTTTCTTGCGGACTTTCTCCTCCATATCCTTACGCTCTTGGGACAATATGCCGATCATTTGCTTGGGGAGATGTCCTCGCCGAATACCCTTGTCCGCCAAACAGGCATCCAACTCCTTGAGCGTATTGATTTCGTCTCGGGCGAAAGCATCGTATATAGCGTACACATCCTCTATCACCCTCTTGATTCTTCCTTGCACCTTCTCGGCACTTACCTCCTCGGAATACTTCTCCCTCAGCAGGAAGTAGTAGAACATCATGGGCATCAGCTCATGCACGCTCAGGAATGCTTCTGCCGTGAGCCGTTTGTCTTGGGCGTATTTGCTTCGCCCCGTTCGGGTCGTTCCTACCTCCGGCGACGGCCAAAGATGCTGCCCTTCCGGCACGAACCTCAGCCCGATCTTGCCTTTCTCGATATGATAGTGCGGAGTGGTTTGGGAGATATAGGGCTTGTCGCCGGTCTCGAAGTAGTCCAAATCCCGCACCAAACGCTTCCACTCTTCGGGTCTATGCTCCTCGGCGAAATCCTGTATTCGGCCGAAGCCGTACAGGTTGCGCGTCAGATGGCGGTCTTCCGGCTGCTCGCCGATCATCTTCTTGTATATGGCGAAGTGGTAGGTGCCCAAATCTATATGGAAGCGGAGGGAAGTGAAGACTTTCTTCAGATCGAAGTATCGCAAGGCGAAGTAGGGGAAGCGATCCTGATGCCTGACCAGCGTGTTTTTGAAGGGGTCTTCTCCCCCACCGTCCGTATCGTCCTCATCGGGCAGAATATCGACGGGCACTCTGAAACACGCTCTATCGTCTTCGCGAAGACGATCGTACAACGGCTTGGGACAGCGAACCAGTTCGTTCAGCATATCGAGCAGCATCCAGTCGTCCGTGCGCAGGCTCTCCAGTTTGAGCTTCGGCAGGGAGATCCGGCTCCGGCAGAAGACTTCGTTGGTCATCTGCTGGTAGGTTTCGGTGCCACCCTTGAAGCCTCGGATCTTCTTTTGCATCCAGATGGCATCCCTTTTCTCAAGAAAGAGGGAGACGAAAAACAGCAGTCCGGCTTCCGTGACCATCCCCTCACTATCGACAAAATGGTGCTTGAAGGAGGGATTGTCATTATGGCCGTATCTGTCCTTCTTGCCTTTCCTGACAAGGTGGTTGAAATGGCGGTGGGGATCGACCTTGTCGTTGTGCTCGTGATCTCTTTTCACCCGTTGGACACTCACATCGAAGACGTTGTACAGTCTCTGAAGCATGTTTCCATCGAACAGGGGCAATTCCGAAGATTCGGAATGTCGATAGTGGGAATAGTAATTCCTGAAATCCTTGAGCTTTTGTAGAAAGTCGAACAGGATGCTCTTCAGATTGTCCAAGGAGAGTGCATTGGCTTGCAGCTCCTCCTTTTCTTTTTTTGTCAGTTCTTTATTCTTGGAGGATTTGTTTCCAGAAGATTTGCTTTCGAAGAGTTTCTTTCCGTATGCCGCTCCTTCCAAAAAGGAGAAATGCTTCAGGATCAAACTTCTCAGCCGTGACTTCCTCTCCAGATCATTGTCGAAGTTTTTCCATAGGGCTTTGAAGGAGAGTACATCCTGATCGTTGGTTATATCGGCCTTGCTGTAGGCGAGCTGTCTGTCGATATGGGTGAGGGTGATGTAGGCATTGTGACGTGCCAGATTGAGGAAGGCTGCCCAGAAATGTTTGTCCTCCAGTGTGTAGTAGGTACCGTTGTACGGTCTCTCGCTTTGTTCTGTCATATTCTAATAAGTGGTGTGGATCGATAAGCAGGTCTATCGGGTTTCATAATGTGCCGAGTGCCTGCCGTTTTTATTTCATGGCTATAAAGTTACAACCATATTGACGAATATTCACATGTCAAAACCCAGCTTACTTTCAGCTCGCCGGAGTGGCACCAAATACAACTACTTCCCCAAAAACCGGTCCGCAAAGGAAAAAAAAGGGCGACTACTTCGGAAATGAAATAGTCGCCCCATAGGATTCGCTTTTTACGCCCTATTCCTACGAAAAAATTAGTTTTTTCACCTTCACAAGTAATTTACCGACCGGCCCGAGGAAGAGAACAAGACGGTCTTTGAATTTCTGAGCAGGAGGCATCCACGAAGCAACGTAATGATGTATGCTATAAGTATGATCGGTAATAGTAGTAACTCGCGTATAATAGTTCTTCGGACAAAAATATTCTGTCGGATAGATATGCACATCCTCGATCTGTTGGTAGCTATTGTCCATGCTTAGTCCCTTCTCTTCGAGCATGTCGGTTACCACATGCACGATTGTAACGACAGAACTCTTATCGTTCGGGTCAGGGAAATCCATACGATCATATATATCCAACAGCTCTTTAAGCCATGGATGTTCCTTCGGAAGAGCAAAACCGAGTCCCAAGTTTACGGGATATTTGTCGGGGGCACCCCACCCGGGCAGCTCCCGTCCTATCCATCCTCCATGCTGACAAAGATCATCAACAGAGCGAATTAGCTCCACGTCCGTATCAAGATATACACCGCCATATCGGTACAAAGCCCAAAGGCGAGCATAATCGCTGACAAAAGCATATTTGCCATGACGGTATGCATCCCGTACAAAGGGGATGCTGTTGACATCGAATGTATCCTCCGACCATAACCTGATTTCATAGTCGGGCATATAGCGCTGCCACGACTCCAGACATTGCTGTGCAAGCGGAGGGAATGGTTTGGGGCCAAACCAGCAATAATGAATAATCTTAGGTATCATCGCTTTCTAAAAATAAGAGAGAACTTGTTTTTGAGCCACAAGAGTGCCATCGTGCGCTCATTCGACCGGATGCCCAGCACCCATATAATAACCATATTAGCCAAAGTGGACAGACAGACCAAAAGCATAAGCCCCCAAAGTCCATCGGGAACGAGTCGGTGCAGACCGAAGCAGGAAAGAGTGGCTATTGCAGAAACGGCCAAAACAGGGCCTATTACCTCCTTGATATATGCCTGCCAATCAAGTGCAGAGACAAAGCGGCACAAAACCTCATAACCTCCAAGCACATACAATACTCGTACAGCCGCAAGAATTTTGATAGCCCACAAGGCTTCCAATCCGAAAAGAAAAGCTACATACATGGCCGGCAGAGCAAGCATGGAGATAATGCTTCCTACAATAATAAACCGGCGGATATGGCCTACTGCCTGCATACCGAACCAGGGAGGAGAACTGAGCACATTGACAAGGGCATAAATGAGTATCCAAATAGCAAAATCGGAAGCCTCGGCAGGCACATCGTTCAACCACAGCTTCAGGACATAATCCATCCTCAACATCAACGGCAAAGAGAGCATCAACATCAAGTAATAACCGAAACGGGAACTGGAAAAGACCAACCGCTTGAAGTAGGGGATATTGCCATTGGCGTAGCTCTTGACGATTTGAGGATGCACAGCGGAGAAGAAATTGAAAGTAAAACTCCCGACAGCACTATTGATTTGGTTGGCAATACCTCGTGCGGCATTGACTATAGGTCCGAAAAAAATGTTCAGGACAACGTCCGTACCCTGATTGTTGATAGACCAGACAAGCGTGGCAAAACCGTTCCAGCCGATGAAACTTCCCATACGGGCAAGGACAGCTTTGTCCTTAAAGATCCAAACGCGCGCTTCAGGATACAGCCGTCGCACCAATAGCACCAATACGCCTTTCAAGATCAGCACCGTACCGATGAATAGCGCGGCATAAAGCTCCAACTTATCCCCGGGCAGGACGAACAAAAGTGCTGCAAGAACGAGTTTGAGCAATGCTTCAAGGATGCCCAGATAGGCATAAAGGCGCATATTCTCCCGAGCTATCAATATCGATTCGTACACAGCTCCCACCAAATAAAAACTCAGCGAAAGAATGGTAAGGTGATATACCCATAGAGCTGCCGTAATACGTTCGGGAGGGATCTTGAGACTGTGATGGATCAGGTATAAACCCACAGCTTCTCCTACAATCATAGCGATGACGGCAAGAGAGATATGGATCAACAAGGATGCTCCTACGATCCTTTTGGCTTCTTCTATATCATTTTGGCCGATGGCATAGGCCAAGAACCTCTGGGCTGCATTGGAAAGAGAGGAAGAAAAGAAGATAAAAGACAAGCCCAGCCCCCCTATCAGCACATATATACCGTAATCTTCCACACCTAACGCCTCGTATATAAGCCTTGAGGTATAGAATGTAACGGCCATTACCAACAACAGACGAATAAATAAGAAAGCGGCATTGCGTGCCACTTGCTTACCTCCACTGATGTGCCTGTCTTTTTCCATGCGGCAAAGATATGTAGAAACCGTGCTGTCTATGCACTGTTGCAGAGCCGGAATAGGGAAAAACACAAGAGATATAGAGAAATGGAATATCATTGAGCTATATTTTTAGGTTTTATACAATTTTCGAACAGTGTTGAAAGGGCTAATCGCGTGTTTATACCGCACAATGAAAGACGAGGGCGACAGAGGTCGCCTGTGTTTTTTTCCTACTTTTGGATTGCATAATCGATAAGCACAAACTGCAATATGGTATTCAACTTTCTGATAGTTTCCGATGAGGTGGAAGATTTCCGCCGAGAGATAGCGATCGACTCCGAAGCTACCTTCCTCGACCTCCAAAATGCAATTCTGGACTCGGTGGGCTATTCGCACAGCGAGCTAACGTCTTTCTTCCTCTGCGATGAGGACTGGCGCAAGGGGCAGGAGATTACACTGATGGAGATGGACACAGCCTCGGATGAGGACTCGTATGTGATGGAAAATACACGCTTGGAAGAGTTCATCGAGGACGAACACCAACGTCTCGTCTTCGAGTTCGACTTGATGACGGAGCGTTACTTCTTTATCGAAGTGATGGATATAGTACCGGGCAAATCGCTCTCGGAGGCTAAGCTCCTCACATCGGAAGGATTGCCTCCGCGCCAAAGCTCTCTGGACGATCTGATGGATCCGACTGCTGCTCCTGCCAAGCAGGCCAAAGGATTGGATCTGGAAGAAGACTTCTTCGGCGACAGCGAGTACAATGAGGACGAGATAGACCGCGAGGGATTCGAGGGCTTCGATGAGATAACATCCGACCTGTCCGATAACTATTGACCCCGATACGTCCGGCGCATTGGAGACTCAGGATCATACGCTATACGTCCTCCTTGGCCCCACCGGTGTGGGCAAGACGGATCTGAGCCTCGACATAGCCGAGCGTTTGGGCAGCCCGATCATCTCGGCCGACTCCAGACAGATATTTCGCGAACTGCCCATAGGAACAGCGGCACCCACTCCCGAACAGCGGGCGAGGGTGCCGCATCTTTTTGTCGGTACGCATAGCGTGAGGGACTATTATAGCGCGGGAATGTACGAGGTGGAAGTGCTCGAAGCTCTGAAAGGACTCTTCCAAAAGTATAGAGGGGTGCTCCTTACGGGCGGTTCGATGATGTATATAGATGCGGTTTGTCGGGGGATAGACGATATTCCCGACCCCTTTCCGGAGGTGAGGGAAGAGCTTTACGCCCGATACGCAGCGGAAGGATTGGACGGGATACTGGCACAGCTCCGACTACTGGATCCCGATTACTACGCCAAGGTGGACAGACGGAACTATAAGCGAGTGATCCACGGTTTGGAGATATGCCTCTCGACCGGCCGGCCGTTCTCCTCGTTCCACCGACACGAGGCCAAGGAGCGTCCGTTCCGAATCGTCAAGATCGGACTTCACAGAGAGCGCGAGGAACTATGCAGACGGATAGACGCCCGTGTATTGGCGATGATGGAGCAAGGTCTGGAGGAAGAGGCTCGTGCCGTCTATCCCCTGCGCCATCTGAATGCGCTCAATACGGTCGGCTACAAAGAAATGTTCGAATACTTCGACGGCTCGATCGACCGGGCAGAAGCCGTAAGGCGGATCCAACGCAACAGTCGTGTATATGCCCGCAAGCAAATGACCTGGTTCAGGCGCGACAGTACGATCCGCTGGTTCCATCCCGAAGCGGACAGAGAGGCTGTCCTGACCCTTGTCACCTAAGCACTTGATTTTCCCCTGAGCGTGCTGAAAACAATCTAAACGTCAATTCCTATGGATGTCAATACGACTTATACGAAGGAGCTTTCCATCGTCGTACCGATCTATAATGAAGAGAAGGAACTTCCCGAGCTGGTGCGGCGGTTGAGTGCGGCGGCGGCTTCGATAACGGAGGACTACGAACTGATCTTTGTCAATGACGGCAGCCGCGATGGTTCGATGGAGCTATTGCGCAGCCTGTGCAAGGATGATGACCGTTTCTTCTATATCAATCTGAGTCGCAACTTCGGCCACCAGATAGCCGTGTCGGCAGGATTAGACCATGTGAGGGGAAAGGCTACCGTGATCATCGACGGCGACTTGCAGGATCCGCCGGAATTGATACCGGAATTGTATGCGAAATACTGCGAGGGCTACGAAGTGGTCTATGCACAGCGGAAGCATCGCGAAGGCGAAACGTGGTTCAAGAAGGCGACGGCCAAGGGGTTCTACCGGACGATGCGCAAGATCACATCTATCGATATGCCGCTGGATACGGGCGACTTCCGGCTGATCGACCGGAAGATCGTGCAGTGCCTCAGAGAGATGCCCGAGCAGAACAAGTTCCTGAGGGGGCAAATCGCCTGGATGGGATTCCGCCAGACAGGGGTGCTCTTCGACAGAGACGAAAGAAAATACGGCCAAACGAACTATCCGCTCAGGAAGATGCTTGCCTTGGCCATCGACGGCATCACGGGATTTTCCAGCAGGCCGCTCGAATGGGTGGCCAAATTAGGTGCCTGGGTTTCCCTGCTCTCGTTATTCGTGATCGTCTATGCCCTCGTCTCCCACTTCCTACTGGATAAGACGGTGAGCGGATGGACGTCCGTCATCGTAAGCTCCATGTTCTTGGGAGGAGTGCAGCTGATATGCCTTGGGGTGATCGGTACCTATATATCCAAGATCAACAAAAATATAGTCGGGAGGCCCCTCTACTTGGTGGCCGAAAGCAATATAGCGGCAGACGAACGGTAGCGAACGGCCGCTATCGTCTCCTCCTCCGGAGCATCAGTTCGAGCGGTTCGGAGAAAACGATAAGCGCAACGGCTATAAGGATACAGCCCATACCAACTATAGCGGAGGCCCCCAACACCTCGTCGAAGACCCACACACCGACCAATACGGACGTAAGCGGCTCCATAGCTCCCAGTGCAGAGGTGAGCGTGGAGCCGATGTTGCGTACAGCCACTACCAAAGCCAGATTGGAAATTACCGTCGGCACCAAAGCCAAGAGCAGGATATTGCCCCATGAAGCCGCATCGGGAAGAGGAGCCACTTCGCCCTGCGTGACGAGGACGTTGATCAGGCAAAAACCTGCCGCAGCCACGAAGACGTAGAACGTCAGCCGCCGTCCCGGCATGGTTCGGATCCGGCTCCGATTGACAAAGACGATATAGAGGGCATAGCAAAGTGCCGAGATGGCGACTATCACAAAGCCGGTAAGCCCTACCCGATCGCCCCCTCCCGTGAGACCCATCAGCAAGCCCACGCCTATCAGGGCGATGAGAATGGCCGTCAATGGCACGGGCGAAAGTCTCTCCCGAAAGAATAGAAGCATCAGTGCCGAGACGAACAGCGGATAGAGGAAGTGGATGGTGGTGGCTACTCCGCTGGCCATATAGCTGTAGCCGTGGAAGAGGAAAAGTGCCGAGCCGGTGTAGAGCAAGCCCAGCAATACCAGCGGACCTATATCTGCGCGGCCGACTCTGAAACTGCCGCCCGATAGGCGATGCAGCAGACCGATGGCGATGGCAGCGAAGAAGAAGCGATAGAAAAGAATAAGCTCGAACGAAGCCCCCTTAGCCGAAATCGGCAGCGTGAACAGGGGGATGAGTCCGAACGTGGCGGACGACAGTACACCGACCGCAAGACCGTAGAGGCGTGAAGATGTCATGAATGCTGCCGTAACGAATCGAGATTGATACTTATAATAATAAGGTATAGCAGAGCGAAGTGCTCAGCCAAGTACGGAGAGAGATCGAAGGACGATGCGCTCGGCTCTTCGACCTCTCTCCCACTTGTCTGCCGGTCTGCTGCCGGATAGAGGGCGGCTTGTCTCTCACAAGCCTGTCTGCCACCCGCTCTCCTCTTGTGGAGGGAGGGGGCGAGGCAGCGCGGTTATCAGTTGCTCATCGAGGCGAGGAACTCCATATTGGTATGCGTATTCTCCAGCTGCTTGCGGACGAACTCCATGGCCTCGACAGGATTCATGTCGGAGAGATACTTGCGCAGGATCCACATACGGTTCAGCGTGGTCTCGTCCTGTAGCAGGTCGTCGCGGCGCGTACTGCTGGACATGATGTCTACCGCGGGGAATATCCGCTTGTTGGACAGGCGGCGATCGAGCTGCAGCTCCATATTGCCCGTACCCTTGAACTCTTCGAATATCACTTCGTCCATCTTAGAACCTGTGTCGGTCAGTGCCGTGGCCAGAATAGTCAGACTACCGCCGTTTTCGATGTTACGAGCGGCACCGAAGAAGCGCTTGGGCTTCTGCAGGGCATTGGCATCGACACCACCTGAGAGCACCTTGCCCGATGCCGGCTGTACGGTATTGTATGCACGTGCCAGACGGGTGATGGAGTCGAGCAGGATGACCACGTCATGACCGCACTCGACCATTCTTTTGGCTTTGTTCAGGACGATCTCGGCGATCTTCACGTGACGCTCTGCCGGTTCGTCGAAGGTGGAGGCGATGACCTCGGCGTTCACACTTCGCGCCATGTCGGTGACCTCTTCGGGACGCTCGTCGATGAGCAGGACGATCATATAGACTTCGGGGTGATTGGCTGCGATGGCATTGGCAATATCCTTGAGGAGCATCGTCTTACCCGTCTTGGGCTGCGATACGATGAGGCCGCGCTGGCCTTTGCCTATGGGGGCGAAGAGGTCTACGACGCGGACGGATATTTTGTCGTTTACGGCACGCACGCCCGGAGCTTCGAGGGTAAACTTCTCTTCGGGGAAGAGGGGTGTGAGGTGATCGAAGGGCACGCGGTCGCGGATCTCTTCGGGGCTACGTCCGTTCACACTCTTGAGCTGAACGAAGGGGAAGTACTTCTCGCCCTCCCGGGGCGGACGGATATGTCCTGCCACGACGTCGCCCGTCTTCAGTCCGTTCTGCTTGATCTGCTGCTGGGACATGTACACATCGTCCGGAGAGGACAGGTAGTTATAGTCCGAGGAGCGGAGGAATCCGTAGCCGTCGGGCATGATCTCCAGTACTCCCATGCACTCAAGGATACCGTCGAAGTTGTAGAGAGATTGCTGAGGTTCGCGGCGGAGAGTCGGCACGTTGGCCGGCTGTCGCTGCCTGATGGGGCTGCTGCCGACCGGAGCTGTGGCAGGCTTCGGCCTCTGCTGGGGCTGGGGAGAGCTGTACGGCAGCACCTGATCCAGCACCGAAGAGCTGTTCTTGTGCCTGAATACGAGGCGGCGAGCACCGCCCTCATCGACGGCTCCCGTAGTCGATGCCGTGGTGATGGACTCGATGGCAGGGGGAGGAGCAGGCGTCTCCGCTCTGGTCTCCTCTTCTACGGGCTTGACGGCAGGCAATACGGCAGCGGCGGCAGGCTTAGTCGCAGCCGGCTGCTTCTCCTGTGGGAGGTCGCTCTCGGCCGGGACATCGACGGGTGCCGGCGCAGCCGGTTTCGGAGCCGGCTTCCTGTCCGTCCTCTTCTTCTCCGTGGCGTTTATCTCTTCGGCAGCGGCCAGAGCCACCAGTTGCTGGGCGTCCTCCTGAGTCTCGATCGCAGTCTCTTCCGACTTGCGAGGACGTCCGCGCCTGCGCTTGGTCTGAGCGTCTTCCGCTGCCGGCTCGGCAGGAGCCGTCTCGGCGTCTTTGCTTTCGGGAGCTTCCTCCCCGGCGTCCTTGCGAGGACGACCCGGCTTGCGCCTTTCGGTGCGTTGTCCTTCTTTTGCTTTTTGTTTTTCCTTCTGAACGCCGGCTACACTGATAGCCTGTTCATCGAGTATCTTGTAAATAAGTTCTTGTTTGGGCATTGAGCCGGCATTGGCAATACCCAACTCACCGGCGATAGCGGCGAGTTCAGCTTCAGCCTTTTCGTTCAGATCGACGATCGTGTACTTCTGCATAAAAAATGATGATGAGTTTTAGGAAATAAGATGATGAGTTGAATCGGGAAACGGTATCAGGGATGAGGCTTTTCAGAGTACTCGATACCGTCGGGACGAAAGGATAGAGAATAGGTGTCTATCTCATTTTCCGTCGTGCAAATGTAAGAAATAAATCGAAAAACGGTCTCCACCCTCCCCTCACATTCATCACGAGAATCTCCACCACCGCATGCCGCCGGCCTGAGAGCCCGTGAAGAGAGGCCGCCGCGGACGACAGCAGAGCGGCTCGCTTCGGTACCCTGAGGGGTGGGACAAGTATTTGGTTTTCGCTATCGGCCGAATCGAACTATTTGGGTACCTTTGTCGGCAGTTTGCAGACCGCACCGACAAGTCGTGGCCGCCCCCTCGGTCAGCCGCATGCGGAAGGAGCCGCAGCACTCCGCCGGAGGAAGGCCGAGAGCCACCGACCCGAACGTCAGGACGAGGCCGTGGCCGTCTGCAATACTCCCTCGAAAAAACGTCTAGACGTTTTGCCCGAAACGTCTAGACCTTTTGCTCGAAACGTCTAGACGTTTTATTCGGAACGTCTAGACGTTTTCCTCCGAACGTCTAGACGTTTTTTTTCGGAGCACTTGAGGGATGTATCGGGCATGAATAGTCATCGAAGAGTAAGAAACTAATAATAAGTAAGTTATGTCCCTAAAGTATGTAATCAAAAAGTCTGTCGCCAAGATCGGCCCCAAAGCCGGACAGACCATCTATTATGCCCAGCCGGCGGCACAAGACTCGGTAACCTTCCACAGCCTCTGCAAGCGAATAGCCGAGGAGTCGTCTCTGACCTCTGCCGACGTGAAAGGCATCCTCGACCGCCTGGTCAATATCCTCACCGAGGAGCTGCCCAACGGCAAGACGGTTCGCATCGGCGAACTGGGCAGCTTCCGCCTCTCGTTCGGTTCTAAACAATTGGACGATCCCAAGAGTTTTTCAGTAGATCAGATCCAGAAGCACAGGCTCGTCTTCATCCCCTCGGCAGAGCTCAAGAGCATCCCCGCGCGCGGCAAGCTCCGCCCGGGGTCTTCCGCCTTGGCCTTCGACTACGAGCGTGTGGAGCCGCAGCCTAAGAAGAAACCCGGCACAAGCGACAGTCAGACGCCCTCTCCCTCCGCACCCGATGGCGGCGGCGAACAGGGCAGCACCGGCGGCGGACTGTAACGAATCATCACACGACAAAATACAGTTTGGAAATGTTTCGGATAAGTAGACTTGGCATTGTATTGCTTGTTTCTCTGATTGCTTGTAATCTTTCGAAAGCACAGAATACGACTAAAGACTTGATCAACCTGTCTATAAAGTATTTAGAACAGAACGACAGTACTGCTTTCAGAAAGACTTATCAGGACATTTTCATGCAGTACGTTACTGAAGCTTTATGCGCTCCCTTTGACAAAGCCATTCAGGATCGGGATCAAACATATATCCAAGCCCAATTGGATAGTTTGACATCCGATCCTGAAGAGGATGCCTTTACCTATCATCTTCTCTCAAAGCCCGAATATCAGGCTTTCTATTACACTTTGCCACGATGGGAAGTATACAAGAGTTGGATCGACTCGGTCGAAAGGAATCCGCACGCGGATATGCGTAATGAAATCTGGCAGATTCAGCGCGAAGATCAAGGCATCAGAATTCTATGGCTCCGACTCCCTAACGAAACCGGCGATAACATTCGAAAGAAGGTACGAGACGAAATACTCCTCGTCGATAGGCAAAATACGGAACGAGCCATACATATTATAGACACATTCGGCGAGTGGCCGGGAGCAAATAGATTAGGATGTTCTGCTGACCAAACGCTTTGGCTCTGCATCCAACATGCCGATCAAAGGCCGGAAGTAGCTACTCGCTATCTGCCTATGCTCCAAAAAGCTGTCGAAGAAAAAAGAACAGACCCCATGCATTATGCCTACCTTGTGGATCGTATTCGAATGCACGAATGCAAGGAGCAGATCTATGGGACACAAACCTACCACGTTAAGGAGGAGAACGGTAATAAGTTCTTTTTCGTCATTCCCATTGAAGATATAGACCATGTGGACGAACGTCGTGCAGGCATCGGGATGGATTCTCTTTCCGATTACGTCAATTCGATGGGATATGATTGGGATATAAGACAGTACAAGAAAGACTTGCCTAAGATATGGAAGTATTACAGGCATTCATGCGAAAAAAAGAAGAATTAAGTAGTAAAAACAATCAACCAACCCAAGCAATAATACAGACATGGCATTATCAAGAATCATGGAGTGCGTGCCCAACTTCTCGGAGGGACGCGACAAAGAGAAAATCGAGAAGATAGTAAACCCCTTCCGCACGCGCGAAGGCGTCAAGCTATTGAACTATAGCAACGATGAGGATCACAACCGTCTCGTCGTGACCGTAGTGGGCGAACCTGAGCCCCTGCGCGATGCAGTGATCGAAGCCGTAGGTATCGCCGTAGAGCTGATCGACCTGACCAAGCATTCGGGTCAGCATCCCCGTATGGGCGCAGTGGACGTGATCCCCTTCATTCCCATCAAGAATGTGACTGCCGAAGATGCCGATGCCCTCGCCAAGGAAGTAGGCCGTACGATAGGTGAGAAGTACGGCGTGCCCGTATTCCTCTATGAGAAATCGGCTACCGCTCCCCACCGTGAGAACCTGGCCAAGATCCGCAAAGGCGAATTCGAAGGCATGGCAGAGAAGATACACGAAGCCGACTGGCATCCTGACTTCGGCCCGGCCGATCGTCACCCGACAGCCGGTACCGTAGCAGTCGGTGCCCGTATGCCGCTCGTCGCTTACAACGTGAACCTCAATACGAACGACCTCTCCATCGCGGACGCCATCGCCAAGAAGGTACGCTTCCTCGGCGGCGGTCTGCGCTTCTGCAAGGCCATGGGCGTAGAGCTTACCGACCGCGGCATCGTACAGGTGTCCATGAACCTGACGGACTTCACCAAGACGGCCGTCTATCGTGCTCACGAGATGGTACGTATGGAAGCCGCACGCTACGGCGTATCGGTAGTGGGCAGCGAAGTGATCGGACTCGTGCCCATGCAGGCACTGATCGACTGCGCCGAATACTACCTCGGCATCGAAAACTTCTCCATGGATCAGATCCTCGAATCTCAGATCATGGAGTAAACGTCATCATGTTTGTTGTTTGAAGGATAGAGATACCACCCGCCTCCCTCTATCGGGTGGCGTGGTGGTGCTCTATTTGCAAGCTTCTTTCCGACAATACATGCCTAACACCCCCGACACAATGAATCTCTACATCAAGAATATCGCCCAGCTCGTCACCTGTCAAGGCACCGAAGCCAAACACGGCCGCGAAGCCATGCGGCAGATACACACCATCGAAGGCCCTGCCGCAGTGGTCGTCCGCGATGGCATCATCACCTTTGCCGGTCGCATGGCGGACGTAGCCCCCTCCATGACCCAAGGCTGCCAAGAGCTGGACGCCACGGGACGCTGCGTACTGCCGGGCTTTGTCGATAGCCACACGCACGTAGTCTTCGGCGGCTACAGGGAAGATGAGTTCCAATGGCGGCTCGCCGGCGACAGCTACATGAGTATCATGGAGCGCGGCGGAGGGATCGCCAGCACCATGCGCGCTACACGTGCCGAATCGGAAGACCAGCTCAAAGCCTCCGCCCTCCGACACCTCTCCAATATGATGAAGATGGGCGTCACCACCGTAGAAGCCAAGAGCGGCTACGGGATGGACCTCGAGACCGAGCTGAAGCAGCTGCGCGTAGTGCGCGACCTTCAGGACGAACAGCCCCTCGACCTCTACTCCACCTTCATGGGAGCGCATGACACCGCCCCCGAATACAAAGGACGTCCCACCGAATTCATCGAGTACCTCTGCCGCGAAGTGCTGCCCGAAGTCGTGCGGCAGGACTTGGCCGAGTGCTGCGACATCTTCACCGAGAAGGGCGTATTCGATCACGAACAGACCCGACGCATGCTCACGGCCGCCAAGGAAGCAGGGCTCTCCGTCAAGATGCATGCAGACGAGATCGTGCCATTCGGCGGAGCTGAGCTGGCTGCCGAACTGGGATGCCTCTCGGCAGATCATCTGCTTCAAATATCCGACGCGGGAATTAAGGCCTTGGCCGAAAGCAACACCGTGGCCACTCTGCTACCGTGTACCGCCTTCAGCCTCCGTGCCGACTACGCTCCCGCCCGTAAGATGATCGACTCCGGCTGTGCCGTAGCTATCGCCAGCGACCTCAATCCGGGCAGTTGCTTCTCGGCTTCCGTCCCCCTGATGTTTGCCCTTGCCACCCTCTACATGGGCATGACCGTCGAAGAAGCCATCACGGCCCTCACCATCAACGGGGCTGCTGCCATAGGAAGAGCCGATACGATCGGCAGCATCGAGCCGGGCAAGAAGGGCGACCTCGTCGTGCTCCAATACCCATCGTACAAATTCCTCTCCTACCACTTCGGCATGAACCTCGTGGAGCATACCGTCAAAGGTGGCAGGGTCATATACACCAACGCATAAACCACAAGGCAAAGACCGGAGCGAAGGCACTAAACGAAGTCCCGCTCCGGCCTTGTCTTTTCCCACCAAAAAACCACCGCATACATTATTATAAATGGAGACAAGATCTCAGCACAAGCAGCGGACGTTCAGGCGTCATCTCTTCGAAGCCCTCGGCTTCGTCATTCTCTTCTTCGCCATATTCGGCTACGTAGGGCATGTCATGGGTCTGCCCAATATGCTCAATACGATCATGCAGACCTCCTACCACCTCCTGCTCGAGACCGTATTCTATATCATGGGTATCACGGTACTGAGTGGTGCCTTGGGCAGTCTGCTCGTGGAGTTCCATGTCGTGGATATGCTCGAGCGCATCCTACGGCCCCTGATGAAGCCCCTCTACAACCTGCCGGGCGTGTCGGCACTCGGAGGCATCCTCACCTTCCTTAGTGACAATCCGGCCATCATCTCTCTGGCACAGGATCGCAAGTTCTGCTCCTACTTCAAGAAATACCAGCTCGTCAGCCTCACCAATTTCGGTACGGCCTTCGGCATGGGTATGGTCGTTATCATCTTCATGGCAGGACAGGGCTATGGCGGCGGTGCCGTGGTAGGCCTCTTCGGAGCCATCGTCGGCAGCGTAGTCAGCACTCGTCTGATGCAGCGCAGCACGCTCCGCCGCTATCCGGAGATGGACAGTCCCGTCAATGTGGAGGAGATGGAGCACGAGGAAACGAAAGAGCATAAGGAGAACCTCTTCCTTCGTATGCTCAATGCCATACTGGACGGCGGCAAGACGGGTGTAGACCTCGGCATAGCCATCATCCCCGGCGTGCTCATCATCAGTACGGCCGTTATGATGCTCACCAACGGACCTGCCGGACCCGACGGCACCTTCGCCGGCAAGGCATACGAAGGCGTCGGCCTGCTACCGGCCCTTGCCGACAAGGTGGACTTCCTCTTCCACTGGCTCTTCGGCTTCACCGATTCCCGCCTCATCGCCTTCCCGATCACCGCGCTCGGAGCAGTCGGTGCAGCCCTCGGACTGGTACCCAACTTCTCGGCCCAAGGTATTCTGGACGGCAATGCAGTAGCCGTCTTCACTGCCATGGGTATGTGCTGGAGCGGCTTCCTCAGTACGCACACGGCCATGCTCGATAGTCTCAAGTACCGCCGCCTCATCACACAGGCGATCGGAGCACACGCGATCGGCGGACTCGTCGCCGGCGTATTCGCCCACTGGCTCTTCGTCCTCGTCTCACTCATTTGATCCCATCCACGACCAACGTATGAACAAATCGCTATTATCATTGGCATGCCTCATCCTGTTCGGTATGCCGGCCATCGCCCAACAGACAGGACCGGCCGAACGCAACGGCGAGCCTTCTCTGGCCGAACGTGTATTCGGTCTGGAGCAGAAGCAGAAAAAGCTGAAGGTGTACTTAGGCATACAGTCGTTCTACGACCAGCCGCTCGTCGATGACGAATCCCACATCGGACGCTTCAAGGTACACGAGCTGCGGATGTCTGCTCATGGCGAACTGAACCGCTATCTCAGCTTCGACTGGCGACAACGTCTCAACCGTGCGGCCGACGGCTCTTCATTTGCCGACAATCTCTCCGATGCCATCGACATCGCAGGTGTGGACTGGCACCCAAGCGACAAGGTGTCCTTCTTCTTCGGACGTCAGTACGCACGTTTCGGAGGGATAGAATACGACATGAACCCCGTAGAGATCTACCAGTACAGCGACCTTGTGGACTACATGACATGCTATACTTCGGGCGTGAACTTCGCATGGAACTTCCACCCCGAACAGCAGCTGCAGCTACAGGTACTCAATGCTTACAACAATCGCTTCGCCGACCGCTACCACGTGACACCCGATGTCGCTACCGCCACGAGCTACCCGCTCCTCTACTCGGCACAGTGGAACGGTACCCTCCTCGGAGGAGCACTGCACATGCGTTACGCCGTATCAATGGCTCACCAAGCCAAAGAGCGTAATATGTGGTACTTCACGGCGGGCAATCAGTTCAATCCGGGCAGACGGATCAACGGATACCTCGACCTCACCTACTCGATCGAGGGATTGGACGACAAAGGCATTATGACTGCTCGCTACGGCAAGGGCAAGACCCTCACGGACGTCAAGTACTATGCTCTGGTATCGAAGTGGAACTTCCGCCTCCTCGATCAGGTCAATCTCTTCGTCAAAGGCATGTACGAGAACGGCTACGCGCCTGCCCAATACGGCGAAAGCAGCCACACGCGCCACTCCTACGGCTATATGGGAGGGGTGGAATATTACCCCACGGAGACCAACTTCCGTCTGTTCGTCACCTACATAGGACGGCACTACCGGTACAGTGCGACCGAGACGGAAAGCACCAATGCTCTTCGCGCCGGTCTGATCTATCAGATACCTTTCTTATAATAATCACCAAACATTCACGTAATAATGATTCTAACAGATCTTACAGTAAAAGGCTTCCTCGCCGAGACAGCAGGCCAGGAACCCGTACCCGGAGGAGGCAGTATCTCCGCTCTGAACGGCTCTATTGCAGCAGCATTGGCCGAAATGGTGGCTAACCTGACTATCGGTAAGAAGAAGTACGCCGAGGTGGAAGCCGAGATGCAGACTATCGCTACCGAAGCAGCCGCTATTCAGAAAGAACTGGTACTGGATATAGACCGCGACAGCGATGCTTATAATAAGGTATTCGCCGCCTTCAAACTCCCCAAGGAAACGGATGAAGAGAAGGCCGTTCGCTCGGCTCAGATTCAGGAGATGACCAAATATGCAGCATCCGTACCTATGGAGGTGGCTCGGCGTGTACACAGTCTGTTGCCGCTGATCGAAGCAGTCGTAGCCAAAGGCAATCAGAATGCCATTACGGACGGATGTGTAGCCATGATGTGCGCTCGCACGGCTATCATCGGTGCCCTGCTGAATGTTCGTATCAATCTGACGTCTATCAAGGACGAGGATTTCGTCAAGACGCATACGGAAGAAGCCAATGCGATCGAAGCCGATGCCGTACGTCGCGAGGCCGAGGTATTGGCTATCACCAAAAAAGCATGCGAATAACGATGGCACGTACTTCTTTTCAAGTCGGTTCCGAACCGCTCTCTCTGGATCTGCTTCGCGAATATCTGGATAGTCGCTTCAAGCTGGAGCTATCGGCCGATGCCGTAAGACGTATCGAGCATTGCCGCCACTATCTGGACGAGAAAGTGAAGCAGTCGGACAAACCCATATACGGCGTGACCACCGGCTTCGGCTCTCTCTGCAACAGGACAATTACACCGGATCAGCTCACCGCCCTACAGGAGAACCTCGTCAAGAGTCATGCCTGTAGCTGCGGCACGCCCGTTCATGAGGACATCGTGCGCCTGATGCTTCTGCTCAAAGCTCATGCCCTCCAGTTGGGACACAGCGGCGTACAGCTATGCACCGTGCAGCGTATTCTGGACATGCTCAATAACGATGTGCTCCCCATCGTTTACGATCGCGGTTCGCTCGGCGCATCGGGCGACCTCGCCCCTCTGGCCAATCTCTTCCTGCCGCTTATCGGTGAGGGAGAAGTCATGTACAAGGGTGAGAAACGCGATGCCTGCGATGTGATGCAGGAGTTCGGCTGGGAGAAGATCATCCTCAAGAGCAAAGAAGGCTTGGCTCTGCTCAATGGCACACAGTTCATGAGCAGTCATGGCGTCTACGCCCTCCTCAAGGCGCACCGTCTCGTAGAGGTAGCAGACTGTATCGGTGCACTCTCGCTCGAAGCTTTCGATGGCTTGGATGCCCCCTTTACCGACAACCTCCACATCATACGTCCTCACCCCGGACAGTTGGCCGTAGCTCGTCACCTGAAGGAAGTACTGAAAGGCAGCGAGCAGATAGCCCGCCCGAAGAAGCAGGTACAGGATCCGTACAGCTTCCGCTGTATGCCGCAGGTTCACGGAGCCAGCCGCGATGCCATTGCCTACGTTACAGAGGTAGTCATTCGAGAGATCAACTCCGTGACCGACAATCCCACGGTCTTCCCCGATGAAGATCTTGTCGTATCGGGTGGTAACTTCCACGGCCAACCTCTTGCCATCGTATACGATTTCCTGGCTATAGCCTTGGCCGAACTGGGCAATATCAGCGAACGTCGTACGGCTCAGCTCATACTCGGCCTGCGCGATCTGCCTGAGTTCCTCGTGGCCAATCCCGGTCTGAACAGCGGATTCATGATACCGCAGTACGCAGCCGCAGCGATGGTGAGCAAAAACAAGATGTACTGTTTCTCCGCAGCCAGCGACAGCATCGTCAGCAGCAACGGGCAGGAAGACCACGTTTCTATGGGAGCCAACGCAGCAACGAAGCTGCTTCCGATCATAGAAAACTTGGAGATGATCTTTGCTATCGAACTCCTCGATGCAGCCCAAGCCTTCGAATTCCGCCGTCCGACCAAGACGTCTCCGTACTTGGAGAAGATGCTCGGCGAGCTGCGCAAGGTAGCTCCCAAGGTGGAGGACGATGTAGTCATGTACAAACAGATACAGGCAGCCACGGAGTTCGTTCGCGAATATGCTTTCTAACGAACCACGTTTCTCCCGCTGATTCCTTACGCTGAGGGGGAGGGAGATACAGGCTTTCCGAATGCAAGAAAGAGAGGGTGTGCCACGAAGTATTTTCGTTTGGCACACCCTCTTCTCGTATAGGCTCGCTCCGACGCAATAAGGGTAATGCCATGCCCGTTTACAAGACATGAGATCAGACTAAACAATCGAAAACAAACAATGACAAAAGAAACATACCCCAAAGCTACTGTTCTCGACATATCGGCATCAGTAGAGTATTCCGACGGCGGAATCATCAGCAAACAAGTACTTAAGAACGAAGTAGGCAACATTACTCTCTTCTCCTTCGACCAAGGGCAGGGACTGAGCGAACACACAGCACCTTTCGATGCCTTCGTACAGATATTGGAAGGGGAAGCGGAAATAAGAATCGGAGGCCAACCTCTTCTCCTCAAAGCCGGCCGGTCCGTCATCATGCCGGCCAACGTCAGCCATGCACTCCATGCTACGAAACGCTTCAAGATGCTCCTCACCATGATCCGCGGCTGAAAACGTGCAGACATATACTGCGCCATCCTGGGGACGTAAAGCCTCCAACAAATAAACAAAGGAGAGGAGATCTGTACATGCCGACAGTCTCCTCTCCTTTCTTTTTCTTCCTAACCTCTTGTCTACCTTGCGACTGCCTGCCTCTTGCGCATCATGAGTTTGTCCACGATCAGCGAGATAGCACCGTCGCCTGTGACATTACAAGCCGTACCGAAGTTATCCATGGTTATATACAATGCTATCATGAGTGCCTGTAAGGACTCATCGAAACCGAGCATACTCTGCAAAACACCCAAAGCTGCCATGATGGCTCCACCCGGTACTCCCGGAGCTGCCACCATCGTAATACCGAGCATAAAGATAAAGCCGGCAAACAGACCTGCATCATAAGGCATCCCCTGCATGGTCATCAGTGCCAAAGCACAACAAGTGATCTTGAGCGTGCTACCGCTCAGGTGGATCGTAGCACAGAGAGGGACGGTAAAGCCTGCTATCTCTTCCGATACGCCACACTTCACCGCACTCTTGAGCGTGACGGGAATAGTGGCTGCCGAAGACTGCGTACCGAGAGCAGTGAAATAAGCCGGCATCATCCGCCACAGCATTCTGAAAGGATTCTTCTTGGTTATAAATCCTGCCACAGCGTATTGGAAGATCAGCAGGATGATATGAAGGCCGAAAATAATACCGATGATACTAAGGAAGACGGATAATACCTTCACCACTTCGCCCTGATGGGTCATGTTCAGAAAGATCCCGAAGATATAAATAGGTAGCAAGGGGATAATAACTTTGGCGATCAACTTGGTGATAATCTCCTGAAAATCCTGCATCATTCCCTTCATACCACGGCTTTCCATGCCGGCCAAACCCAAACCGAGTACAAAGGAAAGGACAAGAGCTGTCATCACGCTCATCATTGGCGGTATGGCGATAGAGAAGTAAGGCTCTACTCCTTGCGACTGAGTGACATCGCTCATACCCGTACCGGGAGAAATCAAAGACGGGAAGAAAGCATTGCCGGCGAAGTAGGCGAATAGGCCTGACAACACCGTAGCCATATAGGCTATCAGCACAGTGATAAGAAGCATCCTTCCGGCACCTTTCCCGATGTCGGCAATAGCCACCGTCACCAATCCGAGGATAATCAGCGGAATGGAGAAGCCGAGCAGTTCGCTAAAGAGAGTATTGAAAGTGACGAAGATCCGAATAAACGGGAAGCTGAAGAGGTTGCCGAAGCCGATACCGAGGATAATGGCCAATATGATCTTGGGCAAAAGGCCGATCCGTAGTTTACGCATAAGGGTTAAGGTTGCTTGATCAAGAAGATTATTTGTTGGAAATATAGCGGAAGTAGGCATCCAGTAGACGACGGGCAGCAACGAAACTCGTGGCACGATCTTCCAACACGGCCTCTTCGACCTCTGGTATGAGGCTCTGAACCTCTGTACTGTTGTAGAACGAATCGCGCAGTTCGTCGTTGATCGTCTCGTACATCCACCACTTGGCCTGACGCTGACGCTTCATCCGGAAGAATCCGTTATCCGTCGTAAAATGGCGGTACTCGTCGATCATATCCCAAATATCCTTGATGCCGATGGCATAATAGCCCGAATAGGTAAGGACGCGCGGCTTCCATCCCGACTCCGCCGGTGGGAATAGCCGAAGAGCATTCCGATAATGCGAAGCCGCCAGATTGGCCTTGTCGATATTGTCTCCGTCCGCTTTATTGACGATGATACCATCGGCCATCTCCATGATACCGCGCTTGATACCCTGAAGTTCATCCCCCGTACCGGCCAGCTGGATCAGCAGGAAGAAGTCCACCATCGAATGGACAGCCGTTTCGCTCTGTCCCACGCCTACCGTCTCTACAAAGATCGTGTCGAATCCGGCCGCTTCACACAGCACGATGGTCTCACGCGTCTTGCGCGCCACACCACCCAGTGAGCCGGCAGCAGGACTGGGACGAATAAAGGCATTCTTCTCTCGGGAAAGCTGCTCCATACGGGTCTTATCTCCCAGAATACTCCCTTTGGATCTCTCGCTGCTGGGATCTATGGCCAGCACGGCGAGCTTCCGCCCCTGCTTGATGAGGTGCATACCGAAAGCATCGATCGAAGTACTCTTGCCCGCTCCGGGTACTCCGGTAATACCGATACGCATGGAACGGCCGGCATGAGGCAGGCACTGCTCTATGATCTGCTGCGCCGTATCCTGATGCATGGGCAGGAGACTTTCCACCAGTGTGACAGCACGACTCAGGATGGTAATATCGCCCGCCAAAATGCCATCCACATAGTCCTTGACCGTCAGTTTCTTGCGTCTTGTTCTGTGCAGGTAGGGATTGATGATGGGCATATTGGAAACGCCCTTATTCACTTTCAGTCCCTTGTAGCAATCATCATTTTCGGGATGATGAAGTAGTTCGTCCATAGTTATTGTTCAGTTTATCAGATCTGCTGTAATCTCGCTTGCAATAACGCTTGGCAGCAGCTCCACGGGGGAAAGTTACAGTTCGGCTTTGACCTTGATACGACGTAGCGGAGCCTGCGGATCGTTGCAAATGATGGAAACATCGGCTGCTATACTCTGCCACCCCTCAGCCTTCATCACCTGCGAATCCACGGCGATGCGCAATAGTGTGCTTCCGCCGGGCTTTATCTCCGTCCGGTCGGGTACGGCTGTCAAGGCTGGATTGCGTGTGGTGACGCTATGCAGTCGGAGAGGGCCTGCGCCGACGTTGCGAATGTCTATCGCAACCTTTGTCGTCTCTCCATCCAACTGCCCCATGTCCAAATAGGTGCTAAGTTCCATAACACCTGTTTGGGCTGCGGTGAGGGCTGGGAAATTGTCCACGAGCGGCAAGGATACCAGGACAGAATCAACGGTTTTTATTCCTGTTTCGGAAGATATTACCTCTAAAACAAGCGGTTCGTCCTTCATCCCCGGAGGCATATTGCGAGGTACGGCAAGCGAAAGATTCAGCTCTCTGGGTTCACGAGCTTGCAGCCGGAATGCCCGATCGTCCAGCGATACAAATGAAGGCAGCGATACGACAGCAACTTGCAGGTCGGACTCATCCGTATTGTTCACCACCAACCGTACCACCCCCTCATCTTCAGGCATGGAAATAGGGAAAAGCAGGCGAGCATTGCTCACCTGTAACGGCCCTATCGCCAAGGCATAGGCATGCGGCATGGCACCACCAAGGGTCGTGACCGTACCGCTTATACTGAGTTCAAGAGGGGAAGAGGGAGCATTGGAGAAAACACGAATCCGCTTGACGAAAGCCCCTGCCCGACCGACGGGATCGAAGAGGACGCGAATCTCGGCTTCCGCACCCGGAGCGATGGCGTCCTCCGGCCACGTCGGAGTGGTACAGCCACAATCGGCCGTCACACGAGTGATCACGAGAGGAGCCGTACCGCTATTGCGAAACTTGAAGCTATGCCCCACGGATCCTTTTTCCTCCGGAATCAGGCCAAAGTTAAAGGACTGCTCCTCGACCTGTATTTCCGGACTCTCTTGAGCTGTCAGCGACAGAGGAGTCAATAGGAAAAGGAAGAAGAGCAGCCCTCGGAATGTACTGACGATCATACGCCTTGTACTACGTTGCAGAGCTATGCTATTATTCTACAACCCCTTTGATGCGTAGCGTAAAGGTACCATCCTTACCATTGCTGTACACGGCTATGGTCTTTACGAACTGGCCGGGACGGCCTGCAGGATTATATGCGACGTCTATTTTGCTTGTCTGACCCGGAGCAATAGGCTCTTTGCTGAACTGGGGTGTCGTGCAGCCGCAAGATGCCACTACGCGAGTGATCACCAAGGGAGCATCTCCCGTATTCTTGATAACGAATGTGTGCGACACACTGCCATCAGCTTCTTTGATCGTACCGAAGTCATGCTCCACATTGTCCGAAGAGATGACTGCTTTCTTTGCATTTTGCGCCGTAGCTACTCCTATTCCGATAAGGAGTGCGATCATTACAAAAACAATTCGTTTCATAGTTCTATTCTTTTTGAAATAAGATTTTACACTCTAAAAATTCAAACCGGCATCCTCGACATTCCACCGGAATTTTCGTATGCCTATGGGAACAAAGGTACATTTTTCTTTTATTGTAAAGGTCTATTTAGCATTTTTAGCAGGCATGCAGATTTCATCTATAAATGCAACACTAAGGCAACAATCGAGTTTACATTCGGGAATTGTTTCGCTCTACGTCCCTAAAAACGTGGCGCGAGATTTTTTTCGTTTTGGCGCGAGAAGCAAAAAATTTACGCGCCGGAACGAAAAACTTTTGGTTCGTGTTTTCAGGAAAATACGCGCCACAATCTGCTCATTTATGGTTCGCAAATAGTGAACGAAGATATGCGAAGGAAAAGAATGTCCACTACTCTATGTATTGATTTTTCAGTCGGCTTTTGGGTATGCCGTATCGGATTGGTCTGCAGCTATGCTCGGCTTTATTCTTTGCCTTTGTCCTAAATTTGCACCACGTGGTTTTATACGGGAGAGAACTACTCCCCTCTCCTACTGACTCAAAGCCCCCAATCACAATGACAAAAGAAGCAATCGAACACCGATCGGGAGAGCGCATAGCCCGATTTGCAGATATAGAAGTACTCAGCTATCGAGCCGACCTCTTCGGCACATTGACCCCTAAGCAGCGGATGCTTTGCTACCACCTCTCGGAAGCCGCCCTGCGTGGGCGAGACATTACGACCATACAGAACTGCCGCTACAACCTCTGGGTACGCAGCCTGATGGAGCATATTTACATCCATCTTAGCCAATCGGAACAAACCGACGACTTTGCTCTGCTGGAAGAATACCTCTTCTGTATCTGGTTTGCCAATGGCATTCACCACCATTACAGCGGAGCCAAATTCATAGCCCGTTTCAGTCCGGAGTTCTTGAGGGACTCCCTGAGAGAGGCAAGAGTGGAGCTGGAGCCGGAAGAACAGGTGCTTTTGGAGCGCGTATTGTACGATGCCGATTTTCTACCCAAACAGACGGAGCAGAGCGGTGAAGAGGATATTATCAAGGCTTCTTCGGTCAATTTCTATGCACCGGGTATCACCCGATCCGAAGCGGAAAGCCATTACAAAAACCTGATAGAAGCTCTTCCCGAAAAAGAGAAAAGTTATCCACCGAGCTTCGGGCTGAATACACGTCTGATTCGTTCGACTTCGGGCGAATTGAAAGACGAGGTTTGCAGCACAGACGGATTGTACGGTCCGGCCATAGAAGCCGTAGTCGCTTCTTTGAAGGCTGCCATACCATACACGGAGAACGAGGAACAGGCTACGTGCATACGACTGCTGTGCGACTATTACCGCACAGGAGACGTCAGGCTGTACGACCGGTTCTGTATCCGCTGGGTGGAAAACAATCGCACGCGGATCGACTTCATCAACGGATTCACCGAAGTATATGCCGATCCGATAGGCATACACGGCAGTTGGGAGGGATTGGTACACATGCAGGACGAAGAAGCCGGCAGACGTACGCGCATCATCAGCAAACATGCCGGTTGGTTCGAAGCTCATTCGCCTATCAATGCACGTTTCCGCAAGAAGAATCCCCGTGGTATATCGGCTACGGTGGTCAATGTGTTGACCATAGCCGGCGACAGCTATCCTGCCACTCCGATAGGGATCAACCTTCCGAATGCCGACTGGATTCGTGCCGAACACGGATCCAAGTCCGTCACCATCGACAATATCACAGATGCATACAACCATGCTGCACGAGGGACGGGTCTGTACGAGGAGTTTATCCCTGACGAGGAAGTACGCAGACACGTAGAACTGCATGCCGACCTGACGGACAGTCTCCACACCGACCTGCACGAATGCCTCGGACATGGCAGCGGACAGCTACTCCCCGGTGTATCGGGCGATGCACTGGGAGAACATGCCTCCACGCTGGAGGAGACGCGCGCCGACCTCTTTGCTCTCTATTTTCTGGCCGATCCCAAAATGATCGAATTAGGCCTTTTGACCGATCCTCACGCTTACAAAGCCAATTATTACAAATACATGCTCAACGGTCTGATGACCCAACTCGTGCGTATCAAGCGAGGAGAGGTGATAGAGGAGGCGCACATGCGCAACCGTGCGCTCATAGCCCGTTACGTCTTGGAGCATGCCGAGCGACCGGGGGCTATGTCGCTGGTTTGCCAAGGGGGCAAGACGACACTCGTCATCGAGGACTATGAAGCGGTGCGCACAATCATTGCCGGTTTGCTGGCCGAGGTGCAACGCATCAAGAGCGAGGGCGACTATACCGCCGGCAAGGCGTTGGTGGAGCGTTATGCCGTCCATGTGGATCCGCTCTTGCACGAGGAAGTGCTGACGCGCTATGCCAAGCTGGATATTGCTCCGTATAAGGGATTTGTCAATCCTCGGATGAGACCCGTATATGATTCGGAGGGCAGGCTTACGGATGCAACGATAGAATACACGGAAGACTATGCCGAACAAATGCTTCGCTACAGCGCGGAATATGGCTTCCTGCCTACAGACAGTCCGCTCTTGCAGGAGGCAAGAAGATTGCGCTCGCACCTCCGACGGGCGATGGATGGTGTACTATCGGCCAGTATGCGAGAGAAAGGACTCCACTACGGCATCAACTTCGGAGTCACTCGCGAACACCTGCTCCGGCTGGCTCGCACGGCCGACGCATCCGCTCCATTGGCCGACTATCTGTGGAGACGGGATGTAAGGGAGACGAAGATACTCGCCACGATGATCTATCCGGCCGAAGAATTGACTCACGAGCGGGCAACGAGATTCCTCCGAGAGGCCGACAATGTGGAACTTCGCGAGCAACTGACAGCCAATCTGCTGGAGCGAATGCCCGAAGCAATGCAAAGCATCATTCGATGGATCGAGAGTGAAGCGACTACCCCTGACATGATGACGGGAGCACTGATGCTTGCAGCCCGATTGTTTACACGCGGCATCTTTCCGGAAGACGTGCCGGCAGAGAAACTCTTAGCACCGGCCATTCTCTACCTCTCCGACGAGGAACAAAAAGCGGAGCTTCGGCGCGCTTCTGCTCTTCTGCTCAAGCGATATGGGCGAGGCTCTGCAGAGCGGACAAAAAAAGTGCTGTGCCTATTGCCCGAATCGAGCCAAGACACAGCACCGGTTTTGTACGAATTATGCGAAGATATTCGCTTCGAACTCGACTTCTACCCAAAGGGCGAGTAAGGGAAGCGGCTATCAATCGATCATCGAGAAGCCTGTATAAGGCACCAGACAGTCGGGGATGCGGATGCCCTCGGCTGTCTGATTGTTTTCCAGCAGAGCAGCCACGATACGAGGCAGAGCCAAGGCACTACCGTTGAGCGTGTGGCAAAGCTCCACTTTCTTATCCGCATTTCGATAACGGCACTTCAGACGATTGGCTTGGAAGCTCTCGAAATTGGATACGGAGCTAACCTCCAACCACCGCTCTTGAGCAGCCGAATAAACTTCGAAGTCGTAAGTCAATGCCGAAGTGAAGCTAATGTCTCCGCCACAGAGGCGAAGGATACGCCACGGAAGTCCCAGCTTATCTACAAGGCCTTGGACATAGCCGACCATCTGATCGAGCTGTTCGTAGGAGTGTTCGGGCTTGTCGATGCAGACGATCTCCACCTTGTTGAACTGATGGAGGCGATTCAGACCGCGAACATCCTTGCCGTACGAACCGGCTTCGCGTCGGAAGCAAGCCGAGTATGCAGTCAAGCGAATGGGCAATTCGTCCTCGGAGAGAATCACATCGCGGAAGATATTGGTCACCGGCACCTCTGCCGTGGGGATCAGATACAGGTTGTCCGCCGTGACATGGTACATCTGCCCTTCCTTGTCGGGGAGCTGTCCCGTACCGTATCCGGAGTCCTCATTGACCACATAGGGCGGCTCTATCTCCGTGAACCCGGCGTTGCGAGCTTCGTCCAAGAAGAAGTTGATCAAAGCTCGCTGCAGGCGTGCTCCTTTGCCCTTATAGACGGGGAAACCTGCTCCCGTTATCTTGACGCCGAGTTCGAAGTCGATCAGATCATATTTCTTGGCCAGATCCCAATGCGGCAGCTTGTGCTCTCCAAGCTCCGGCACTGTACCGCCTGTCTTCACGCAGACATTCTCCTCTGCAGTCTTACCCGTAGGGACAGACTCATGCGGCAGGTTCGGGATAAGCAGAAGCTGCTGTCGAATAGCATTCTCCAGATCTGCTTTCCGCTCTTCCAGATGGTGGCTCTCGGCTTTCATATCGGCTACTTTCGCACGGATAGCCTCTGCCTCGTCTTTCTTGCCGGCTTTCATCAAAGCTCCGATCTCCTTGGCAATGGCGTTTTGCTCCGCCAATCGAGCATCCAAGCTCTGTTGAGTTTCGCGTCGCTGTCTGTCGAGAGAGATGACTTCATCGAGGATAGCGGCTGCATCGAAGTGCTTCACCGCCAGGCGACGGATCACTTCTTCCTTGTTTTCTATGATTTGCTTGAGTGTCAGCATAGTATATCGAAAAAACAAAAGGCAAATCTCCAAGGCGGTTACAGCCTGTAGAGATTCGCCCCCTATTTACCTAACTGCTTATTAGCGTTCTGCTTTCTTTATGATTCGGCCTTGATCGAAACGTATGAACGGTCGTTTTTCTTGCGAGTAAATACTACCACGCCCGACTTCAGTGCATACAAAGTATGATCCTTACCGATACCTACGTTTTCACCCGGGTGGTGAACGGTGCCACGCTGACGAACCAATATGTTGCCGGCCTTAGCCATTTCTCCACCATAAACTTTCACGCCAAGACGTTTGCTTTCCGATTCACGACCGTTCTTGGAACTACCTACACCTTTTTTATGTGCCATGATTGTGTTTCTGTTTTGTGGATTTGATTATGCAACGACTTCTTTCACCAGAATTTCCGTAAACTGCTGGCGATGGCCATTCAGCTTGCGGTATCCTTTTCTTCTCTTCTTGTGGAATATCAGCACCTTATCCCCTTTCACAAGAGGAGTCAATACTTCACATACCACTTTAGCACCTTCCACCAAGGGAGAACCCACGGTGATAGCACCATTATTATCGACGAGGAGCACCTTGTCGAATTCTACACTTGCACCACTCTCTACGTCTTTGATGTGATGCACGAACAGCCGACGGCCTTGCTCTACCTTCATCTGCTGTCCCTGAATGTCTACGATAACGTACATTACTTTCTTTCTACTAAACTTGTTAGCCCCGTATGGTGGACGCACGCGTATTCGGGTCACTTTTATGACCATACATAGGAATATCGACCGCAAAGATAGTATTTCTTATTGATATAGAATACAATGTAATAGAATGAAAATCCAATGATCATACCCTATAGAATCCAAGACGAAGGATAAAGATCTTCCTCTCCCCCTCCCCAAGAACGCAAACCGCTTTCCCAAAAGTCTTAGAACAGCGGAGGGACATTCAACAGGAGCGGAAAAAGAGAAAACGAATTTACGAACCATTTTCCTGGAAAAACTCGAACCGCTTTTCGGGAAAAACGGAACGAAAAAAATTTCGTTGCGGCGCGAGAATTTTTCCGTTCCCGCGCCAAAGCGAAAAAATTCTCGCCCCACGTTTTTCGGCACCATGTCTTCTTATTTTCTCAGCCGGTACATGCCGTCTGCACAAAAGAGGATGAGAAGGGAGGAGACTCTTTCGAGTTTTGAGGAGTATCTCGAATTTAGATAATTTTGTTAGCCTTATAAAAACGGTTTGACCGGGGCACCGCATACGCCAAGGCCTGTGTCATGAGTAATGGCAAACCGGCTCCCTTTGTGATGATAAGAGAGTACCGAGAGAAGCACTCTTCAGTCATTTGCGAATAGAAAGACGGGATGATTCTATCTATATCGTGTCTTTAAGGGGAGAGGAGCAGGGCTTGACCTCCGAAAAACCATCTATTTAATATAGTAAGCCACGTGCTCTGAACGGAACTTCTTACCTTTGCCGGAAAAGATGTCTTCGGGGTCACAGGACAATCATAATTTAAGACATAATCTCACCTCAACATAATTAGAAGGAATGAACGACAAAAAGCTGATGAACAAGGCTGCGGACAATATTCGAGTGTTGGCCGCTGCAATGGTGGAAAAAGCCAAAAGCGGTCACCCGGGCGGAGCCATGGGCGGAGCGGACTTTGTAAACGTACTCTTCTCCGAGTATCTGATCTTTGACCCGAAGAACCCGCAATGGGCAGGTCGCGATCGCTTCTTCCTGGATCCGGGACACATGTCCCCGATGCTGTATGCTCAGCTGGCATTGACGGGCAAGTACACCATGGATGACCTCAAAGCATTCCGCCAATGGGGCAGCATCACACCCGGACATCCCGAAGTAGATGTCATGCACGGCGTGGAGAATACATCCGGTCCCTTGGGACAAGGCCACACCTATGCTGTCGGCGCAGCCATCGCAGCTAAATTCCTCGCTCATCGCTTCGGCTGGATGATGAGCCAGACGATCTATGCCTACATCTCCGATGGGGGAATACAGGAGGAAGTATCACAGGGAGCCGGCCGAATCGCCGGACACCTTGGGCTGAACAATCTGATTATGTTCTACGACTCGAACGACGTACAGCTCTCTACAACGGTAAAAGAGGTGGCAAGCGAGGACGTAGCCATGAAATACCGTGCATGGGGCTGGAAGGTAATAGAGATCGCAGGCAATGATGCGGATGAAATTCGCAAGGCCTTGAGCGAAGCCAAGGGAGAGGGCGAACGCCCCACACTTATCATCGGTCACACCCTTATGGGCAAAGGTGCCGTAGGCGAAGATGGCAGCTCGTATGAGAATATGGTGAGTACGCATGGACAGCCGCTATCGGCTGCCGGAGCATCATTCGCCGAAACGGTCAAGAACCTCGGAGGCAATCCCGACGAGCCGTTCGCCATCTTCCCCGAAGTTCAGGAGATGTATGCCGCTCGCTTGGCAGAGCTGGAGCAGATCATGGCAGAGCGTCGCGAAGAAGAACAACGCTGGCGCAGCACCCATCCCGATTTGGCAGCCAAGTTCGATGCCTGGTTCGCCGGCCAAACGCCCCAAATCGACTGGAAAGCCATAGAGCAGAAACCCAATCAGGCTACCCGTTCCGCTTCTGCCACCGTGCTGGGTACTCTTGCCGGAGAAGTGGAGAATATGATTGTAACCTCTGCCGACCTTTCCAATTCGGACAAGACTGATGGTTTCTTGAAGAAAACCCACGCCATGAAGAAAGGGGATTTCAGTGGGGCATTCTTGCAGATCGGTGTATCGGAGCTGACCATGGCATGTCTCTGTATCGGTATGGCTCTTCATGGAGGCGTCATTCCGGCTTGCGGTACCTTCTTCGTGTTTTCCGACTACATGAAACCGGCCGTTCGTATGGCTGCCCTGATGGAATTGCCCGTCAAGTTTATCTGGACGCACGATGCTTTCCGTGTGGGCGAGGATGGTCCTACTCACGAACCGGTGGAACAGGAGGCACAAATCCGCCTGATGGAGAAGCTGCACAACCACAGCGGCCGCCGCTCCATGCTGGTACTTCGCCCGGCCGATGTACAGGAGACTACCGTCGCTTGGAAGATGGCTATGGAGAATACGCATACTCCTACGGCTCTGATCCTCTCACGTCAGAATATCACCGATCTGCCTGCCAACGGCAGCCGGTACGAAGAAGCCTTGCAGGCTGAAAAGGGAGCTTATATCGTCAATACGGATCAAAATATCGAGGTAGTTCTTTTGGCCAGCGGATCTGAGGTGTCCACATTGGTCGAAGGAGCAGAGCTGCTGCGCAAACGCGGCGTAAAACTTCGTATCGTGTCGGTACCTTCCGAGGGGCTTTTCCGTTCGCAGAGTGCCGAATATCAGGAGGAAGTGCTTCCCACCGGTATCAGGCGTTTCGGTCTGACAGCCGGATTGCCCGTCAATCTGGAAGGCCTTGTGGGCGAAAGCGGTGCCGTCTGGGGATTGAACTCTTTCGGATTCTCCGCCCCGTATAAGGTGCTCGACGAGAAACTCGGCTTTACGGCAGAGAATGTGTACGAACAAGTGTTGAAAATACTCCACTGATAACCAACCACAGGTTGCCCGAAAGCGACTTCCAAATCGGAATATGGCTTTCGGGCAATCTGTTTTTACAAACCACAGCTCAGACAATGGAAACAATCGGTATTTGTAGCGACCACGCCGGATATGAATTGAAAGAACGCGTAAAGGCATGGCTTGCAGAGCAAGGCATCACGACAAAAGACTTCGGATGCCACTCTTCCGAAAGCGTCGATTACCCTGATTTTGCCCACCCATTAGGCTCCGCCATCGAACAGGGCGAGCTGAATCGTGGCATATCGATCTGCGGTTCGGGCAACGGCATATCCATGGTGATGAACAAATATCCCCACGTACGTGCCGCTCTTTGCTGGACTGAGGAGATCGCTCGTTTGGCTCGCCAGCACAACGATGCCAACGTCCTCTCGCTGCCTGCACGCTTCATCTCGGACGAACAGGCCAAAACGATCTTGAAGACCTATTTGGAGACGCCTTTCGAAGGGGGACGCCATAAGGCCCGAATAGACAAAATCCCCATCCGGAAATAGTACTTAACCCGACAAAAAACTCAAGAAATAAAGTAATGAATATCACTAAGTCTTCCACGACGATTCAGGGAAAGACCATCGTCGTGTCGCTCATTATCATTGTCCTTGCTATTGTAGGGCTGATGTTCGGGCTGCCTATGTACAACGTTTGGCGAGCCGAACAGGCAGGAAAAGCAGAGTTCTCCAAAGCAGAACAAAACAGAAGGATCAAGATCGAAGAAGCAAAAGCCAATCTCGAAGCAGAGAAGCTCAATGCCAAAGCTGAGATCGAACGGGCAAAAGGAGCCGCAGAAGCCATCAGGATAGAAAACAACAGTCTTACGCCCACATACATTCAGTATCTGTGGGTGCGTCAGCAGGGCAGTCTGAATGACAAGACCGTGATCTACATCCCGACTGAAACCAACCTGCCACTCTTGGAAGCCGGCCGAACCACCGGCGGACTCAAGCGCGTAGAACGTCCTACCGAGTAAAGTCAGTCCATCGGATTTAAGCACGATAAAAGGCGACCTATCGGGAACTCCTCCAAAGGATAGAAACCCCAAATACAAAGAGGCTGCTCTGCACGATTTGCAGAGCAGCCTCTTTGCTTTTTAGCCTTAGCATTTTCCGTTAGGCTTTCGTTTGGCTGCAAGAAACAAATAGAGGCTGTTTCTATGGTGAAACAGCCTCTATTTGTTGTACGGATTTATACTCGAATCAAATCAGACAGGCGTGGCTGTCCAGTACGGCCATGGCCGTGATATTGAGGATGTCCGACACCGTAGCATCATGATCGGCAAAGTAGACAGGCTTAGCCAGACCGATCTGAATAGGGCCCAGCACCTCCTCGGCATCGTCCGCTTCGCGAAGCAGCTGGTAACATGCATTCGCTGCCGAAAGACGCGGGAAAATCAAAACATTGGCATTACGCCCCTTAATCTTGTTCTGCGGATACTGCTTATCTCTCTTTTCGGCATGGAGAGCCAAGGATACCCGCATCTCTCCATCCACGGGAATATAGGGGTATTTCTCATGCAATATGGCCACAGCCTTCGCAGCCTCCACCGTACTATCCGCATCGCCGTCGGCTCCGAAGTCAGAGAATCCGACTATCGCCAGTACAGGCTTTACGCCGAAACAGTGTGCTTTCTCATAGGCCATCACAGCGATGTCCACAAGAGCCTCGGCCGAAAGGTTGTGATTGATCAGGGTATCGGCCAGAAAGAGTGGCCCGTTCTTCAGGCTGACCATATGCATAGTGGCAAAGTGACTGACGCCCTCCTGCAGGCCGACAGTCTGCTTGGCCACCTCCGCCAGATAGCTATGCTTGCTGTATATGCCCGTGATCATAGCATCGGCATCCCCCAAGCGCACCATCATCATACCGAAATAGTTGGGGTCGAACATCTTGTCCAGTGCTTCGGTATGATTGCCTCCGCGCCGCCAGTTCTGCTCGGCAAAGACACGGGCATAATGATGACGGCGAGCCTTTTCTTCATCGGAGCGGTAATTAACAATCTCGATACCCTCCAAAGACAAATCCAACTCTACGGCAAAATCCCGTATTTGCTTCTCATCCCCCAACATGATCGGTCGGGCTATTCCATGTGCACGTGCCGATACGGCAGCCTTCAGCACCGAAGGATTCTCGCAGGCTGCATAGATCACGCGATGAGGATAGAGCTTGGCAGATTCGTGAAGACGACGGGTAAGGTGACTCATCAGTCCCACCCGTCCCAGCAATTCGGCCTCATAAGCAGCCCAATCCGCAATAGGATGCTCTGCCACACCGCTCTCTACTGCCGCACGTGCTACGGCTGTAGATACGCGAACGATCAGGCGAGGATCCACCGGCTTGGGGATGAAGTAGTCCTTCCCGAAGTGCAACTGAGCATTGCCATAGGCACGCAGCACTTCGTCGGGGACAGCCTCCCGTGCCAAATCCGCGATAGCCATCGTAGCAGCCCGTTTCATTTCCTCATTGATAGCCTTGGCACGAACGTCCAAAGCTCCACGGAATATATAAGGGAAACCGATCACATTGTTGATCTGGTTGGGATAATCCGAACGCCCCGTAGCCATGATAATATCCTCACGAGCGGCTGTAGCCTCCTCATAAGTAATCTCCGGATTGGGATTGGCCAGTGCAAATACAATGGGATTGGGAGCCATCGTCCGCACCATATCCTGTGTGAGCACATTGGGACGGGACAGACCGACAAAGACATCAGCACCGGCAATGGCCTCGGCCAGCGTGTGCACATCGGTACGTTCGGTGGCAAAGTAGCGTTTCTGTTCGGTCAGATCCGTCCGATCCGCTGTGATTACCCCTTTGCTGTCGAGCATCAGGATGTTTTCTCTTCTGGCACCGAAGGATTCGTACAGTTTGGTGCAGGAGAAAGCCGATGCCCCTGCACCGTTCACTACGATACGCACATCCTCGATCTTTTTGCCTGCTATCATCAGCGCATTGATCAGGCCGGCGGAAGAGATGATCGCAGTGCCGTGCTGATCGTCGTGCATGACGGGTATATCCAATTCTCGCTTCAGCGTCTCCTCTATCTCGAAGCATTCGGGTGCTTTGATGTCTTCGAGGTTGATGCCTCCGAAGGTCGGGGCAATAGCCTTGACCACTTCGATGAACCGCTTCGGATCCGTCTCGTCTATCTCAATGTCGAACACATCTATACCGGCATATATCTTGAAGAGCAGTCCTTTCCCCTCCATAACCGGCTTGCCGGCCAAAGCACCTATATCCCCCAGTCCCAAAACGGCGGTACCATTCGAGATCACGGCCACGAGATTGCCTTTGGCCGTGTATTTGTATGCAAATGCCGGATCCTGTTCGATGTCCTTGCAGGGCACCGCTACTCCCGGACTATATGCCAGCGTCAGATCGTGCTGAGTAGAATGAGGCTTCGTAGGCCTGATTTCGAGTTTGCCGGGCTTACCTTCGGCATGGTAGGCTCGTGCCTGTTCTTCGAGTTTGCTGTTCATCATTATAATAGGTAGTATCGTTTCTGTTTTGTCGGGTTTATTTCCCAAGCAATAGCACACGAAATGTCTGAGAAGAAACAAATTCCGACAAATCCGTATGGAGCTATTGGCACACAAAGGTAGGGAAGCCGAACCAAAATCTCCTATTATGAATGGAGGTTTTGTCTCTTTTCCGGTTTGCAAACTGCAAATAAAGGCCTGACGACAAAGGGACAGGAGGCCTGTATCGGCTCCTGCCCCTTCGAGCTTAGGCGGATCGTTGTACTACGATACGGCCGTTTTGTCGCTGCTATATATAATAAGGTATAGGGGGAACGTGGGGGAATGGATCCCATCCTCCCCTACTCGCTGCGGATAGCCTCGGTCGGAGGCACACGCAAAGCACGCAGTACGGGAATGAATGTGCCGAGAAAAACCATCAGCAGCATCTGCAAATAAGTACACCCCAATCCGAGCAAAAGACGTCCCCAACCGACAGGAAACACCTTGATGTCGCAAAGATCGGTATGGAACATGACGTACCATGCGGCTACGGCAGCAGGCAGGGAAGCCAGTGTCATCAGTATAACCCCTTCGCCGAACATGAGCGAGAATACGCTCCTGTTCGTGGATCCCACTACACGGCGGATTCCTACTTCGGCGCGTCGCTGCTCGGTTCGCACCCAGAAGGTGCCGACGATGCCGAGGAATATATTGAGCAGGAGGAAGAAACCGATGGCCAGATGATTATTGATCTGCCGGACAGGATCGGCCAATATCCTTGCCCGGTCTTCACTGACGGCGTTCATCGTCAGTACAGGATAGGTATCGTCCTTGGTCACGGCTTTCATCCTTTTCATAAACCGCTCTTTGAAGTCCGGCGTATCCGCTTCGGGAGAGACACGCAGATAGACTGAGTAAGATGTTAGCTCGTTTTGCGAAATGTACTCTTCGGTGATGGGCTTCAGGCTGACATAGCCGGTCTTTTCGGCTTCGTTTCTGGGCTGATCCGGTATGAGTCCTCGCAGTGTCTGATTGTATCGGATACTCTTTTCGCTTTGGACGCCATCGACAATGGATACCATGTTGTAGTTGATGCTATCCGACATGCCTATGTAGCGGCGGTCGCTTTCTCGTCCTTCGCCATTGACTTTCTCCACATAGTCGAGGGCATTGCGCGAGAGATAGTAGTCCCGTTGGAGATCGTTCATGTGAAGTTTGCCGAAGCGTTCCGCCATCTCTTCCGGCGAAGAACCATCGGCTCCGTAGACACGAAACACACGGAAATAATCCGGCGAAACCATTCGTTCCTCTACATTCATGAGGATTACAGTGTCCAGATGGAAGCCGTTGTAGCTCGACCAAGAAGAATAATGACCGCCCCACTGTTGGAGACAAGCCGCCTCCACTCCGGGATATGCAGCGATCAGATCGAGGGTTTGCATCATGGTTTTTCCCTGATCGGCGGACATCTCTTTCCGTTTTCCGTCCTTGTCTTTTTGTACAGTTGCAAGGGTAAGGCGGTACACGTGTTCTATATCGTAGTTCAACGGGCGTGTCCAAGCACGCAGGGCTGCCAGGGCATAGTCCGTGACGAACCAAAGCAGGCCGCATACGACGAGCATCTCCAGCCATATCCAGAGGTTGGCACGACGTTCGGCGCGGATGATCTTGATAATATGATGTAGCATGATAATATCTGTATGATGAGGTTAGTGGGAGAGGGATTCTACGATGGGAGTCTTGGATATGCGCCAGGCAGGGATAAAGGCACTGAGCAGATTGATCAGCACACAAAAGATCAGAGCTATCAGGAAAATGACGGGATTGAACATGGCTCCGTTGATGTCGCCCTGCATCATTCCCCAGCTCCCCACGCTGAGGAGCCACGAGGGAAAGAGGGCCATGACCAGATAACTCAAAAGCAATCCGAAAGCCCCTCCTATCAGACTGATCAGCATATTCTCTGCCAGTACCTGGCGGACTATATCGGATCGGACAGCTCCGAAAGAGCGTCGTACGCCCAATTCGGCCAAACGGCGGCGCATACGGCTAAGAGTCATGCCCGAAAGATTGATGGCCGGGATGCACAGAAATAGCGACAGGAGGAGAATGAAGCGACGCCGATACTCCGAGGCTTCGGTTTCATCGCGGCGGAATTTGCGGTGCATCGTCGTGAACTGATCGGCAGGTTGGCCGGGAAAGCTGATATCGAACTTCTCCTGCACACCGTTGCACTTGGCAGTCAAGGCCCCGACTTCTTCCTTGATGGCATCGAAGTCCTTCGGGCTTTTGGCCAGACAGATTACATTGAAGTTAGAGAAAAGATTGTTCTTCTCTCTTTCTCGATACAGACTGGATATGGGCATCCATACATCGCCGTAGGCGAAGCTGCAGAAAGGGGTCACATGGCGCACCACTCCGCAGACGGTGTATTTGCGCCCATTGATCAGAGCTTGCCGGCCGACAGCCTCACTCGAAGAGCCGAAGAACCGGCGCGCCAACCTGTCGGTAATGACTGCCACGGAGATATTCGATCGGGCATCCGCCTCGGTATAATGCTTGCCGGCGACGAAAGAAAAATCGAACACCTGCCAGAAAGCCTCGTCCGTATATCTCGTCGTGACGGGGACTTCCTGCTCGCCTTCGCGCACGCAGAACCGTGGTTCATAGCCCGGCTCAGGCATGGAAAGCTCCTCGAAAGCGGTCACGGCTTCGGGGGTTTCGAGCTTGCGGAATATCTCTAATACCTGATACCCTCCCAAATTGGTATTCATGGTCATGTTTCTCGTTGTGTCCTTCGTCGTCATGGTGGCACCTCGGGTCACCAACCAGCGCGAACGATTGCTTTCGGGCGAGAACCTTCCCACCTTCATATACTCTTGCTGCACCAGTACCATGACCATACAAATGGCAAAGGCCGTACCGATAATGCCGATAACGCTGAGCACCGGATTCTGCCGGATGATTTGCCACGATTGTCTGATATATCTTTTCATTGTTTCTGTCTCTTGTGCGGTTGTTTCGATGGATGCGGAAGGCGTGCGAATGGGAAGGGGGAAACCTCTGTCCCGAACCTCCGATACCATCTTTGCGATATGCTTTTTCTATCCTTTTGGAAGGGCCGAATCAAACTATATACTTTGGTCTGACTAAACTATATAGTTTGGTCTGACTGAACTATATACTTTGGTTGAACCAAACTATATACTTTGGTTTGGTCAAACTATATAGTTTGGTTTAGCCCCCTTTTGAGGTCGATCCGGGCATCTCTCAAGGATGATCATTAAAACCCTGTATTTCACCTGATTAGCCCACCTGATGCCCGTCAAACATTCGGATGGTCCGACTCGTCTCCCGGGCTTGCAATTCGTTGTGAGTGACCATGACGATGGTACGTCCGTCCTCTGTATTGAGCCGATGAAGGATACTCATTACTTCCGCCCCCATTTTGGAATCGAGGTTACCGGTAGGTTCGTCGGCGAGGATAATCTCGGGATTGCCTACAATGGCGCGGGCAATGGCCACGCGTTGGCATTGACCTCCGGAGAGCTGTTGGGGATAATGGCGCAGCCGATGCGTCATTTCCATGCGCTCGAGGACTTCGTATGCCGCCTTCCTCCTTTTGCTTTCGCTCATGCGGCGATAGAGGAGCGGCAGCATGGCGTTGTCCAGCACATTGAGCGTATTGACGAGATGAAAACTCTGAAATACGAATCCCAGCTTTTCATTGCGGAAAGCGGCCAAAGCTTTGTCGTTCATGGAGTGTACCGTTTGTCCGAGGATTTCCACTGTCCCCGTGGTAGGACGGTCCAGCAGACCCATGACGTTGAGGAGCGTACTCTTGCCGCATCCGCTCGGTCCCATGACGGAAAGGAACTCGCCGCCGTTTACGCTGATGTTGATATCCTCCAAAGCGGCCGTTTCCATCAGGCCGGCACGGAAGATGCGACTCACGTTGGTCAGTTTGATTGCATCCATATTGTTCTGTTATGTTTCGTTATGGTTTCTTCTTATCATTCTTCCGGATGGAGGGCAGACTCCCGGACTCGTACGTCCTCAGTCTTTCAGCTTGATCTTCTTGCTATTGCGGAATGCTGCATCCAGGGTCTGGAGTACGACCTCTTCGCCGGGTTCGATACCGGACATGACCTCCACGAACGACTCGCCGCTTCCGCCCAGACGTACCTCCCGACGTACCAGCGTACTGCCTCGGCGCACGTACATTTCATACAGGCCTTCGCCGTGATAGTAATTGCCGAAGGGGATTCGCACACATTCGTTTCTGAGAGCCGTGAGCACATAGACGCTGACTTTCAAGCCCGAACGCAGTGCGTGCGTCTCATCTGCCGACAATCCCACATAGAAGCGTACCACTCCGTTCTTGGCAGCAGGCGTGATGTTCGTCACCGTTCCTTCTATACGACGGCCGTCGATATTTACCACCGCTTTGGCACCGACCGAGAGGCGTTGGGCATAGTCGTCCGCTATGTCGGCCTGAATGCGGAAGTGCTTCGGATCGCTCACGGTGGCCACTTGAGAGCCTGCTCCGATAAGCGTACCCACCTCGCTGAGTACAAAGGTGAGCACTCCGTCACGAGGAGAAGCGATCCGGGCATCATCCAGCTGACGGCGTTTCTCCTCCAAAGTCTTCCTGAATATCTCTATTTCCAGCCGGGAAGTAGCCTGTTCGGCAGCAGCCGTGGCCTCACGATCGCGCAGGTTTTCCACCATACCCTCGTATTCGAGTGCCGCCACACGATTGGCCAGCTCTATCTCGCGTACCTTATCTGTTGTACCTGCTCCGATGCTATCCAAATATCTTTCGCTCTGGAGCTCTGCTCTTCGGCGGTCGTTCTGCATGGCTTTGACCTTGAGTTCACGTCGCTTGGCATTGAGTTCTCCGCGGAGTTGTACTTCCTGCCGATGCAGTTGGGTCTGCTTCATCCGCAGTTCGTCCTGCAATTTTTCGAACTCCGTGCGCACGGACTGCAAGTCCAGTTCCAACAAGGGTTCACCTCGGTGTACCGAATCGCCTGCATGCCTAAGCACAGCTATCAGACGTGCCTGCACCGGCGAAGTGATGATCTCCTCGAAAGCCGGCACCACTTCGCCGGAAGCTGAGGTAGCGATCTGCACTTCTCCTTTGTCCACCCGCCCCAAACGCAGAGAGGCTGCGGATATGGAGCCTTGCATGGAGGAGAGCAACCACCATCCCCCGAAGAAGAGAATGACTGCCGAAGCTGCTATGATGAGGTAACGTCTTTGCTTTTCACGTTTGAGCCGTTCGGGCGAAACTTGTCTGTCCATGAATCGTTTTCTTTTTTCCGGTGCGAGCTTCGTTGCTCACCGCCTTCCGAGGAGCAAATGCCATGCCAAACAATCCCCCGTCCTCATTATCAGTCACTTATTCGATCGACCGAAGTGTCCACTGTCCGTTTTCGGACAGTTCGGGTGTTCGTTTCCGAACAGTCGGACACTTCGCCATCGGAGAAAACCTGCATATTATCAGCCTTTTAAGGGTGGTGGCATAAGCTTTGCCGTCGGAAAGGTGCAATAAAACGAAAGAAAAATGAAGAAAAAAAGCCTTTTCGTCCTCTCCCTCTGCTTTGCCTCCCTGAGCCTGACTCCGTGGAGCGAGGTTTCGGCACAGCAGGTTGCCGCTACGGATCCATCCCCTTTGTCCCTCACGGAAGCCATCCGGCTGGCACGAAAGCAGAGTGTGGATGCAGCCGTGGCACTGCAAGAGCTTCGGGCGGCCTACTGGCAGTGGCGCACCTATCGGGCGGAACTGCTGCCCGGAGTGAACCTGACAGCTACACTGCCGGACTACAGGCGTGCCTATTCGCTCTATCAGCAGCCGGACGGCTCTTACAGCTTCGTCCGCTCCAATGCGCTGCGCCTGTCAGGGCATATATCCGTGGATCAGAATATATGGCTTACGGGCGGCAAACTCTCTCTGGTGAGTTCGCTCGAGCATATCAATCCGCTCGGCACGGAAGGTGCCAACAGGCATTTCATGAGCGTACCGATAAGCCTGACCCTGAGCCAACCGCTCTTCGGACTGAACGAAATGAAATGGAGTCGCCGCATAGAACCTGTGCGTTACGAAGAGGCTCGCCGGCGATTCGTGGCCAATACGGAGGAAGTGAGCGTAAGCTGCATAGATCATTACTTTTCGGCCCTGCTGGCACGGGAAGAGTACAACAATGCCGAGACCAACCTCCGCAACACGGCGAAGCTGGTCGAAGTGGCGCGCGCCAAAAAGAAGATAGGGAAGCTATCCGAAAACGAATTGCGAGCCGTGGAGATCAGCTATGCTTCGGCTTCTTCGGCAATTCTTTCGAGCCGTACAGCCCTGCGCGGAGCGGAGATGTCCCTGAGCATTTTCCTCGGTTTGCAGCCGGATGAAGTCCTCTCACTCTCTATACCGGCCGATACGGTCTTCACACCCGTAAGCTATGAACGGGTGATGGGGCTGGCCGGACGCAATCATCCGTTCGTCGGAGAGATGAAGCGCAGAATGCTCGAAGCCGATCGTTCTCTGGCCCGAGCCAAATCCGAACGCTTCTCCATCGAACTGATGGCCCAAATCGGATATGCCGGACAGGCGGACAATCTGCACGATGCATACGGCGGACGTCTGAAGGACAACAGCTCTGTCTCCGTAGGCGTGCGTATCCCTCTCGTAGATTGGGGGCGCGGACGCGGTCGGATACGCTTGGCCGAGAGCAACCGCCGTCTCGAAGAGCATCGACTGCGACAGGAAGAAGAGCGTTGGCACCGGCAGATATTCCTGCTGGTAGAGAACTACAACAACCAGCTTCGCGTCCTCGAATTGGCGCGTCGTACCGACAGTATCGCTCAGGCACGCTATCATACTGCCGTGGAGACTTTCACCGTCGGAGCTATTTCCACCCTCGATCTGAATGTGGCACAGGATGCCAAGGACCTGGCACGCACCTCGCTCGTCAGAGCACTGCATCACTACTGGAGCTACTACTACAATCTGCGTAGCCTGACGGCCTATGATCCGGTACGCGATGAGGAGATCGATATACCCATGGAAGAGCTATAGGTACAAAGGAATCGGACGATCATAGCAATGGGAGGAAACCGACCGATACCCGATTGACCTGAAAAGGTATATGCTGGCAAACCGGAGAATTCTTCTATTTTTGCGCATATTTTTGCGCGAAGTCGGTTAGAAATCTTTCCGACTGAGGTGAAATGCTAAGTATTATTGGACAAAAAACTCTAACCATTATGTACTGGACATTAGAATTAGCCTCCAAATTGGAAGATGCTCCTTGGCCTGCAACCAAAGATGAGTTGATAGACTATGCACAACGTTCGGGTGCTCCTCTTGAAGTCATCGAGAATCTGCAGGAAATGGAAGATGAAGGAGAAATCTACGAATCGATAGAAGATATTTGGCCGGATTATCCGAGCAAAGAGGATTTTTTCTTCAACGAAGAAGAGTACTAAAATGTAATCTCCTTAAACGAATATGCCCCGTATGTGCAATAATAGCACTCGGGGCTTCGTTTTACCACCGTGGCATCAGTCTTGCATAAATCTTTCCGTTCGCTCATTCTGCTCCTGCTCCTGACCGTGGCCGGAGGAGAAGATATTTTCGCTCAGGGCGATTTATTGCTGGCTCAGTACACCCGTGCATACGGCTACTACAATCCGGCTTATGCCGGCATGCGCAAAGAGATTTTCATCACTGCGCTGCACAATAGACAATGGGAAGGCATGCCCCGAAGTCCTAAGAGCTTCGTCGTACTGGCCGATACGCCTATTCGCTTCTTCGACAGAGAGCATGGAGTAGGAGTTCGGGTAGTGACCGAAACGAGAGGACTCTTTGCCATCAATGAGCTGATGGGGCAATATGCCTTCAAGCAGAAACTCTTCGGCGGAGATCTGTCCGTCGCCCTCCAAGCCGGACTCGTCAATACGGCTTTCGATGGCACCAAGGTGGAGCTTGAGACGGAGAATGATCCGGCCATACCCCTTACCAAGGTGAGCGGAAAGGCCTTCGACATCGGTGCAGGTATATACTACCGCCGCAAAGAATTGTACGTCGGATTCAGCTCTAACCATCTGACCGCTCCGGCAATTCCGCTCAATGAACAGTACATATTAGATCTGACAAGGCATTATTATCTCCTTGCCGGATACAATATCCGTTCCATTTATTCGTTATTTGCATGGCATCCTTCTATCTTTGCAGCTACCGACGGGCATAGCTCTCGTTTGGATGTGACGATGGGAATGTCATACAACAACCGCTTCTTTGGCTCACTGATGTATCGTCCCACACAAGCCGTGGGAGTGAGCTTAGGGATGCAGTTGGGCAAGTTCTATGCCGGCTATGCTTTCGAATGGCCGACATCAGCACTGGCTAAAGCCTCATGGGGAAGCCACGAATTGCTGGTCAGCTATTCTTTCCCATTGAGCAATACGAAGAATAGAGATGCAAAGTATAAAAGCATTCGTTTCCTCTGAAAACTGCCTTAGCGCAAGATTCGGGGAGAGCAGCGAAGCAGATATATAAATAATGTATGTGTAGAAAGAACAGGTTTTTCGCTCTTGCAGGCTTTTTTCTGTTTGGAGTTTTCACTATTTCGTCGTGCGGCTCTTCCAAACGGGCTGTCGGCGGTGAACTGACCGGTGCCAAGCTATCTTCATGGAATGAGCCATCGCCTTTCGGGATGATACAGGTTCCCCGAGGGAGTATCGTGTTGGGAAACAAAGAGGCAGACAGCCTATGGGGCATACCTGCCGAATCGCGCCCTATATCTGTGGATGCTTTTTGGATGGATCGGACGGAGATCACCAATGCCCAATACCGGCAGTTTGTCTACTACGTTCGGGACTCTATCATCCGCGAACGTCTGGCCGATCCTGCATACGGCGGCAACGAAGAATACAAGATTACCGAGAATAAGTTCGGCGAACCCGTAACTCCTCATTTGGATTGGAGCAAACCTATTCCTTCCGAAAAGCGGGCTACCGAGGAAGAAATAGCTGCCATCAACAGCGTTTACTATACCAATCCCGTCACTCGTGAGCGAAAGCTAAATCCGGATCAAATGGTCTACCGGTACGAAGTCTACGACTATCGTTCGGCAGCTCTGCGCGAGCATCAGCTCAAGGCTGCAAAGCGCAATCTGAATACGGACATCAAGGTAGACCCCAACGCCGTAGTGATGATATCGAAAGACACGGCTTTCATAGACGAAAGCGGCAATATTATCAGCGAAACCATCACGCGTCCGCTCAGCAGCGAATACGATTTTCTCAATACATACATCGTGCCGATCTATCCCGATGAGACATGCTGGGTAAATGATTTCCCCAATGCTCGTACCGAGATCTATACGAGAATGTATTTCAATCACCCGGGCTACGATGACTATCCCGTAGTGGGTATTTCATGGGAACAGGCTCAGGCGTTCTGTGCATGGCGGTCGGAATTCTTCCGCAAAGGTGTTCGCCTGCCTGAAGGACAGATCATGGACGACTTCCGTCTGCCCACTGAAGCCGAATGGGAATATGCTGCTCGAATGGGCGATTCCAACAACAAATATCCCTGGAGTACCGAAGACTTGAGGACGGGACGGGGTTGTTTCTTGGGCAACTTCAAGCCCGGAGAGGGCGACTATACGGCTGACGGCCATTTGATACCGTCCCGCGTATCCAGTTTCTCGCCCAATGATTTCGGCTTGTACGATATGGCGGGCAACGTAGCCGAATGGACCAGCACGGCATTTTCGGAGTCCGGACTCAAACAAATGTCGGATCTGAATCCCGAACTGGAATACAAAGCTGCACTGACGGATCCGTACATCCTGAAGCAAAAGGTAGTACGCGGTGGTTCGTGGAAAGATGTGGCTCGCTTCATCCGCTCGGCTACCCGTAGCCATGAATACCAGAACGTAGGTCGTTCCTATATCGGATTCCGTTGTGTACGTACTTCCATCGCCTTCTCTTCCGGCAAGGCTCCTAAGAGTTCGCGTCGCAGCAAAAAGAAATAAGTATCGCCAATCTATATTCAAAACAAGAAAAACAAGTATTATGGGTCATTATAGAAGATACAAGAACATCCTTGAGATGTATTTGGCCAGTCACAAAGGACGCCGACTTCTCAATATCGTTTATAGTTGGGGAGCCGCTGTGGTGATTTTGGGTGCTCTCTTCAAGTTGCTCCATTTGCCGATGGGCAACGAGATGCTTTTCGTGGGGATGATCACAGAATTCTTGGTGTTTTTTATCTCCGGATTCGAAAAACCCGCAATGGAATACCGCTGGGAAGAAGTCTTCCCTGAACTGGACTCGAAGAATCCGATGGACCGTCGGGAGATGGAGCAGCGTCGGGAGTATCTTCGCGAAAAGGCCAAAGAAGCAGCTGCATACGCGGAAAGACCATCTTCTGTGCGCCTTGCCTCTGCCTCTTTGGGTACGCAGCCACAAGAACAGCCTAAGCCTGCCGCTCCTTTCCAGTCCCAACTGACCGGAATACTGCCGGAAGAGCAGATCCAACGTCTGAGCGAAGGCATAGACAAACTGGCTGAAGCAGGCGAACAGCTTGCCCGTATCGGCCGGACTGCAGCCGCCATGACGGAGAGCTACGAGCAGATGCAAGCGGATCAGGAAGGCTTGCGCCTCAATTCGCAATCGTATATCCAGCAGATGGAAAACCTCAGCCGCAACATCTCTGGCCTGAATACCATATACGAGATACAACTCAAGAGCATCAGCTCCCAGATCGACACCATCGATCGTATCAACCGCGGATTGGCTCATATCCGAGATATGTATGACAATAGTGTCATCGACAGTTCTTCATTCCGCAACGAAAACGAGCGTATGGCACGCCAGCTGACCCAACTCAACGAGGTGTATGCTCGCCTGCTTCAAGCCTTGACAACGAATGTAGGTCTACCCGGTATGCCCGGCAATTTTGGTGCTTCTAATCCTTCATCATCCGGCAGCTCACCCTTATAAGCCATGGCAGTAGGTTCTAATGGGAATGCCAATAGGCAAAAGATGATCAACCTGATGTACCTCGTGTTCATCGCCATGATGGCTTTGAACGTATCGAGTGAGGTACTGGATGGTTTCGACAAAGTGGATAAGAGCTTAGCCTCTTCCATCGACGGCTCCGACAAGCGTAACAATCTGGTGCTGTCCGAGCTGAATACGGCTTATCGCACCAATCCCGAAAAGGTGAAGGTATGGTATGAGCGTAGCCTTGTCCTACAGAAAGAGGCGGATTCGCTCTGTACCTTTATAGATGATCTGAAGCTGGCCATTGCCCGTGAGTCGGATGGAAAAGATGCAAAAGTCAATGATATAAGACGAAAGGACAATCTCGATGCTTCTTCCGTAGTAATGCTGAATCCGATCAACGGTAAAGGCAGCACGCTTCGCAAGGAGGTGGACAAGTTCCGCGAGCTGGTCGCTACGCTCATGACCGATAAGGCGAAGTTGAAGCTCATAGAACAAGCCCTTAACACAGAATCCGGTACCAAAGGCAAATCATGGGAAAGTTCTTTGTTCGAGAATATGCCCACCGTAGCAGCTATTACGCTCCTGACCAAGCTCCAAAGCGATGTGCGTTATGCTCAGGGCGAAGTACTTGCCGATCTGGTAAAGAGTGTGGATGTGGGGGATTATCGTGTGAACAGTATCACAGCACAAGTGATCCCACAGAGCCAGATCGTCATGTCGGGCGATACATATAAGGCCAATATCGTTCTCTCCAGTGTGGATACCACGCAAAGACCGGACGTATTTGTAAACGGTAAGCTCCTTTCGCCGGAGAACATGGGCTTATTTACGGCTACGGCAGGTGCACCGGGCACATATCCGGTCAAAGGATATATCGAAATGATAGGCAACGATGGGGTTAAGATTCGTCGTGACTTTGAAAGCGAATACTTCGTTACGGAACCAATGGCTTCCGTCGCTCCGACGATGATGAACGTACTCTACGCCGGTATAGACAATCCGATCAATATCGCCGTACCGGGTGTAGCTCAGCAAAACGTTTCTGCAACGATCAACAATGGTACCCTTACTCGCCGCGGCAATCTCTGGATAGCACGGCCGACGAAAGTAGGCAGCGAAGCCATCATTTCCGTCACCGCTCAAACAGGAGGTCGTACCATCCAAATGGCAAAGACTACATTGCGTGTCAGAGCTCTGCCCGATCCTCTTCCCTATATCGAATATAAGGATGTGCAGGGGAACACGAAACGCTTCAAAGGTGGTCGCTTGGGTAAGCGAGAAATCCTGGCAGCAGGCGGCATTAAAGCTGCTCTTGACGACGATTTGCTGGAAGTAAACTACACAGTGGTGAAGTTCCAACTCGTGTTCTATGATTCGATGGGCAATTCGATCCCCGAAGTTTCTGACGGAGCTTCATTCTCTGAGAGACAAAAACGACAAATACAGAATCTGGCCAGAGGCAAACGTTTCTACGTAACGGAAGTAATTGCACGCGGTCCGGATGGTATCGAACGTAAGATTCCGGCCATTGAAGTAATTGTGAACTAATAGCGTTTATGAAAGTATTCAAAGCAGTCATAGGAGCGATCCTTGCAGCGACGGTCAGTATCCCGTCCGTTGCACAGGAAAATACGAACAACCGCTCTCCGCAAGTAGGTCGAGCACCGCGCAACACCGAGGTGGAACAGATCACTACTCTATCCAATCGTGCTCAGGAATTCAACAGACGTCTGACACAGAAGACCGACAATGCCCCTTGGAGACGAGTCGTGTACCGACGCGTAGACCTGATGGAAGAGTCCAATGCGGTACTCTATTACCCACCCCGTCCTATTGGTGATCGCAAGAATCTCTTCAGCACGATATTCGGACTCATCAATTCCAACAGCCTCGATGTGTATGAATATCTGGATGGATTCGAAGCCTTCACAGACCGGTACAAGATCAAGTTCCAAGAGTTTATGGACAGGTTTGGCATCTATTACCAGCCGAGTACGAACAAGAATGCGGAGCTCTTCAAGGTGGCTGATAGCGACATTCCCTCGGCAGAAGTCAAAGCCTACTACGTAAAGGAGGAATGGTACTTCACTCCGACCAATAGCGATGTGGACATTAAGATTCAGGCCATTTGCCCGATCATGACCGGCCAGGACGAATTCGGCGAAGTACGCAATCAGCCTTTGTTCTGGATTCCTTACGAAAATATCCGCCCCTATATCGCTCGTGAACGAGTGATGCTTAGCAGTCTGAACAATACGCGCAATTCGACGATAGACGATTTCTTCCGTCTCAATCTCTACGAAGGCGACATCGTTAAGACAGAAAATCTGCACAACCGAGCTTTGGCCGAATACTGTCCTACGCCCGACTCCATGAAGATGGAGAGCAAACGCATCGACAAGGAATTGCAAGGCTTCCGCGATGGACTCTATGTGACACAAGATACCACATGGATGAAGCAGGCGGAGACAAAGAAAACCAAGGGAAAGAAACGGGAAAAGACCCGCGGCAAAAACATCACCAGCCGAACACGCGGACAAAGCGAGGGAGCAGCTGATAATACAGAGGCCGTCGAGCCCAAAAAGCAGAAAGCTGCCAAAGCTTCTAAAAATAAAGCTGCGACTCGGTCGGTTCGTCGCCGCAAGTAATACAGGAACAATTATTCGGGGATGTGTCAAAAACAAAATTTGGCATATCCCCTTTTTGTTTGAAGAAGCAAGTAACGTGCTAAAGGCTTAGACCAAGAGTATTCGGACTGCACATATATTGCGACCTATACTCGTAATCGAACATAACCCGGTAGACTGTCCGTTTTATCAAGCTGTCTCTCTTCTGTCGTGAATCCATATCTATCCCTCTTCCTCACTTTTTTCCGTATCGGCGGATTCACCTTCGGTGGAGGTTATGCCATGTTGCCACTGATCAAGGCCGATATAGTGGATAAGCACCACTGGCTATCGGAGGAGGATTTTCTGGATCTTTTTGCCGTGGCACAATCCCTGCCCGGAGTCTTTGCCGTCAATATATCCATCTTCGTAGGCTATCGCCTCAGAGGATATGCCGGAGCAGCCGTTTGTGCCTTGGGGACTATTCTTCCCTCGTTCCTGATCATTCTGGCTGTAGCCATGTTCTTTGCACAGATGAGGGACAACAAGATCGTTGCGGCCATTTTCCGAGGATTGCGTCCTGCTGTCATCGCTATGATCGCAGCTCCGGCCATCTCTACATGGAAAGCCATGAAGATGAAAACCGTTTCGCTCTGGATCCCGATCCTTGCTGCTATTCTTGTCTGGTATGCCGGAGTATCTCCCGTGTGGATTATCCTCGTTGCTGCAGCTTTGGGTATCCTCTATAGTCGTTATATCCGCTTTCGTATTCGGAATATGCATTCCTGATCAAACTCTTTCGAGCCGATGATTTATTTGCAACTTTTCTGGGTGTATATCAAGATCGGGCTATTCGGTTTCGGTGGAGGCTATGCCATGCTCTCGCTGATTCAGGATGAAGTGGTAAACCACTACGGTTGGATCACGGCACAGGAGTTCACGGACATTGTTGCCGTCAGCCAGATGACACCCGGCCCCATCGGTATCAATAGTGCCACATACATAGGCTATACCGTCACAGGCAACGTATGGGGATCCGTCTTGGCTACGGTAGCCGTCAGCCTGCCATCTTTCGTTTTGGTATTGATTATTTCGGCCTTTTTTGCACGATTCAGACGCAACACCTATGTCGATGCCGCCTTTACTATGGTACGTCCTACTTCTGTTGGCTTGATCGCAGCTGCAGCACTGTTGCTCACGTTCCGTCCGGATTTCATTTCTGCTTTGTTCACCACAGGCTCGGCAAGCCTCGATCAGGTAGTCGTACAGGAGAACTTCACCGATCTTTGGAGCATCCTCCTGTTCCTGCTTTCCTTCCTCGTCACCGTCAAGAAGTGGCTCCATCCTATCCTCACGATACTGCTTGCCGGTCTCGCCGGTTTGCTGATATACGGCTTCTGAAAAAAGCTGTGCCATAAAAGCGAATTATGACACAGCCCGTCTGACCGATTCAGTATTTCACAAACAAACTCTATCCCAACGGAGATCTACAAATGATGATATCCGTTGAAAGGAAACGAACCTACAGGTTTAGAGCTTCCTAATATCTTCAAGACGGTTCATCCAACCTCTCAGGAAGCGTTTGTTGGTATGCCTTAGCAATTCGCGTTCGGTAGCCTTGCGTCCGATGCGATCCTCGTATCTTTTAATGCTTCTTGTCGTAATGTCCTCTAAGAACTTACGACGTGCATCGAAGATGGACTCAAACAGCTCATCGGGATCTGCACTATTGACAGCCTGCAAAGTCTTTTTGCCCACCATTCCATCAGCTTTCACACCGAGTATCCTTTGAGGAATAACAATACCATGCTTACCTGAACCCCAAACCCAATCGACAAGGATGTTAGCCACCTTTTGAGACTCGATTAAATCTGCTTTCCAACGATCCCAATAAAATGGTTTCAAGACACGATTCAGGACATCGTCATTGGTTAGCAACTTGAGATCCTCGACATCTATATCCTCATCGCCATCCTTGTCATAGCCGACTCTTCTCCAAGTCGCTATCGTTACGCCTTTGTTTGTTGCTCCTCCTGCATCGGCAGGATCATGGACAAAACCGCCTTCCCATTTCAATATATATGGGAGCAATAACTTGACATTTGCCATCTTTCTTTAACCTCTTTGTGTTCAACATAAATCAACTTCCAAAAGCCATTCGGCATCGTCTCTCAAAAAGCTCGTTCCACAGTCCTCCCGTCATTCCACCGACTGCATGAACCTTCATTTTCAGAACCTTATCCCTAAGGCTCTATTTCTCCCTTAAAGATAGCGATTATCTATCTTAAAGACAAGCAAGAATTCTTCTAACGGATGGAAAGCCGGAATCAAAAAGCGGAACCGGAATCGAGCCAATCGTGGTGCGTGTTTTCGAAAATTTACGAACGAGAATTTTCTCACTTTGGCGCGTAAAATTTTTACTTCTCGAACCAAAACAAAAAAATTCCCGCGCCACGTTTTCCAGAACACCAAACAGCTATTTTCTCGAACGAGAACGAATGAGGACTCCAGCACAAAAGAAACAGTTGCAAGACTCAACTCAGGAAAGAAACATTTTCAGAGCCCCAATCTACGGAAATATCGTATATTTTTGTATTCAAAGACATAAACTCTATGAAACGCCCCCTACTCTACCTCATTGTCGTTGCTCTGACCATCCTGTCTTCAACAGCTCAGACCACAGATGATTTGGGCCGAATGCAGACCCTGATTGATCGTATGGCTTACACGGAGGCTCTGGCATGGGCAGACAGTTGCGGTCTCGAAGACGAGCAAGCCCTACACCTCCGAGCCAAAGCTCTCAGCGAACTGGGACGGCATCCCGAAGCCTTTGCCGTCTACCAAAGGGTCATACGGATAGATCCTCTCGATGCGGTAGCTTATCGTTTGGGTGCAGCGTTGCAGGTCGATATGCAGGACTATGCCACAGCAATCGAAATGCTACATCAAGGCTATGAACGCACATCCGATATTCCCACGGGGTACGACTTGGCCAAACTGCTCGTTCTCATCGGACAGGACTCCACGGCATTGGTCATCACAGACAGTATCTTACGACAAGATTCGCTCACTCCCGTCATTCGCCTTAGGGCAAAAGCCCTCAACAAACGACAACAACCTTCTCAAGCGATAGCACTATTGGAAGAGCAGATACTTCGAGACTCTACCGATTTCCTTACCCTGATCGATCTGGCTACCCTGTACGGACAGGTGGGAGAAACGCGCCGACAGGAACGGGTGACAGCACGCTATCTGCAAACCGACTCGCTGAACACGGCCGTACTTCTGGCCCATGCCGAATCCATGATGATGCTACAGGAGGCGGACAGTGCCCTGCATGACTATGAGCGGATCATCGGTCGAGGCCATTTCCCCACCTCTTTCAAGGATCTCTTCTATTGCGGTTTGGCATACTACAAAGCCGATAGGTGGACCATAGCCGAAGAGTGCTTCAGACGAGCCGACGAATCCGCCTACGAACAAAACTACCTGACCAAATACTACTTGGGCATGTGTGCCTATCGCCAAAAGCTGTGGGAGGAAGCGCAAAGGCGGTTGCAGAAGGCACTCGATCTGGTCGAACCGAAAACGGACAGACTCACCGATGTACATACGATGCTGGGTCAATGTGCCAATGAACAAGGGCGAACGGAAACAGCCATATCCCATCTGCGCTATGCCATAGAATACGATAGCGGCAACAGCGAGGCCTGCCTGCTCCTCGCCCAATGCTTCGAAAAGACCGGCAACCGCACCGGTGCAATCCACATGTACCGACGTGTCCTCGACAAGGAAAGAGCAAGTACAGCGAAAAACGACATCAAGGGCTTCCGCCGATTGGCAGAAGCTCGGAGCAGGCTATCCCTCCTGAAAGCCAACAATTCGGAGGACGAGGAAACGCTATAAACATGGCGTATATACATTGTTCGGAACGATCCGAAAGGGAAATGATCATTCGCGATCATATTGTTTCGGGCTCATTGCCAAAATTTCACATCCCCATGCAGCCATTTGATTCTTAGATGTTTCGGCTGAGATCTTCGTGCCGTTTCTTCTCCTCCGACAACTTCCGATAACGGCCCATTCACACTCCTCAAAAAGGGAGCACGGAATCCCCATTTTTGGGGAGAATTATTGTGTTTTGGGGCTACTTTATTACCTGAGTTAGCAAGATTTGTGTATTTTTGCCGCGTCATGAGTATTGTTCGCCTTAGACAATCAATCAAAAAGACAACCACATTTGCCTAACTATTTGAAATGGGCGAGATTATCAGTCATAGCGGAGTTGTCAGCCGAGTGGAAGCCGACAAGATAACGGTATGTGTGCAGCAGAAAAGCGCATGCGCCGGTTGTCATGCCGCCGGCTATTGCTCCTCTACAGACTGCAAAGATCGATATATCACCGTAATGGGACCCGCACCTGACATCCGCGAAGGTGATCGGGTTTTGCTGGAAGGTCATAGTGCCATGGGACGCCTTGCTGTCGTCCTCTCTTTCATTGTTCCTTTGATTTTGTTGCTGCTTATGCTCGTCCTGACCATCAGTATTCTGAGGCTTGACGAGGGCATGAGTACGCTCATCTCACTGGGGGCTTTGGGGGTGTACTACCTGATCCTCCGGTTATTCAACGGCAAACTGAGCCGACGTTTGGTATTTACTATTCGAAAAAATAATCAGTAACAAACAAATATGATACTTACTACTGTGATTGTTTTGGCCACAATCGGTGCCATTGGTGCACTGGTTTTGTTTTTGGCCGCAAAGAAGTTCGAGGTCAAGGAAGATCCACGCATCGGACTGGTTGCAGAGGTACTCCCTCAAGCCAACTGTGGGGGATGTGGCTTCCCCGGATGCTCCGGTTTTGCCAATGCCTGCGTCAAAGCCGAAAGCCTCGAAGGACTGCTCTGCCCCGTAGGGGGAGCAGCGGTGATGGGGCAGATAGCCGACATCCTCGGCATGGCTGCGGCTGCTCAGGATCCGAAGATTGCCGTGGTTCGTTGCAATGGCAATTGCGATGCTCGTCCGCGTACGAACCTGTACGATGGAGCCTCCAGCTGTGCAGTAGCCGCTTCGCTATATAGCGGAGACACGGGCTGTAGCTTCGGCTGTCTGGGATTGGGCGACTGTGTGGATGCCTGCGGATTCGATGCTATCCGCATCAACCCGACAACTTTGCTGCCGGAAGTGGTGGAGGATGCTTGTACGGCATGTGGTGCATGTGTCAAGGCCTGTCCCAAATCGATCATCGAGCTCCGGAAGAAAGGGCCTAAGAGCCGTCGTATCTTTGTCAGCTGCGTGAACAAGGACAAAGGCGGTGCCGCCAAGAAAGCTTGTAGCAATGCTTGTATCGGCTGCTCGCTCTGCTTGAAGCAATGTCAGTTCGAGGCTATCACTATCGAGAACAACCTCTCGTACATAGACCACACCAAGTGCCGCATGTGCCGCAAGTGTGTGGACGTATGTCCCACGAATGCCATCCACGAGCTGAACTTCCCACCGAAGAAGAAAGTGGAGCCGGCTGTCGCCACAGAAGCTGCCGCACCGGCACAAGAGACTGTCTAAGGAATAAATAACAACAAAGACCACATAGAATTATTATGTTGAGGACTTTCCGAATCGGTGGTATTCACCCCCCCGAAAACAAGTTATCGGCAGGCAAGCCCGTAGAGGTGTTGCCTATCCCCTCACAAGTAGTCATCCCTCTTGGTCAGCACATCGGGGCACCGGCAACTGCCACGGTCAAGAAAGGGGATGAAGTTAAGGTCGGGACTATCATTGCTCAGGCCGGAGGATTCGTATCAGCCAATATCCACTCATCTGTGTCAGGTAAGGTGCTGAAGATCGATAACGTATACGACTCAAGCGGCTATCCCAAGCCCGCAGTCTTCATTAACGTAGAAGGCGACGAATGGGAAGAGGGCATCGATCGCTCACCGGCCATCGTCAAAGAATGCAATCTGGATGCAAAAGAAATCGTAGCCAAAATCTCTGCTGCCGGCATCGTGGGTCTCGGTGGTGCTACCTTCCCTACCCATGTGAAGCTATCCCCTCCTCCGGGCAACAAAGCCGAGATCCTGATCATCAACGCCGTAGAGTGCGAGCCCTATCTGACGAGCGACCACGTCCTTATGCTGGAGCACGGCGAAGAGATCATGATCGGCGTGAGCATCCTGATGAAAGCCATTCAGGTAAACAAGGCCGTTATCGGAGTTGAGAATAATAAGAAAGACGCTATCGCTCACCTCACCAAACTGGCCGCTGCATATCCGGGCATAGAGGTAATGCCGTTGAAGGTGCAATATCCTCAAGGTGGTGAGAAGCAGCTGATCGACGCAGTGATCCGCAAGCAGGTAAAAAGCGGTGCCCTGCCTATCAGCACAGGTGCCGTAGTACAAAACGTGGGTACGGTATTCGCCGTATACGAAGCGGTACAGAAGAACAAGCCTCTAGTCGAGCGCATCGTGACGGTCACAGGCAAAAAATTGTCTCGTCCGTCTAACCTCCTCGTTCGTATAGGTACTCCTATTGCGGCTCTGATCGAAGCAGCAGGTGGCCTGCCGGAGAATACGGGTAAGATCATCGGTGGAGGTCCGATGATGGGACGCGCCCTGTTGTCACCCGATATACCTGTGACCAAAGGCAGCTCCGGAGTATTGATTCTCGACAGAGAAGAGGCAGTCCGCAAGCCTATGCGCGACTGTATCCGATGCGCCAAGTGCGTCGGAGTGTGTCCGATGGGACTCAATCCGGCTTTCCTGATGCGCGACACCTTATATAAGAGCTGGGAAACAGCGGAAAAAGGCAACGTGGTTGACTGTATCGAATGCGGTTCGTGCAGCTTCACCTGTCCGGCCAACCGTCCTCTGCTGGATTATATCCGCCAAGCCAAGAAGACTGTGATGGGTATCCAAAGAGCACGTAAGCAATAAGAAAGGAAATAAGCGATGGAAAATAAAATTATCATTTCTCCTTCACCGCACATCCACAGCGGAGACAGCATCAAAAAGAATATGTATGGCGTGCTGATTGCCCTCTTGCCAGCCTTGGCCATGTCGGTATATCAGTTCGGGATCGGTGCGGTGATCGTAACGGCAGTGTCCGTTCTTACCTGTTGCATCGTGGAATTCCTGATCAGCAAATATATGCTGGGCAAAGAGCCGACCATCATGGACGGCTCAGCGATCTTGACCGGCGTATTGCTGGCTTTCAACCTGCCGAGCAACCTGCCCGTTTGGATCATTATCATCGGTGCAGTAGTAGCTATCGCATTGGGCAAGATGTCCTTCGGCGGCTTGGGGAACAACATCTTCAACCCCGCCTTGGTCGGTCGTGTATTCCTCCTGATCTCTTTCCCTGCCCAGATGACTCTCTGGCCTACCGAAGGACAGATGACTTCCTATCTGGATGCCGAGACGGGTGCTACCCCCCTCGGTCTGATGAAAGCGGCGATGAGTGGCGACACCTCGGCTTTGACCAATATCCCCACCGACCTGCACATGTTTATCGGTGAAGCCGGTTCTTTGGGTGAAGTCAGTGCTATCGCGCTGCTTCTCGGATTGGTCTATATGCTCTACAAGAAGATTATCACGTGGCATATCCCCGTGTCTATTTTCGCATCCGTGATCGTATTGGCAGGCATTCTGCACTTGGCCAGCCCGACATCTTTCCCCGCTACTCCGTGGTTCCACCTGTTCTCCGGTGGTATGATGCTCGGAGCCATCTTCATGGCTACGGACTATGTGACTTCGCCGATGACCAAGTCCGGACAGATCCTCTATGGCTGTCTGATCGGCTTGCTCACGGTTGTGATCCGTACATTCGGGGCTTATCCGGAAGGGATGTCATTCGCCATCCTGATTATGAACGGCATGACGCCTCTGATCAATACTTATATGAAACCTAAACATTTTGGAGGAAAGAACAAATGAAAAAGCTAAAATCGTCACTCCCCAATATGTTGCTCTCTTTGACGGGCTTCTGTATCGTTGTTTCCGCCGCCCTCGGCATGATGAACGAAATAACGAAAGAGCCCATTGCAAAAGCGGAAGTGGATGCCAAAGTGGCTGCTATCAAACTGGTAGTTAATGCCTTCGACAACAATCCGTACGAAGAGAGATTCGAAGTTGATGTAGATGGAGCCAAACTCACCGTATTCCCGGCAAAAAAAGGGCAGGAAGTAGTGGGTTACGCAGTGGAAAGCTATACGGACAAGGGCTTTAGCGGTAAGTTCACAGTGATGTACGGATTCGATATGGACGGCAAAGTCCACGATTTCTCCGTACTCAGCCACAGCGAAACACCCGGCCTCGGAGCCAAGATGCAAGAGTGGTTCCAGACTCCTGCCAAAAAAGAAGGACTGATCCAAGATGTACGTGGCGTACAGATGAGCGATACGCCTCTTGCCGTTACCAAAGACGGCGGTAAGGTAGATGCCATCACAGCCGCTACGATCAGTAGTCGTGCCTTTTTGGATGCTATGGATCGCGCCTACAGAGGTTTCAAAGCCGCTCAAGGCAGTGCCGGACAGACTGAGGCAACTGTCGATACTACTCAGGCTGATTCTACGATGAATACTAACACAGATAATACCGAAGCGCAATGAGTAAGAATTTGAGTGTTATTATAAACGGCATTGTTAAGGAGAATCCGATATTCGTACTTCTCCTTGGTATGTGTCCCACGCTGGCCACCACAACGTCGGCCATCAATGGTATGAGTATGGGATTGGCTACCATGTTTGTGCTTATTTGCTCCAACATAGTGGTATCCTTGGTCAAGAATCTCATCCCCGATATGGTACGTATTCCGGCCTTTATCGTGATCATTGCCGGCTTCGTGACGGTATTGCAGATGCTTATCAAGGCTTATATGCCTGATTTGGACAAGAGCCTCGGTATCTTCATCCCGTTGATCGTAGTAAACTGTATTGTACTTGGTCGTGCCGAAGCCGTTGCTTCCAAGAAAGGCCTCGTTCATTCTATATTTGACGGTATAGGTATCGGATTAGGTTTTACCCTCAGTTTGACGCTTTTAGGTACCGTCCGCGAACTCCTGGGCAGTGGCAAGCTATTCGACTTTACGATCTTCAATGAATCCTACGGAGCATTGGTTTTCGTATTGGCTCCCGGAGCTTTCATTGCATTGGGCTACCTGATTGCCTTAGTGAACAAGTTGAAGAAAAAAGCATAACCCACTTAAGTAATTGGCATTATGGAATTTTTCATGTTATTCATAGCGGCGGTTTTCGTTAATAACGTCGTGCTGTCGCAGTTCCTCGGTATATGCCCGTTCTTAGGCGTATCGAAGAAGGTGGACACCTCAATCGGTATGGGTGCTGCCGTGACTTTCGTGTTGGCACTGGCTACATTGGTTACATTCCTGATCCAGAAGTTTGTTTTGGATCGTTTCGGATTGGGCTTCATGCAGACCATTGCATTTATTTTGGTTATTGCCGCCTTGGTGCAGATGGTGGAGATCATACTCAAGAAGGTATCTCCTCCTCTCTATCAGGCATTGGGTGTATTCCTGCCCTTGATCACAACGAACTGCTGTGTGCTCGGTGTGGCTATTCTGGTTATCCAGAAAGATTATACCCTGCTCCAAAGCTTTGTTTATGCAATTTCCACGGCTATCGGTTTCACCCTGGCGATGGTAACCTTCGCGGGTATCCGTGAGCAGCTCGAAATGACCAACCTCCCCAAAGCCATGAAGGGAATACCTTCGGCTCTCTTGGCTGCCGGTATATTGGCTATGGCTTTCATGGGCTTCAGCGGTATCGCTTAACGAGCAAAGGACAATAAGAAATAAGAGAGAGGGTATGCCCATCGCGGTGCATACCCTCTCTCTTGTTTTTTATTGTGACTTAGTCGCCGTATGGAGAACCTACCCGAACACTGTCTGCTAAATCTTTCTCGTTCAGCTGTGACAAACGTAAACCATCAGTGAGAATATCGGCCGAAAGATCGTAGTGACTTTCTCGTTCAGTTGCGAAAAAAGTAAACCCGTTCCGAAAGATTGTACCGACCTGAAGAGAAAAAGACGGAGGCTTGGAAGGATTACGGATGAGGCACGACTACTTGGCTACTCGCTTTCGGAAGCCTTCGCTCAACACAGTCTTGTAAGAACCATCTCCATCGGACAAAATAAGCATATAGTCCACACCTGAGAACTCGGCAGCAATAGCAGCTACTCGCTCCGAACCGACCACCATAAAAGTAGTAGCCAAGGCATCAGCCGTCATACAGTCAGGAGCAACGACTGTGGCACTCAGCACATCTGTCTGCACGGGATAGCCGCTAAGCGGATCGATCGTATGCGCATACTTCTTGCCATCCCGGACATAGAAGTTCCGATAGTTGCCCGATGTCGCCAAGCCCCCTTTTCCACTAAGCTCTACGATGAGTTCGAACTCCTGCATCGCCACTCCCAGACTGTCATCCTGCGGTTTACTTACTCCTATGCGCCAAGGCTTGCCTTGAGGATTGAGTCCGTTGAAAGCAACCTCTCCTCCGATCTCCACCATATAGTCCCCGATCCCATGAGCGGCCAAGGCTTCGCCCACCAGATCCGAAGCATATCCTTTGGCAATGGAAGAAGTGTTCAGCGTAATGCGCGGATCATCCTTCACAACCGTCTCGCCCTCCAATCGCACTCTTCGGTAACCGACAAAGGCCTTGATGCTGTCGATCAACTGTGCAGTCACGTCCTCTTTATGTTCGAAACCGAATCCCCAAGCATTGATCAGCGGAGAGCAAGTAATATCGTAAGAACCGCCGGAAATGGCTGCAATCTCCTGCGCCCGACGAAATACCCGGCGAAACATACTGTCAGTCCTGACCGAAAGATTCCGATTCACTCCGGCGATGATACTGGTACTGTCGAACGGATTAAGGGAATGATTGAAAGCTCTGAATACGCTATCCACTCGCTGTGAATGATCTGCCTCTCCCTTATATTTGATATGATAATAGGTATGGAATATCTCCCCTTGCAATACCGTATAGGCAGGTGCTTTCCGGCAAGAAAAAAAAGCCGCACCGAGAACGATCATTCCCGGAACGGCCACTAAACCTAACCAACGTTTCATAATTTCTCGAAGCTGACTACCTCTTCGATGGATTTGCGATTGAAATCCTCACGCGGAGGCACAGTCCGATCGCCATAGCCGAGAGCCAATATGGAAACAGGTGTCATGTGCGAAGGGATGTCGAAGATCTCCGAACAAAGAGCTTGATCAAAAGCACAGACCCACGTACATCCGAGTCCCAGACTATGTGCTTCCAGCATCATATAAGTCATGGCAATAGAGGTATCGATGTCTACGGAATCACCTGCTCCTCGCTTCCATGCCCTTTGATGATCGCCAAGCGTAATGATATAGATAGGTGCACCCGGGAACCAAGGTTGTTGGGAACAGGGAGCCAAACGTTTGCGACCCTCTTCTTCCCGAACCACGAGGAAATGCCACGGCTGGTAATTATGCGCCGAAGGAGCTATGCGTCCGGCTTCGAGGATGGCCATCAACTTCTCTTCCTCCACAGGACGATCAGTAAACTTGCGTACGGATCTGCGTGTGCGGAAGAAATCTTCTATCAAACGAAAATCTTGAGGAATCTGTTTCATTATATCTCTTTCTCTATTTTATAGTTGTTTCTGTCCGAAGCCTGACGGCTGATCATCTCACCGACAAATCCGGTCAGGAACAGTTGTGTGCCGATAATCATCGCCGTCAGTGCGATGAAGAAATAAGGCCGATCCGTCACCAAAGGTGCCTGCGTATGCATGATTATAGCGGACAACTTATTGACAAGGACAACGGCCAAAGCTATGAAGCCGATCAGGAACATACCCGACCCGAGCAACCCGAAGAAATGCATCGGCTTGCGTCCGAACTTGCTGATAAACCAAAGCGTAAGCAAATCCAGATAGCCATTGAAAAAACGGCTGATACCGAACTTGCTCGAGCCGTATTTGCGCGCCTGATGCCGTACTACCTTCTCGCCGATACGTCCGAAGCCGGCGGATTTGGCCAAGTATGGAATGTAACGGTGCATATCGTTGTACAACTCGATATTCTCCACGACCTCGTGCCGGTATGCTTTCAGGCCGCAATTAAAATCGTGCAGCTTGATGCCGGACAGCTTTCGGGCTGTGGCATTGAAAAGCTTCGAGGGCAGATTCTTACTGAACAGGGGATCGTACCGCTTGCGCTTCCAACCGCTTACCAAGTCGTATCCTCCTTCTGTCACCATCCGGTACAGCTCAGGGATTTCATCCGGGCTATCCTGCAAATCGGCATCCATCGTTATGACTACCTGCCCTTGTGTACGGGCAAAACCACTTTGGAGACCAGCCGACTTGCCATAGTTGCGGCGGAACTTGATTCCTTTGACCTCGGGATGCTCCGCTCGCAGACGTTCGATCACACTCCAAGAGCCGTCCGTACTCCCGTCATCTACGAAGACGACCTCGTAGGAATAGCCATGCTCATTCATTACACGCCTGATCCAGGCAAAAAGTTCGGGGATCGACTCGGCCTCGTTCAGCAGAGGGATTACTACAGAAATATCTATCATAACGAATGCATATTGTCCGACGCAGCCTTTCTTTTCAGGATCAGCCCTACCGGAATGGAGAACAAAGCTCCCCAGAAGAAATTCGAAGAGATGTCATTGATCACACGCGACATGGGGCGTACCCTGAGCATCTGCTCCATCACCTCGCGCCACTCATCGGTACCGAAGACTTGCGTCATAAGGTCGGAGGACTGCTCCAGCTGTGCCATAATATCGGGCATGTGTGCCGGCATTATCTCGGCATAGAAATAGTAGTGAGGAATGGAAACCAATACAGTGGCGAAGAGATAGAGCAAAGTGGAAAACTGCCATCCATGCATAAAGCTGAAACGCATCTCTTGCGGCAGCACGTTCCGATAACGCTTAGTCAGTATATAAGCCAGAAAAGGGACAAAACAGGTGAGCGGAATATACAGCAGCAGCAAGAAAGGAATCCGGAATGCCAATATCACGCAGATGTACTTTAGACACCAGAATGCACCAAAGATCAAACCCATCAAAGCACTGAGGCGAAAAAGATTGCTTCTATCTTCCATATACTATTACATTAAAAAACGGCTTTCCATGCGCCAAAAATACAACATTAGTCCGACTCATCTGCCCCTGCAGCCTCCTTATAGTCAAAATAGCTTTTGCAGATTCCACGAAATATCTTGCATAAAAGAAAATCGACTTAGTACCAAACAGAGAAATGGAAGAGAAAACTTATGAACTTTTTATAAGACATCCATTCGATGTAAAAGATCGGGAAATCGGAGCAATTATAGTTCTTGAACAAAGTTTCATCTAATACCAAATAGTTGAAATTCTTGATCCGCTAAATCGAATTAGTTGAGGTAAAACAATAAATAAGAACTCTCTGTTATAAAATTACAAGGCACCTCAAATCGTGCCAGACAAAACATTATGAATACAAAAATAGAAACACTAAAGGATGCCCTTGCGCATCGTCACTCTCACTATGCTATTCACCCAGAATGGGTGGTTTCGCGTGAAGTCGTCGAAGAATTTCTCGGCCACGTACTGCAAACAGTTCCTTCTGCTTTCAATTCCCAACCTGTACGGATGGTATTGCTTACTGGTGAAGCTCATGATACCCATTGGAAACTTGTTGAGAATGCCTTGATTTCCATAATGGGGCAGGAAGCCTATGAAGCGAATACAGCATCTAAATTACGTCAGGCTTTTGCAAATGGGATCGGCACTATTCTCTTTTTTGATGTGCCATCCATAACAGAAAATCTTCAGGCCTCTTTCCCTGCTTATGCCGGAAATTTCCCTCTTTGGGCACAACAAACGCAAGGCTCACACCAGCATACGGTATGGATGGGTCTCGACTCGCTCGGCTTCGGTGCAAACTTACAGCACTATATCGGTATGGTTGACAATGACATCAAAGCTCTTGCCGGCGTCGATCCTTCTTGGATCTTGACTGCCCAAATGCCTTTTGGCAAACCTATCACAGAAGTCAAAGCTAAAGACAAATTACCCCTTACTGAGACGTTAATTATCAAGTAAAAACGAGGATTCTCCTCGTTTTCTTCCCTTTTTAGAAAAACGAAAATAAAAAAGCGAAACATTCCAGTTTCGCTTTTTTTATTTAGATCGTAGATTGTGTTAGTCCCATTTGTCTGTGCTTGATACTGCATATTTTCCTCCTCCGGTGAAGAACAATGCCAATGCTCCAAACAGGAATAGTCCGGGAAGTTCTGCCGCCCATCCACCATATTGAGTTAAGCTGACAATAGAGTGCCCTCCTAACCATATAATAGCTACACAATTAAACACAAATGCAAGTGCGGCTAATCTAGTCCTTACACCCAGGACCAAGAGCAAAGGGGCGATTACCTCTCCAATATAAACTCCATAGGCTATAAATGGAGGCAACCCCTTTGATGTAAGCATCCCTTGTATAGGATCTATGCCTCCGGTAATTTTTGCTATTCCATGCAACAACATCATTAAGCCTAATGAAAAGCGTAAAATCAAAATCCCCAGTTCTTTATTCTTATCCATCTTCGCGCATTAATTTCTAAAATGATTCTTACGTTTAATACTCTCAAAATTTCATAGGCACCTCCATTAGCAGTATCTCTGTGCCGGGGGTGTCTGATGTAACAGACAAGCTATCCACATCCCAAATACCGAAACCATCTCTAGAACTAAGTTCTTGTCCGGCAATAGTAGCTTTTCCGTTTATGATGAAAGCATATATACCATTCCCTTTAGATTTTATCTTATATTCAGTAGTAATGCCTTCATCGAATTTTCCCAGATGGAACCATGCATCCTGATGTATCCAGACTCCTTCGTCATTCTCGTTCGGAGATAGTATTTGTCTGAATTGATTGAGCATGTCATCTGTTCTTAGTGTCCTTTGGTCATAACGAGGGGCTACGTTCTGTTTGTTGGGGAAGATCCAGATTTGTAAAAATTTTGTCAGACGATCCTTGTTTTTGTTGTATTCGCTGTGTTGAATACCGGTTCCCGCGCTCATAACCTGAATGTCGCCTTGCTTGATCACGGCAATATTTCCCAATGTATCCTTATGCTCAAGATCACCCTCTAATGGAATACTAATGATCTCCATGTTGTCGTGAGGGTGCTTATCGAAACCTCTGCCTGCAGCCACAGTGTCATCATTGATTACTCGAAGAGCACCGAAATGAATACGTTCGGGATCATAATAATTGCCGAAGCTAAATGTGTGAAAGGATTGCAACCAGCCAAAATTGACCCTGCCACGAGTTTCTGATTTATGAATCACATAGTTTTTCATCTTACCAATCGTTTTTGTGTTGTTATTTTGATTTCAGCGTTGGCTCTAACGACAGACTTCCGAGTTATATCACGAGGAGTACAACAGCCGAATTAGCAGCCCCTGTGTTATACACTCTGTATGTGAAATAAGCAGCCTAACGCAGTTAAAACATGCATTATGAGAAAAAAGTTTTAACCGGACTCCCTGATTGAAAGAGAAAACGAATTCAATTAGACCGCTTATTTTTGTCTCATGATCAAATCTTCCCAAGCAATCGATATTCTTTCCCTCTTTCGCCGGCACAACGGCGTTCAGGCTTTGATGAAAGCCCTCGGCCGAGAGAAGTACGTAGCTCTCGACGGGCTTTGCGGCTCATCGGCCGCCCTTATAGTGAAACTGCTGCACGAATCCGGTCGCCCTGTCCTGTGCATTGCTTCGGATATGGAAGAAGCGGGCTACCTCTTCTCCGATTTGGAGCAACTCGGAGGAGAGGGAAGCGCACTTTTTTTCCCCTCTTCCTATAAGCGAGCCATCAAATACGGGCATACCGATGCGGCACAACAGGTACTTCGTGCCGAGGCTTTGGCCGCTCTTTCGATGGACGGTAGCTGTCCGCTTGTCGTCTCTTATCCCGAAGCCGTGGCCGAACGCGTGATCGCCGGCAGCATACTGGAGAAAGAGATGCACAGCATCCGTCAGGGAGACCGGTTGGATCGGGATTTTCTCAGAGACCTTCTATTGGAATGGGGCTTCGAACGAACCGATTACGTCTATGAGCCGGGGCAATTTGCCGTGCGAGGCAGTTTGCTGGACGTGTTTTCTTTCAGCCGCGAGCTGCCGGTACGCCTCGACTTCTTCGACGACGAGATAGAAAGCATCCGTCTCTTCGAAGTGGAGAGTCAGCTCTCGGTGGGGACGCTGTCCGAAGTCGTACTGATGCCTGATGTGGCAGGAGATGCTCGTGCCGAGGAGTGTCTGCTCGGCTTATTCCCGAAGGATACGATCATCGTATTGCCGGACAGGCCGTTTCTGGAGGATCGTCTGCAAGCGGTGTTTACCGATGCTCCGCTCTTCGATGACGGCGAAGGATTCGGATCGCTCGAAGCCATGCAGGAGCGGCTCACATCGCCCGGGGAGCTGATGGACAAGCTGAATGGCTTCACGACCATCGCCACCGGCAGCGGCAGGAGCGGCAATTACCGTATCGGCTTCAAGACGCAGCCGCAACCTCTCTTTCACAAGAATTTCGATCTGCTCATCGACCAACTGGAACAATGGCGAGATGCCGGCTACAGACTGCTTTTGGCCACAGCCTCGGATAAGCAGTACGCCAGAGTGGAAGAGATCCTTTCCGAGCGTGGAAGCTCCTCGCTCCTTCCGGAAAGGGTATCGCTCACCTTACACGAGGGTTTTTCGGACGAAGCTCTTCGGATCGCTCTGCTTACGGATCACCAGCTTTTCGATCGTTACCACAAGTACAACCTCAAAAGCGACAAAGCCCGTTCGGGGAAAGTGACCCTCTCGCTCAAGGAGCTGAACCAATTCTCTCAAGGCGACTATATCGTGCATATCGATCACGGTATCGGCCGCTTCGGAGGCCTTATCACGACCGATGTGGGAGGGAAGCGGCAGGAAGTAATCAAACTCATTTACCGCAATAACGATATTATATTCGTCAATCTGCACAGCCTTCATAAGCTGTCCAAATACAAGGGCGGCGACAGCGATGCGCAGGTAGAACTGAGTCGCCTCGGCACGGGAGCCTGGCAAAAGCTCAAAGAGAGGACCAAAAAGCGAGTCAAGGATATTGCTCGCGATCTGATCCGCCTCTATGCCCGAAGGAAAGAAGAGCGAGGCTTTGCATTCAGTCCGGACAGCTACCTACAGCACGAATTGGAAGCCTCTTTCCTGTACGAAGATACGCCCGATCAGGAGCGTGCCACGGCAGAGGTAAAAGCCGATATGGAAAGCGATCGTCCGATGGATCGGCTTATCTGCGGCGATGTCGGTTTCGGCAAGACGGAGGTAGCTGTTCGTGCTGCATTCAAAGCCGCCACAGACGGCAAGCAGGTGGCGATACTCGTGCCCACCACCGTACTGGCCTATCAGCACTATCAGACGTTCAGGGACAGGCTGCAAAATTTCCCCGTGCGCATCGAATACATATCCCGCGCCCGTTCGGCCAAGGATATTAAAGCGATTCTGCACGACTTGGCAGAAGGACGGATCGATATCATTATAGGGACGCACCGCCTCGTGAGCAACGACGTCAAATTCCACGACCTCGGCCTGCTGGTAATCGACGAAGAGCAGAAATTCGGTGTGGCAGTGAAAGAAAAACTGCGCAAACTGCAGGTCAATGTCGATACGCTGACCATGTCTGCCACGCCTATCCCCCGTACTTTACAATTCTCTCTGATGGGCGCACGCGACCTCTCGAACATCAACACTCCTCCGCCGAATCGCTATCCCGTTGCCACCGAATTGGCACGGTTCAGCCCCGACATTGTTCGGGAAGCTGTCAATTTCGAGATGTCACGCAACGGACAGGTCTTCATCGTTCACAACCGAATAGACAATATAGAAGAGATCGCCGGCATAGTACAACGCGAAGTCACCGATGCACGCGTGGCAGTGGGGCATGGCCGTATGTCGCCCACAGAACTGGAACGGCTTATCCTCGATTTCGTCCATTACGAGTACGATGTATTGGTCGCCACTACAATCATAGAAAACGGTATCGATGTGCCTAATGCCAATACCATCATCATCAACGATGCCCACCGATACGGTCTGAGTGAGCTGCACCAGCTTCGCGGACGTGTGGGACGGAGCAACAGGAAAGCCTTTTGCTATCTCTTGAGTCCGCCGCTCAGTGTCCTGAGCGACGATTCGCGCCGTCGCCTCCAAGCTATCGAAAACTTCAGCGACCTCGGCAGCGGTATCCGTATCGCTCTTCAGGATTTGGATATACGTGGTGCCGGCAATGTGCTCGGAGCCGAGCAGAGCGGATTCATTGCCGACTTGGGATATGAGACGTATAGCAAGGTTTTCAATGAAGCCGTTTCCGAACTCAAAGCGGACGAGTTTGCCGATCTTTATGCAGAAGAAGCTACTCCTTCGGCTTCCCGGTTTGTAGTGGAGACAACTGTCGAAAGCGATTTGGAGCTTTCCTTCCCCGAAGAATATGTGCCCTTGGATTCGGAACGCATTCTCCTCTATCGGGAGTTGGACAATCTCTCCACGGACGAGGAGCTCGAAGCATTCCGACGCCGTATGCAGGACCGTTTCGGCAAGATTCCGCGCGAGGGAGAGGAGTTGATACGAGTGCCCCGATTACGCCGGCTTGGCCGTTCGCTCGGTATAGAGAAGATCGTATTGCGTGGAGGACAGATGAGCTTCCATCTGGTCGGCAAGGAAGACAGCCCTTACTATCAGAGCGAAGTATTCGGTATGCTGTTGGATTATATCGCAGCGCACACACGTCGGTGCGAGATTCGTCAGTCCGGAGGAAAGAGGATCGTTCGCTTGCGCGAGGTGCCCGATGTGCTCACCGCTTGCGAACTCTGTACGGCTATTTCCGCCCAATCGTCAGCGGAAAGGATAGAACTGTAGTCCGACTGCAAACTCAAATCCCCGGTAAGGTACGGTAGCTCTCTTTTTGAGAATTGACCAACCGGACGTCTCTTCGACAAGGTGATAGACTGCCTCGCCGAGCTGGTACCCTGCATGTGCTTCTACTCCCATACGGTGAGATAATTCGTGCGCCACTCCTATACGGAACGCCGGTTGGAAACTCGAACGCCGGCGTAGCTTCAAGAGCATTTCTCCCTGCTCGTCTTGAGCAGCAGTAAAAACGGTACGAAACAGTATTGAAGGAACTGCCTCCGCCCAAAGGAAAGCTCTCTGCCAGGGGTGCCATTGCACGCCGGCGGAAAGACCGACTGAGATCGCCGGAGCTACGCAGACCTTTGCCGACCGTTCTCGCGTAAAGACTTTCAGCTTCTCTGTCGAGACGCTGAACTGCGATCCGATTCGTACCCAGCGAGCAAAGCTTGGATTGAAGGTCGTCTTCAGGTTCATGCCGAAAGCGTTGGTACGTTCCACTGTCTTGCCATCAAAGTCCATATGCCGGCTGATGTATCTATTCCCGGTAGAAAGAGAAATAACCATGCTTTCCAGAGTCCCTTCCTGTTTCTCTGTCAGCTTGTAGTTGTAACCCGTAGGGTCGCGGAAGATCAGATCGCTGATCCAATAACCTAATTCTCCGACCAATATCCCTACGGCAGCTCCACAAAGCACATCGCTGGCCCAATGCCGATTGTTCACGATGCGACTGATCCCCGTAAGGGAGGCTACAGTATAGCCCGCCACGCTATACCAAGGGCTTCGGGAGCCGTATTCGAGATGAAAAAGAGTGGCGCAGGCGAAAGCCGTTGCCGTATGTCCCGACGGGTATGAATTGGCAGCGGTGCCATCCGGACGCAACCGTCCGAACGAATACTTTCCGGCATTGACCATTCCACCCATAAGTGCCATACCCAAAGCATCCGATACAAGCATCTTTCCCCATGATTTACTACGTCCCTTATAGCCCAATCCCCTCATCGTAAGTTGTGCCATAAGGGGAATGAGCTGAGTCACGTTGTCTATCTTGGTATGAAAACTGCCGGCACCGGTAAAGCGAAGCTCTCGGATATTGTCATCCACGTTGAAAGTAAAGAGAGACGCAGCCACAAGAGGCAGGGAATGCCGCAACGTGTTTTTCATCGGTTTTACATGGTAAATACCGATGGCAGGAGGAAACATTTTGGTCGAATCGGATATGCAAGTCGTATCTGCCATGTTGTCGGATGGAGACGATGCTTGCAAATGGAATGGGAGAGCAAGTAAGAGAGCAAGCAGGAGTATAAAGCTTTCTCGATTCATAATGCCTTCGGAATTAAGGCATGGAGCGTTTGTGCGGATATTATTCGCACAGCAGGCCTTATCATTCCCCTTTTTTCGGAAGAGCTGTACTATCCTTCTTAAAAACTTTCGAGTAGTAGCGGCAGAATGGTGCTATGCCACAGTCTGCACACTTGGGCTTGCGAGCCAGACAAACGTACCGTCCATGCAGGATCAGCCAGTGATGGGCTTTCGGTATCAGTGCATCCGGAATATAGCGAACCAATTCTCGCTCCGTCTCCAGTGGCGACTTCGAGCCGGTAGTCAGGCCTATCCTTTCGGATACTCTGAATACGTGCGTATCTACGGCCATGGCCGGTTTGCCGTAGACAACGGAGGCTATCACATTGGCTGTCTTACGGCCTACGCCGGGCAGTTTGGTCAGCTCCGACACCTCGTCCGGCACCACTCCTCCGAAATCGGAGCAAAGCTTCTGTGCCATCCCGACCAGATGTTTCGCTTTGCTGTTCGGATAGCTGATACTTCCTATATAAGACAGCAAATCCTCTGCCGTGCTCCCGGCCATATCCTTTGCTGTCGGATAGGCAGAGAAGAGAGCCGGCGTCACCATATTGACACGCTTATCGGTACATTGTGCCGAGAGGATAACGGCCACCAGCAACTGGAAAGGATCCCTGTAATGCAACTCCGTTTCGGCCACCGGCATATGCTCGGTGAACCAATCAATAACAGCTTTGTATCGCTCCTCCTTGCGCATCCGATACCGGTCAAAGGGTTAGTGTACGCTCTTGAACTGTTCCAAGAAGTTGAGGTCGTTCTCAGAAAAGAAGCGGAGGTCCTTGACGCGATACTTGAGATTGGTGATACGTTCGATACCCATACCGAGTGCATAGCCGCTGTATTTCTTGCTATCTATGCCGCAGTTGTCCAATACGTTGGGATCCACCATGCCGCATCCGAGTATTTCCACCCATCCCGTATGCTTGCAGAAGTTGCAGCCTTTGCCCCCACATATATTGCAGGAGATGTCCATCTCGGCAGACGGTTCGGTAAAGGGGAAATAAGAAGGGCGAAGGCGTATTTTGGTTTCGGCTCCGAACATTTCCTGCGCGAAGTAGAGAAGCACCTGTCGCAGATCGGCGAAAGAAACATCCTTGTCCACATACAGTGCTTCCACCTGATGAAAGAAGCAATGCGCCCGATAGGAAATGGCTTCGTTTCGGTAGGTGCGCCCGGGGCAAATGACACGAATCGGCGGTTGTGTCTTTTCCATCACACGGCTTTGGACACTGGATGTATGCGTACGAAGGATGACATCGGGGCGATGCTCGATGAAGAATGTATCCTGCATATCGCGGGCGGGATGGTCTTCGGCGAAATTCATCGAAGAGAATACGTGCCAGTCATCCTCTATCTCCGGCCCGTCGGCGATACTGAAGCCGAGTCGGGCAAAAATCTCGCAGATCTCCTGCTTCACCAGAGAGATCGGATGGCGTGTGCCCAGTCTCGTCGGATATGATGTTCGTGTCAGGTCGGTTTCTTCCGAAGCCTGTGCAGAGCCTGCCTGTGCCTGCTCGCGAAGGGAGTTGATGTGCTCCTGAGCCTTGTTCTTCAGCTCATTGAGCAATTGTCCTATTTGTTTTTTCTCTTCGGATGGCACCAGTCGGAAGTCATCGAACAGACGGGATATTTCTCCTTTCTTGCTGAGATACTTGATTCGCAGGGCTTCGGCTTCCTCTACAGTGGCTGCCACACACTGACCGATTTCTTGTAGGAGTTGATTGATTCTTTCTTTCATATCGTTGGCGATAGAAGTGCTGTTTGTATGTATAGGAAAAACAAAGGTATAGGATTTTCCATTACCTTAGTTCCGATAATTTACAGACGAGAAATCAGATTCTCTTCACTAATACCGAACAGAAAATGAGAAGTAAAATCTTTTTCTCCCTCTTGATGGCCATCGTTTTCTCGAGTGGGGGATGCAAAACGAATCGGACCAACAGTCCCACAGAAATGACGCAGACTCATAACCAGAAGCCCCAAAACAATTTCCCGAAACCCATCCTCATCGGAGGTGAAGACCGCCACGACCAAGATGGCTTAGCCCCCATGACACCGGCCATGGCATTGGCTCCGATCATCATCTACAAGACGCGAGGCGACTATCGCAATCTCGTGCCTATTACCCTCTCGACTGACAAAAAGGATGTGGTGGCACGTCCTGCCCCTTCCGATCTTCGGTGTGGCGATGGTCTCTGCACTCCGGTGGAGCTGGCTGACGGCTATCTGCTCGACCGCCGTGGCGTAGGCCCGACTTCGGCTTTCGTCGAATACACGTATGAGCAGTACTTTGCCATCAAAGGTATTCCCTCCCAGAGCGACCTTTTGCAGAGGATCGTGGATGCGGATCCTTTCACGGAACTCTACCGCTGCGACCGTAGCCGCTGCAACCCGAACGACATTAAATCCATGAACGCCTACATCAAAGCCGGCAAACCCGGAGCCGTATCGCTCAAATAAAGAAGTCTGCGGGATTTTTTCTTCAAGAGAAAACTCTTTTGGGCTTTTGGCAGAAACTCACAATCAGTACGGCGTTGATGTATCGGAGAGCGGCTTTTCGCCGATAGATCTCGCCTCCGCTATGGTATCATTTAGGAGTTGCCCTTCCGATCATCCTAAACTTCCCTTTTCGAGAACACGAGCGAAAAATATCCCGATTGCGGTTCGTGATTTCTGGGAAAGTGGCACGAGATTTTTTTCGTTGTGGCGCGTAAACTTTTCACTTCCCAAACCGGAACGAAAAAGTTTACGCGCCACGTTTTTTCGACCGATGTTCTGCGTTTTTTCGGTCTGTGACGTGTAACATCGTCAAGTCTGTCCCAAAGTATGCCACCTCGAATATCTTATTTGCCGACAACATCATTATGGCCAACAACGAACACTGTCAATCGCTTCTTGATATTCTTCAAACAGTGAAGTCCCGTTCCTTCGATTAACTTTCCGGCAAACGTCAGTCGATGAGAGTTTCATTACTGTGAAACTACTCTTGGCCGACTATAGACGGGAAAATTCGGAGAAGGGACGCACTAGTCCTTCCCTATTCGAGACGTTAGCGGAGGAGATGAGCGGGAGAGGAAACAGAGAGGAAGTGGTAGAGACGCACGGGAGCGGTCTGTAGCAAGTGGAGCCGACTTTGTATTTCAGGAAGTGTGATACTTTGTGTATCAGCAGGGAGGTGAGGCGACAGATCAGCCGGACAGAGCAGAAGACTCCCCGACAGAAAAACAACGGCCTCGGATTCGTGAGAAAAAGAGCTTAACTCCCAGCATCCGGATGCAGCATCAAACCGGAGAAGAGGGTAAGGGTAGCTCGTTTCGCCGATAATCAGGCGATGGGCGGCGAATGAGGGCAGGCGTGTGTGTGGGCTTTCCATTGTCTCAAGCCTTACCCCAGTTTTCTCGGTCGAGATTGCGGTAGCCGATGGCTTCTGCTATGTGTTCGCCACCCACATCTTCGCTGCCTGCCAGATCGGCAATGGTGCGTGCCACTTTCAAGATACGGCCATAGGCACGAGCGGAGAGGTCGAAGCGTTCCATAGCGGTCCTCAATCGTTGAAGTCCCTTTTCGTCGGGCAGTGCATAGCGGTTCATCAATTTGTCGTCCATCTGGGCATTGCAATGGACACCGGGGTAGTCGGCGAATCGTTTGCTTTGGATTTCGCGTGCTGCCACCACTCGCTGACGGATTTTCTCACTGCTTTCGGCCGGCCGGCTGTCGGATATTTTCTCAAAAGGAACGGGTGTAATCTCTACCTGTATATCGATCCGGTCCAAAAGAGGCCCCGATATGCGGCTGAGATACTTCTCCACCTGTCCAGGTGCACAGGAGCAAGCGCGTGTGGGATGGTTGTAGTAGCCACAAGGACAGGGATTCATAGCAGCTACGAGCATGAATCCGGCAGGATAGTCCACGGTCATTCTGGCTCTCGAAACGGTGATCCGCCGATCTTCCAAAGGCTGCCGCATCACCTCGAGAACGGAGCGGTTGAACTCGGCCAGCTCGTCCAAGAAGAGCACGCCATTGTGAGCCAGACTGATCTCTCCGGGCTGCGGATAAGTGCCGCCACCCACAAGGGCTGCGGAAGAGATGGAATGGTGGGGCGAACGGAAAGGGCGTTGGGTCAGGAGCATGGAATTGACCCCCAACTTACCGGCCACGGAGTATATTTTGGTCGTTTCGAGCGATTCGCCAAGTGTAAACGGAGGAAGGATTCCGGGCATTCGCTTAGCCATCATGGATTTCCCACTGCCGGGACTCCCCACCATGATCAGATTGTGTCCGCCTGCAGCCGCCACTTCGAGGGCGCGCTTCACCTTCTCCTGTCCCTTCACCTCCGAGAAGTCGAAAGATACCTGCTGCTGATGGTCGAAAAATTCCCTGCGGGTATCGACTATGGTGGGCTGTAGCTGATCGCCTCCGTTGAAATGGCTGATCACCTCTGCTATATGCTTCACACCATAGACATTGAGGTTGTTCACGACGGCTGCTTCACGTGCATTTTCCGCCGGGAGGATCAGTCCGTCGAATCCTTCGGCCCGTGCTTGGATGGCAATGGGCAAGGCTCCTTTGATCGGACGGAGCGATCCGTCCAGCGAAAGCTCGCCCATAATCATATAGCGCGGCAGGGAGTCTGCTCCGATAATGCCATCTGCAGCCATGAGTGCAATGGCAAGGGGCAGGTCGTAGGCAGTACCTTCTTTTTTGATATCGGCCGGACTGAGATTGATCGTAATGCTCTTTTGGGGAAAGGCGATATTCAGGCAGTCGTATGTGGAGCGGATTCTATCCAGACTCTCACGAACTGCTGCATCGGGGAGTCCTACCATGCTGAGATAGCAACCTCGGGTGATATTGACTTCGACGGTAACGGTAAGAGCATCTATGCTGTGCAGAGCAGCGGCAAAGGTCTTTACTAACATAAATACGGGGAAAGTGCGTGCGAACTATGGGAGACTGTGACCGGCATGGCGGCTGCGGATGTATCCGGCAGTGTCGATATGGACAGTATATGGGAGGCTGTCTATGCCGTATCGTTCAAGAAGTGTCGATACCTGCCCGACACTGTCCGACACGACGCGCAACGGCATGGCCAATCCTGCGGTCAGCTTTCGGAGCGATGAGTCCGGTGCAAAAAGTGCGAGGGTCAGGACTTCCGGCTTTTTCATTCCTGTTTTATTTTTCCAGGCTTTCAGGCATGCGACAGTAGCGGAGTCCGGCTTATTAGCAAAGTGCAAAAGGACATCTTGCCCCTTGTACCAGGAAAGCGTAAAGGATCGCTGATCGATATCCTTGACAAGGAAGTCCGGTGCCAAACGGCCGATTGCATACGACTCGTTCTTTCTAAGGACGGAATCAAGAGGTGCGGGGAGCCGGTGCATCGAAATACCGGAGCGACGAACGAATGCCGCATCGAAGAGATCGTATTCCTCCACCAATCTGTTTATACCGGGGGCATCGGAATGGGAGAGATAGAAGCGGAGGGCTTTGAGTCGCAGATCTGCGAAGGCTTCTGCCTTGGAGGGAAAGTCGGTCGTTCGGAGATGATCCTGATAGCTGCGGATCTCATCATCCGCTGTTTGCATGAACTCATTCAGTGTAGCATGGGTGCTTCCTCCTTTTATTTTAGGCAGGAGAGGTTGGTCGGCATCAAGCGTGATTGTGAGATCCTCTCCCCTTTCAGGATAAAGCCGAAGCACATTATTGCCTTCGTTGAAATAGAGCAAAATGCGATTAACATCGCCTTTGACTTTGTGTCGGATCCGGGCTTTGGGTGGCGTGACTCGTATTTCTTCTGTGCTAAAGGAGCCTCCTCCTTCCAGTCGAAGGACTAAAACAGAATCGCCACTGCTGAGATTGCTCAGCTTAAGTTTGAGGTGGCAAACATCGGATTCTCTACTGCATGAAAGCGTGAGGAACAGAATAAGCCCTATTACTATATAATATAGTATGCTGGATAGAGTGCGCATGGGGAAGGAGTGTTTCATGATTCTGCCGGAAGCCGGAGCAAGTATTCCTCTATGGCCTCAGGATAGTGTGCATATTCCAGAGCATGGATCCTTTCGGCAAGCGTATCGGGCGTATCTTCCGGAAGAACCGGACAGACAGCCTGACGGAGGATTCTACCATGATCATAATGTTCATCGACGAGATGAATGGTGATACCGCTTTCTTTCTCCCCCGCAGCAAGTACGGCTTCGTGTACATGATGGCCGTACATTCCCTTTCCACCGAACTTGGGCAGCAATGCCGGATGGATATTGACGATCCTGTCGGGGAAAGCCTCCAAGTAAGGAGGGGTGATATAACACATGTAGCCGGCCAGAACGATCAGTTCTATTCCCAACTCTTTCAGTAGGGCAATAGGCTTGGTTCCTTCGTGCATTTCTTTCGTAGTAAAGGCATAAGCCGGAATTTTCAGCCGTTCTGCTCGTGCCATTACTCCCGCATCGGAGTGATTACTAAGGATGACAGCCAAGCTTGCCAAACCTCTTTGGGAAAAGAAATGATACAGATTTTCTGCATTTGAGCCATTGCCGGAGGCTAAAACCGCTACTTTTCTCATTTTATTTACTATTTTTGCTGCACACAAAGAGTGCGATTGTGCAGATTTCACGGCGTCAATAATGGAAATAACACAGTATTTTCTGTACCGAATCCGCTAAACGACGCAGAATGAAACACAAAGATAAATAAGAAGATTATTAGTAATAACCATTTTAAAGAACAAGACTATGTCTGAAGTAGAAAAAAAAGTAATCGACCTCGTAGTTGACAAATTGAATGTAGAAGCTTCTGAAGTAACGCGTGAAGCCAGTTTCTCAAACGACCTTGGAGCAGACTCTCTTGATACAGTTGAGTTGATGATGAATTTCGAAAAGGAATTCAACATGTCTATTCCTGACGACCAAGCACAGGAGATCAAGACAGTCGGCGACGCCATCGACTATATCGAAAAAAACCTGAAGTAATAATACTCCGATGGAACTGAAAAGAGTAGTAGTAACAGGGTTAGGCGCCATTACTCCGCTCGGCAACACCGCTCCCGAAACATGGGAAAGCTTAGTGGCAGGCAAGAGTGGAGCCGGACCTATCACGCTCTTTGATGCCTCCAAGTTCAAAACGCAGTTCGCCTGCGAAGTGAAGGGTTTTGATCCTTTGCAACATTTTGACCGCAAGGAGGTGCGTAAGTTAGACCGCTACGCGCAACTTGCACAAGTAGCGGCCGATGAGAGTGTAAAAGACTCCGGCCTCGATTTGGACCAATTGGACAAGAATCGTGTGGGAGTGATCGTTTCTGCCGGAATCGGTGGTCTGACGACTTTCGAGAGTGAAGTGCGCGACTATAATCCGGAGAACGGGCCTCGCTTCAATCCGTTTTTCATCCCCAAGATGATCTCCGATATTGCAGCAGGCCAAATCTCAATCAAATACGGCTTCCATGGCCCGAACTACTCCATCGCATCGGCATGTGCGTCTTCTACCAATGCTCTGATCGATGCTTGTCATCTGATCCGCTTAGGTAAGGCCAATGTAATCATCGCAGGAGGCTCTGAGGCGTCGATTTGCGCTGCCGGAGTGGGAGGTTTCAATGCTATGAACGCTCTCTCCACGCGCAACGATGCTCCGCAAGAGGCCAGTCGTCCCTTCAGCGCCAGCCGCGACGGATTCGTTATGGGCGAAGGAGCTGCATGTATGGTTCTCGAGGAGCTGGAGCATGCTCTTAAGCGTGGTGCCCGTATCTACGCCGAATTGGTGGGAACAGGTCTTTCAGCCGATGCATATCACCTGACGGCAAGTCATCCTGACGGGTTGGGAGCCAAGCTGGTTATGACAAACGCCATCGAAGACGCAGGCCTGAAGCCGGAGGATGTTGACTACGTCAATGTGCACGGTACCTCTACTCCTGTCGGAGACATTTCAGAAGCGAAAGCTATCAAAGATGTCTTCGGAGAGCATGCTTATAAGCTGAACATCAGCTCTACAAAGAGTATGACGGGACACCTTCTTGGAGCTGCCGGTGCCGTAGAGGCTATGGTATGCGTGAAATCCGTACACGAAGATATCGTTCCGCCTACTATCAACCATCAGGACGACGATCAAGATCCGGAAATCGATTATAGCCTGAACTTTACTTTCAACGAAGCACAAAAGCGTCAGGTACGTGTAGCCCTATCCAATACGTTCGGATTCGGAGGACACAATGCCAGCGTTGTATTCAAGAAGTTCGAGAAATAATAGATTGATAGATAACTGCAATGTTGTCTTTGAGTACATACTTATCAAGACTCCCTTGGCGAAAGCCGAGGGGGTCTTTTGTTTTGCTTTCGGATACTCTTGGTTTCAAACCAAGGCAGATTCCTTTATATGAGCTGGCTTTTCGGCATAGCTCATGTAGTTTGATAGATGACGAGGGACACAGGCTGAACAACGAACGTCTGGAGTTTCTCGGCGACTCGGTTCTTGCCACTGCGATCAGTGGTTATCTGTATCGCCAACATCCTCATTGGAATGAAGGAGATATGAGTCAGCGGCGCAGCGCGATTGTCAAAAGACAGATCAACAACATCGTGGCGCAAAAGCTCAGACTGGACCGATTCCTGATCGTTCGCGGCGAAATATCTCAGATGAGTCCTGATATTATGGGCAATACACTGGAAGCCCTTATCGGAGCAATATATATGGACAAAGGATACCAAGCAGCGGAAAAGTTTGTCCTTACACGCTTCATTCCCGTCTTTCATGAATTGGAAGACAGCCTGACGGACACTACTACGAATTACAAATCCCTTCTACTTGAATGGGCACAGAAACACCACTTGAATCTGGAGTTTCGTCTCATTTCCGAACCTAAGCGTGCTCACGGAAATTTCAATTACGCTGTGTTTGTGGATGACCATCGTATCGGTAGCGGAATCGGCATGAATAAAAAAGAAGCTCATCAGAATGCGGCACACGATGCTCTGGAAAAGTTGAAGCGTGCACGCGATTACCGACAGAAAAAGAAATTCTCATCATCTTCAGAGTCGGAATAAAGACACAAACCCTGTACACAATAGCTTGTGCAGCAGTTTCTTATTGCATTTTCAGAAAAAGAAGCAACCCCAACGACACTCCATTTCGTGTCGTTGGGGTTGTTGCTTTAGAAGTAAGCGAAGCGATCGAATTATTTCTTAGCTGCTTTGTTGAGCTTGCGCTTTTGGATCTCGTAGGCAAGCGGTGTAGCAACAAAGAGCGTAGAGTATGTACCGATAACGATACCGAGAAGGATCGAGAACGTGAAGCTACGCATCGTAGCACCTCCAAAGATGAAGATAACCAACATCACGATGAAGGTGGTCAAAGAGGTATTCAGCGTTCGAGCCAATGTTGAGTTAAGAGCATCGTTGATTACTTGGTAGCGATCTCTGTTAGGATACAACTTCATCGTTTCACGAATACGGTCAAAGACAACCACGGTGTCATTGAGCGAGTAACCGATGATAGCCAAGATGGCAGCGATAAAGTTCTGATCAATCTCCATCGTGAAAGGAAGAATCTTCCACAGCAACGCATACAGAGCGATAATCGAGAATGTAGTAGAAGCTACAGAAACGAATACCCCGGCAGAGAATGAAATATCACGGAATCGAATCAGAATATAAATTGCCATGAAGATCATCGACAACAACACAGCCCAGATAGCACCTCTCGTGATGTCGCTCGACATGCTGGGGCTTACCTTTTGAGAGCTAACGATGTTGTCCAAGAACTGATCGGCCGCAGGCTCTTGTGCATAGAAGCCTTTCAGACCCTGATACAGTTTGTCTGTAATCTCAACTTCTATCTCTTCGCTTTCTTCCTGAATCTTATAGTTCGTAGATATACGCACCTCTGTTCCATCTGTACCAATCGATGTAACCAAGACTTTCTCTTGCAACGGAGAAGACAAGGCGGAACGGACAGCCTCGGAAGAAACAGGCTGATCGAATTTAACTACATAGTTACGACCTCCCGAGAATTCGATACCCCTGTTGAGACCGATCGTAAAGGAAGCCACAAGACCCAATGCGATGATAACCATCGGGATGATAAAGCCCACCTTACGCTTGCCCAGGATGTTGTATGTCGGATTGACAAGAACGTTGCGAGTAAGACTTGTCGTAAATGTAACCTTATCCAAACGACCTTTTTTCGCCAGTCTCTCGAAAACGATACGAGTCAAGAAGACAGCCGTGATAAAAGAAGCGATAAGACCGATAATCAATGTAGTGGCAAAACCACGAATCGGACCCGTTCCATAGAGGAATAGGATGATACCGGTAATGATAGTCGTAACGTTGGAGTCGAAGATGGCAGAGAAAGCGTTGCCATAACCATCCGTAACGGCACGAATCGGAGTCTTACCGGCACGAAGTTCTTCCTTGATACGTTCGAAGATAAGCACGTTAGCATCCACAGCCATACCAAGCGTCAGCACCAAACCGGCAATACCGGAGAGAGTAAGCACGGCATGGAAAGATGCCAATACCCCCAATGTAAAGAAGCTGTTTACGATCAATGCACCATCAGCAATGAGGCCCGGCAAGAAACCGTAAGCAAGACACATGTAGCACATCAGAATGACCAAAGCAAGGAGGAATGACAAGAATCCGGCTTTGATGGACTCAGCACCGAGCGTAGGACCAATCACGTTTTCCTGCTCGATACTTACAGTAGCATCCATTTTACCGGAGTTGAGTACGTTGGCAAGGTCGCCCGCTTCCTCCACAGTAAAGTTGCCGGAGATCTGAGAGCGACCGCCCGTGATCTCATCGTTCACATTCGGTGCGGAATAAACCACTCCATCCAAAACGATGGCGATAGAGCGGCCTACGTTATCCTTTGTGATACGCGCCCATTTGCGAGCACCTTCCTCGTTCATCGTCATCGAAACGATTGGTTCGGAACGACCGAAGTCATTCTGGATGTCACTCTTGGCAGAAGTCACCACTTCACCACCCAAGTCAGGGTCTCCCGTACGATTGGTGCGAATAGCATAGAGCTCATAGAGGTCCGTTTCCTTTTTGGTTTCGGGATCTTCGATTGCTTTAGCGCCCCAGAGGAAAAGTACGTCTTCACGCGTAACCTTCAAGTCGTGAGCTTGCTCGAGCATTTCGGAGATCTGAGCCATATTGGCACGACGGGCCACACCCACTACAGCACCACCACGATTCACGGGCGTGAGCAAAGAGAAGAGTACATCTTTACGAGTAGCATCCTTGGCCTCGTCTTGCACTACTGCAGCAGAATCAGCTACAGCTTGTACGGCGGCAGAGTCTGCAGTTGCGGCTACAGAGTCAGTAGCTGCAGGCACCGTTTCGGGTGTAGCGTCTGTGCTGTTCATAGCCAACTCGCTCAGGCGAGCATTAGCAGCGATCAAGTCTCCACTAACCTCGTCGAATTTGTATGTACGCCAGAACTGCAGATTGGCACTGCGCTGCAAAAGAGAGCGAACACGCTCCGGATCTTTCACACCGGGGAGCTCCACCAGGATACGTCCCTGCCCTTCCAATCGCTGCAGATTGGGAGCAACCACACCAAAGGCATCGATACGAGCGCGGAGCACATTGAACGAAGCCTCTACAGCACTGTTATATTTTTCTTTGAGCAGATGCACTACGTCTGCATCCGTAGACTTTGCGGTAATCTGGTCGCGAAGGTCACCCGAACCGAAGATAACGGCCAAGCGTCCGTTGGGGTCGAGCTTGCGATATTCCTTCACGAAAATATCGATGAAGTCGGATTGTTCCGTGCTCTTGGCAGCATTCTCCAGGGCTTTGTTGAAGTTGGGATCCAAACTTTTGTTAGAGAGGTTGCGAAGCAGATCGCTTGCGTTAAGTTTCAAGATAACGTTCATACCCCCCTTTAAGTCAAGGCCAAGACCGATTTGCTGGGCTTGAGCTTCTTTCAGCGTGTAGCCGAACCAGACCTTCTCATTCGACATGGAATCAAGATAGGCCATTCCGGCAACATCGCCCATCGCCTTAGCCTTCTTTTCGTAACGGTTCGTAACGAAAGAGAATGACAGGTAAAACGCACAGATGATGGCCAGAGCCGATGTGATAACAATCACAAATCCTTTGTTTTGCATTTTGTCTGTTACTTATTTTATTGTTAGATTTTTTTCATCTATACAAGCATATTCATAGGGCGCAAAGTTACGTTTTTTTTTACACCATCTCTCACTTTATATATAGAAAATAGCCGACGAATCCGATCATCGGCAGCAAAAACAGTGTCACTTTGCCTCAGTTCGGGCAGTGAACCGGATCCTACAGGATTCCCCCTGTCATACCAACCAAGTAGAGCAAAAGAGGCTGTTCGCCAAATGACTCAGCCGAACAACCTCTTCCACACCGAGGATCAGATCGGGAGAGTCGGAGCAGCTGCTTTCAGAGCGATTTTTCGAAAGCGATGTATGGCAAAGGCTTCTGCTTCATATGGAAAGAGCAAACCTGCCGGTAGCCAAGGCGACGGAAAAGGCTCTGTGCAGCCGTATTGGGGCTATACGTATCTATGTGTATGCAGGTGCCCCCTTGTTCGCGCGCTATCGTCTCGGCAGAGGAAAGCATGGCAGCGGCATACCCCTTGCGAAGCAGAGAGGAATGAATGCCCAGGCGGTGTATCGTATAGGCTTTCCCTTCGGTCTGCCACGGCAACGAGTCGTATTCGGCCGGCATCTGATCGTTCACGGCCATTACCCCCAAAGGGATGCCCTCTATCTCCAGCAAATAGGCTTCTCTCCGGGCTATATCCTCCCGAGCTTCCGGTTCTCCGGGGTATGCTCCCTGCCACTGAGGATTGCCGGAGGCAAGCATGGTTCGGCGAGCATCCTCCCACAGGGCAAGAATGCTGTCGTAATCGGACGGAAGAGCCTGACGGATGAGATAAATATCAGTCGAGGGACAATATCCTGTCTGCCTGCTGCCAAATGGATTCTCTATCATGTGAAATCAATAAGATGGTTGCCCCCTCTTTGTGTCTTTGGGATACGGTCTGTTGTACAAGTGCTTCGGCCAATTCATCCAAGTAACTGTTGGGTTCGTCGAGCACAAGAAGTTCGGGACGGCTCACAATGGCTCTGGCCAATAGGACACGCTGGAGCTGCCCTCCACTCAAGTCCGAAATAGGCCGCTTGAGCAAGTCGCTTATCCGAAGATCGGAGGCTGCACGGACTAAAAGCTCTTGGTGCGAACCACGATTGCTCTCTCCGAGCAAACCCGATCGAATGACCTCCTCCACACGAATGGGAAAAGCCCTATCGATACGATTGAGTTGAGGCAGATAGCCGATCGAAGGCTTCGCACAAGGCTCCCCCTCCCGGTCGTAGAACGTAAGACTCCCTGATCGTAGTGGCAGCAACCCGATTATTGCCTTCACGAGGGTGGACTTGCCCCCACCATTGCGTCCTACGATACCGAGAAATTCGCCACGAACAACATCGAGCGAATAGTCCCTGAAGACATTTTTCTGTCCATAGCCGAACGAGGCCGACTTCAGGCTGAGCAATAAGCTACCGTTCATGAGCCAAAGTGCGAGCAATATGTAAAATTTCCTCCTCCCACGAGCTGCGCAGAGGATTGATCCTTACCGGACGAGCACCGATCTCGCGCGCAATGTCTTCCGCCTGACGCGTTTCGAATTCGGGTTGGATAAATACGATTCTGACACCATCGGCACGTGCCTGATCGATCACACTACGAAGGTGGGCAGCCGTAGGCTCTTTCCCATCCTCCTCTATGACGATCTGCCGCAGGCCGAATTCTTGGGCGAAAAAGCTGAGCGATGGGTGATATATGACGAAGGCTTTGTCTGCCTTGCCATTGGCAAACATGGTATCGACGAGCCTCTTCACGCTGTCGATACGTGCGTTGAGACGGTCGTGCCCTTTGTCCCATTTGTCTTTCTCGTTCGGATAAAGCTCCACAAGTGCATCGTATGCTGCACGACTGAGTGCCTTTGCTCCTACCACACTGCTCCAATAGTGCGGATCGTGGGCATGCAGATCTGCATGTGTATGATCTGTGCAGGAGTCGTGGAGATCCGCGCCTCCGGCATCCGTCAAGGCTTTGCCCATTTCAAAAAGAGGAAGCTTAGGGTTATTGTCCCGAATGGCCGAGAGATTTCTCTGCTCAAACCCCAATCCGCCTATATAGAGGTACGCATCTGCTTCGGACAGACGCTTCATCACGGCAGGCGAAGGGTCGTATTCCTCCGGATTGCTTCCGGCCGGCACCAATGCCACCACCTGCACCGACTTATCCGCAATGGACTCGATGAAGTATTTCTGCGGGTCGATGGTCACAGCCAGCGTACGATCGAAACCTGAAGCAGTACCCCCTCCACAAGCCAACAAGGCAATACATGCGGAGATAAAACCGAGAAAAAGTGGCAAAAAAAGAGTAGCTCCCCGACCCCAAAAGTTCGAGGATACATATCGTGAAAGTATCGTCCTGATCATAGATTGCAAATCTACCAAAAAGAAAGGCTGTGCCCTAAGGTTTTACCCTTATTCGACACAGCCCGTAGGCAACTTTTTTATTCAGGCAAATGCTCTTTGAGGCACTCTGCGAGAATTAGCGACGGATACCGAGTTCCTTGATGATGGCACGGTAACGCTCGATGTCTACCTTGATCAAGTAGTCGAGCATACGACGACGCTTACCTACCAGCATCTTCAAAGAACGCTCCGTAGCAAAGTCTTTCTTGTTCTGACGCAGGTGCTCAGTCAGATGCGCGATGCGAAACGTGAACAAAGCGATTTGACTTTCGGGGCTACCCGTGTCCTTCACTGACTTACCATACTTCTCGAAGAGTTCTGCTTTTTTAGCTGAATCCAAGTACATTTTCTTCCGTTTTTTAACGTGTTAAACAATAACTACTTCCGCTACTACGGTCGTAGATCTGGTCGCAAAGATAATATAAATACCTATATCACAGCACGAATCTGTTTCCTTCGCTCACACCATAACGGTGCCGTTGGACGTATGGATCCACATTGGGCCAAGCATTCAAGGAAAGGCGAACTCGCCCTTCTTTGCATTTTTGGCTCCAAAAACAAGCCAAGCAAGCCGAGATTCTATATACTTTCGTGCACTCTTTGAACAAAAAGACAGCTTATGAAAAAGTTATTCTCTCTGAGTGCGGTCATCGTACTCTTAATTTCCTTGCATTCTTGCGCGCCTCGCATCATCACCGAGCTGAACAAACAGTACCCTCCTTTGCCCGAGGGAACACCTATTGCGGTCTACGAACTCGAAAACGGTAAGCGTCCCCCTTCGGAGGCTGAGCTGGTAGGGAAAGTAAGGATCGCCGAATCCGGCATATCCCGGAGTCTCTCCTACTCGGAGGCCGTGCAGATTGCTCGCGAAGAAACCAGAAAAAGCGGTGCCAATATCCTGTACGTGATCAATCACCAACGACCCTCTATCTTCGGCAGCTCCATGCATCAGATAGGCGGACTGATGCTCCTGTCAGATTCTGTCGTGAGGAACGAGGGAGAAGGTTATCCCGACTCGCTCCTGTACGATTCGGGTCAAAGGGGGAAAATCGGCTCTCGGATCAAGGCACCCGTACACGACCTTTCATTCCATTTCGGCCCCTCTACCATCACGAATCGGACAAAAGGGCTGTCTTATTCGGAGCAGCAGCTGGAGAAAAAGCTAAGCAACGGACTTTCGTTCGTACTCCAATATAAATGTCACCCGAAAGGGAACCTCTACGGATTCGGTCTGATCGCCTCTCGATATGAAGCCGACATCACTAAGAAAATCGAATACCAGGGTACCGGATTCGCCAATCGATTGGACTATATCGCTCCCTTATTCAGCATGAGTACTGCTCTTTCGGAGCGGTGGTTGCTTGGGATGAGTTTCGGCTTAGGTTATTTGGGCTTCAAACAAACACTGACCGATATTTCCGATCCGAAGAGGGAAGGATACATCTCCGGCAGCACAGTCGGAGCAAATACGGCACTCAACATAGGATACAAGCTGAACAAACATTTAGGCATCGGGGGAGAGATCATGATGGTCGGTGGCGTTTTCCATCCGGATAACATAAAGACGACGAACATATCAGCACCCAAACCAAAAGAAAAGATGGGAGCCAATCGGTTCGACTTCACTATCGGTTTGCACGTTTACCTGTAGATCGGGATCTATCCGCAGTCGGCTGTGTACGGAAAAAATCGCCGCACACAGCCGATTGCCGTCTTACAGTGTCACCTCTTTATAGACCTTCATGAATCACACGCTCGGACAGGACGGACACGACACGTCGTGTCAATGATTCGCCATCACCCCTTTGGAGCAATACCCGTAACTCACTCATTCGAAAACACGAACCCAAAACGCTAAAATTGCGGTCTGTGTTTTTCCCAAAAGTGGCACCGGAATTTTTTCGTTGTGGCGCGTAATTTTTTCACTTTCCACGCCAAAAGCAAAAAGTTTTCGCGCCATGTTTTCAGCGACCACAAGCGCAAAAATTTTGGCGTGTAAACCTTTCGGGTACGAGATATAGTGTATCCGATACTTTGATGCGCGTTGTTAATCAGTGAGATCATCGCATTTGTCAGTATCAGCCTTTCAAGCATTTATCCTTGCTAAGAGACCTCTCCGAAGCAGCAATCATGAGTAGATATTCGAGAAGGCTGATTTTCCTCAGACCTTTAGCCCTCAAGATCCCTTCCTCCGAATCAATTATTCATGTGCGAACCGTCCCCTCTCACAAATAATCTCTACCTTTGAGGAAAACAAGAAAAACCACAAGCTATTTCGCTAATCTTATTAAAATAGACAAGCAATGAACAAAGAACAATTGCAGCAGATGCGTCAGGCTCCCGGCTTTGTAGGAGCATTGGATCAGAGTGGTGGCTCGACCCCTAAAGCTCTGAAGGCATACGGTATCCAACCCGATGCATATCAGTCCGAAGAGGAGATGTTCGATCTCATTCACCAAATGCGTACTCGGATGATTACTTCTCCGGCTTTCGCTACGGGCAAGATCATCGGTGTGATTCTCTTCGAACGTACCATGCGCGGCAAGATCGAAGGAATGCCTACCGCAGACTTCCTTTGGGAGAAAAGACACATCGTCCCCTTCCTGAAAGTGGACAAAGGGCTTCAGGACGAAGCCAACGGCGTACAGCTGATGAAGCCGTTCCCCGAACTCGGTAAGCTCTGTGAAGAAGCTGTCGGATACCACGTTTTCGGCACCAAGATGCGTAGTGTGATCAAGCAGGCCAACGAGCAGGGCATTCGCGACATCGTAGAGCAGCAATTCCAATGGGGAAAAGAGATTCTTTCTCATGGCTTAGTGCCTATCCTCGAACCGGAGGTAGACATCCACTGCCCCGAAAAGGCTAAGGCAGAAGAGATCCTCAAGCGAGAACTGCTGGCACAGTTGGACAAGATGACGGAGCCTGTGATGCTCAAGATTACGATCCCGACAGTGGACAACTTCTACAAGGAAATCATCGAACACCCGATGATGCTGCGCGTAGTAGCGCTTTCGGGTGGTTATTCCCGTGAGCAAGCCAATGAGTTGCTCAGCCGCAACCATGGCGTTATCGCTTCGTTCTCTCGCGCTTTGGTCGAAGGTCTCTCCGCCCAGCAGACCGACGCCGAGTTCAACGCTATGTTGGAAGCGTCTATCGAAGACGTTTATCAGGCTTCCATCAAGTAAAAAGCTTGGAGAGAGGAAAGCCGTAGAAGCGTAAAGACTTCTTTCGGGTTTTCCCGAATAGCGCAGGGGCTGTGTCGAGGTTTTATCCTCAGCACAGCCCCTGTTCTATTCGGTTGTTAGCAGGCGATACAATGCTTTCGCCTTAGAGATTCACAGGAGGATAGAGTTCGTTCCACCAGGTGGGATCGTCCTGCAGCCAACGGGCAAACCAAGCACAGATACTGTTCGTCCAGCGAATGCGTCGCTCCGGTTCGAGGATGAAATGATCCTGCTCGGTAAATTCGATAAACTCTACCTCGCGTCCGAGTATCTTCAGAGCATTGTACAGATTCACACTCTCCGCCGTAGGCACATTCGTATCCACAGAGCCGTGCAGGAGCAAGAGCGGAGTATGGATCTTGTCTGCCCTGAAGAGAGGACTGTGTCCGGCATACAGATCCGGATTGTTCCAAGGATAGCTATCGGTACTGGCCACAGTGCTGTAACCCATTCCCCAATATCCGCTCCCCCAATAGTTGCTGATCGAGCTGATACCCGCATGGCTGACTGCTGCGGCAAAAATATCGGTCTTCGTCTGAAGATACTGTGTCATGAAGCCTCCATAACTGGCTCCGAAGCAACCGACCTTCTTACCATTGACAAAGCTATGCGTGCGGATAAACTCTTTTGTTGCCCCGATGATCTCATCGGCTGTCCGATCGCCCCAGGCATTGACGTGACGAGCTGCATACTCCTGTCCATAGCCGGTAGTACCGCTGGGATTGAGCGTATAGACTACGTAGCCCTGAGCAGCATACATCGCCAGCGAGTAGTGTCCTTCCAGTGTCCTATTGATCGGGCTGGTTCCTCCATAGTAATAGACCAGCATAGGATATTTCTTGGAAGGATCGAATTGCGGAGGCAGGTAGTACCAACCCTCTACGACTGTGCCATCCGGAGCCGTATAGTTCCAGTCGCGTGCCGGTGTGAAATCGATATTGGCCAACTTCTCGGCGGACAGATCCCATACGAGTTTTCCTTTGGTCCCATCGAGCCGATAGAGTCTGTCAGCATTGTTGGCACTCTGGCCGCTGTACCAGACAGCACCATTATCAGCTGCCACACCGAACCATTGTACTACATCCTCTCCGGTCTGAATCTGACTGATCTCAAGGGTTTTCAGATCCAACCGATAGAGCTGCTTGCGCGATCCGTTTTCAGCCCTGAAGTAATAGTAGTTGTTTTTTTTGTCGAATCTCCCTGCCGATACACTGGGGTTGAAATTCTTGGTCAAGGCTGTTGCTTTCCGTGTGGAGAGATCGAACAGGAAGAATTGCTTGTCGTAAGAATTGGGAGTGACTCCCGATTTCAGGTTCAGTCCTATATTGCCGAAAGCATCTGCCGAACCCATTACGATCAGATGTTTGCCGTCGGGTGTATACTGGATTGCGTCGATGGAAGGATCGCGAGTGATAAGCGTATCCGCCTTGCCCGTCTCCATATTGTACTCCATGATAGTGGCAAAGCGGAAAGGACGGCGCGTCCAGTCCGTGGAGAGCGTACCGATCAGAGCACGCTTACTATCCGGTGCAATATCATATATATAGGTGGTAGAATAGCCGAATGTCAGCGGACCGTACACACCGCTCTCAGCATTCAATAGATAGATCTGCGAACGATCCCGCCAATCCGACTGTCTGTCGTCCGGATCCAGATGACGGATAAAGAGAGGATCTTTTCCGGGGCCTTTCTCTTGTTTGTAGAAAAGATAATAGCGCGCATCGGGCGACATCCTGAACTGCGATTCGGGTAGATTGGACACCAAGGTTTTTTCACCTTTCCCCATCGGATCGAAAGCCACCAAACGCTTCGCATTTCCTTCCTTGCGAATCACCATCAGCATATCTTCATGCGGCATCCAACCAAGGGCCTCTTTTTCGTTCAGATTGAGCAGGATATTTCCTTTGGCATCGCGCAGCTGGTTATAGGTTACAGCAGGCTTATTATCCCTGCTTACCCGATAAGAAGTAAGTACATACTTGCCCGTTGGAGAGAGACTCCCTCCCGATAGAAATGTGCCGCTCATCATGTGTTTGAGGCTCAGTCGCTCCTTACCCGTATAGTTGGGATAGAGAGCCGACGAATCGCGAGCGGTCTTCGGTTTTAGGACTACGCGCACATCCGTAGCAGTGGTATCGCCTTCGAGAAGCAGGCTCTTGAGCAGCAAACGATGTGTGCCGGGAACCAGCGAAAGGGATGCAGAGAAACGCAGCGTCGAGTCGCCCTTGGGATCCGGACTGTCAGCTATCCCTATCTGCTTGTCGTCCAACCAAAGAGACATTCGCCCCTGTCCGAATACCTCTATATCACCCTTTGCAAAATGTTCTGCCGTGAGGGCAAAGGTATAGACCGACATTTCCGAGCGTTCTGTCTTGGATCCGGCTTTTCTTGCGGCGATACGTCCGTTCTTGTCGGCCGACACGTTGCACAGATCTTGATCCGTCGCATCGTAAACTTGACGTAGCAAATCGGCAGGATTATACTTGGAGCCGTTCATCCCCACGGTATCCGTCTTAAAAGCAGTACGCACCGGCCACGGGCCTCCGGCCTTCATCTGCTGTATCGTCTGTGCCTCGAGGGAGGACAGAGCCGCAGCAGAGAGCAAAAGCATGAGTAATGATTTTTTCATCTCTTTATTCTATATGATTTAAGTTACGATCAGTTTTGCGGCTTCCTCCGCATCGGTGGCATAACCGATAATGGCAGCAAAAGGATGCAGACCTGTCCGATGGAAATCCGCCACGAGATCTTCCGCCCGATCGGCATCGACGGCCATCAGCAATCCGCCCGATGTCTGTGCATCAGCCAAAAGCATTTTGTGCTCTGTGGGACAATCCGCCCGAAGCATATCCCCCACGAAGCGAAGATTGCGGAAGGCAGCACCGGGTATGCAACCATCCCTCAACAGAATGAGGCACTCCGGCAAAGCCGGTACCGATCGGCTGTCGATATGTAAGCATACGCCCGAAGCCTCTGCCAGCCCCTTGGCATGTCCGAGCAAACCGAAGCCTGTAATATCGGTGGCACCCCTTATCCCGTATTTCTGCATCAACTCTGCCCCTGCTCTATTGAGCAGACACATCTGCCCGATGGCAGCTGCATAGGCTTCACTGCCGATCAGCTCCAAACGGTGGGCCGCCATCGCTACGCCTGTCCCCAGCGGTTTCGTCAGGACGAGACATTGCCCTGCACGTACACCGGCATTCGTGACCAAATGCTCCGGATGCACTGTGCCCGTAACGGCCAGTCCGTACTTCGGTATGGGATCGTCTATCGTATGCCCTCCCATCGTAAAAGCACCACTCTCGTCTATCGCCTGCTGTCCTCCACGGAGAATATCGGCCAAAACCTCTACGGGAATCCCTTCGGAAGGGAACATGGTCAGATTGAGTGCCAACAGTGGTCGCCCTCCCATGGCATACACATCCGAGAGAGCATTGGCAGCAGCTATGCGACCGAAGATATAAGGATCGGAGCAAACCGGCGGGAAGAAATCCGTGGTTACGATCAGGGCGGTATCGTCATTGAGCCGGTACACACCGGCATCGTCGTGCGTACTCACATCCACCATGATACGGCTATCCACCGGCAAGGGTATATCGCGCAGGAGTTCGCTCAGTTTGGCCGGATCCAGCTTAGCCGAACAGCCACCGTACTCGACCGTAGAGAGCAGATCGAAGGAAGATTGGTTCATATTCCTATAGTATATGGAATGGAAATTCGTTTCAAAATAGTTTCGAGCAATTCCTCTTGAGCCGACGAAATGTGCAGACACATCCCACATTCGGCACTCAAATGAGTGGGAACCGCGATAACGCGATGAGTCAGTTCGGCTTGCTCGGCAGCCTTCATAGCCCGAATGAAATCGCGAGTGGTAGAGAAGAGGAAAAAACGACTGTCAGCTTCGTAAGACATGGCTCAAAGCATTTAGGAGATACTCCAGATCAGCCTCTTCGTGATAGGGAGAGAGCGACAAACGTACCGTTCCGGTAGCAAAGGTACCGATCGACCGATGCGCCAATGGTGCGCAGTGAATCCCCGTGCGAGTGACGATGCCGAATGCTTCGTACAGCGCATCGCCTATACGTGCAGGCGTCAGCCGGTCATGCGTCAGCGAGCATAGATAGCCCTGCTCGATCGGGTTGGCAGCAGCATACACCCGCAGTCCCGGGAACCGCTCCATCTGCTGCATACACTGTCTCCACGCGTCCCGACCGATACGAAAGGGTGGAAGTTGGCGAACGGAAGCCAGCAAAGCGGTAAGCCCAAGCACATTGACCGTACCGGCCATAAACCGCTCAGGCATCTCCTCTCTCACTGTCCAGTCAGCCGAATGCAAGCCATTGCCACCTGTGGTCAGAGGGCGGACGCTTCGTGGATCACGGATATAGAATCCGCCCGTACCCGAAGGCCCCAAAAGTCCTTTGTGACCCGTAAAAGCCACGTAGGCCAATCCCAGTTCATCAGCTTTGAGTCGTGAAGCTCCGAGGTACTGTGTAGCATCGGCCAAGATAGGGATGCCACGCTCCTGTGTGAGCAAACGGGCTATCTCCTCTATGGGCTGAACCTGCCCATTGACATTGCTCTCCAGATTGACCACAGCAAGAGCCGTATCTGCAGGAATGGCATCGACCAGCCGATCGGTATCGACTCGTCCGTCAGGCATCGAAGGCATCAGGGCAATCTTTATGCCGACGGTATCAGCCAGACATTGGAGCGGACGCATCACAGCATTGTGCTCCATCGGGCTGACCAGCACGCTACAGCCATCCTGCAAGGAGCCTTGCAGGATGGTATTGATACTTGTAGTGGCATTGTCCGCAAAACAGATATGAGCCGGCTCTGATACACCGATCAGATCGGCCAAAGCATCGCGCAACTCTTCTACTTCCGAAGTAACGCGCAGAGTCTCACTGTCGCGGCTACGGCCATAACTCCCCACCGGCACATCGTAGAAATGTGCCAAAGCCTGACGCATGGCATCGGGCTTAGGATAAGAAGTGGTGGCGTTATCGAAATATGTATTCATCCGCAATGCGGCAATTCATCAAGAGCAAAAGGGAGGTATTCCTCGTTACGGGAGACATTATACTGCCGACTCCGAACTGCCCGAATCCAAACAGCTGTCAAAGATAACCACAATTTACCGACGTTCTCGGAGACTTGAGTGCCTCTATTCCACAGTTACGCCGATCTCCTGCATCGTGATCACGGCCTTATCTCCCGATGCGGTAGTAGCATCCAAGCGGATGAAACGTGCCCTGACGGTCTGATTCAGATCCACGGTTTGAGGTACAGGATTATTGATCACATTGGCAAACTCTCCCATAGTCGGGATCTCTCGCCACTGCACGCCATCCTCACTCACAGCCAGCCGATAGCGGACAGCTGTCGTAGGCTTGGCTTCGGCTTTATACGGCGCATAAGTAAAAGCGCGCAACACGACCTCCCGACCCAAATCGATAGTCAATGGATCGTCCGAAAGTTGCTTCCAGTCCGCACGAGGAATATCGTTCCACGACTCATCGGCAACGGCCTGCTCCGGTGGCTCGGCATAATACGTAGCTACGCGACACAGATTGACCGGCAGACGACACTGTTCTATACGCACCCGTATCCGATCCGTCTCTACCGCAGGAATGCGAAGAAGTCGCTTATAGCCGATGGTCGTACCACGGCCGATCTCCTGCCATGCTCCATCCACCCATGCCTCCACAGCGAAAGCCTCGGTTCGCTGCCCCTTGGTAATATCCTCTTGGAGCATCAGTATATTGATGCGTGCCTTCGACTCGAGTGCATATTCCTCGATGGCATGCTCTTGAATAACGGCATAGCGGGCCGAATCCGCTACCCGGTCATGAGCAAAGGCCTGACCGAGATAGTCAGCCCACTCCTTCAGTCGCGAGGCATCGGCTTCGTGAATCAGGCCTCGCCTATCGGGTGGCACATTGAGCAGGAGTACCGAATTATAACCTACGGACCGGAAGTAAATATCCACCAACTTGTCCAACGACTTGACCTTCTTGTCCTCCGCAGCATGGTAAAACCAACCCGGACGGATCGAAACGTCCACTTCGGACGGATACCAAAAGAGTTCGGCAGCGTCTTTCAGCACCTCTCGGCTGCCCAGATCCGGAGAGTTCTCCCGAATCCCCAGGCGACTGCGTTCTGCCTCCGAACGGGAATAAATACCCGGCGTAAGCACTGTGGCACTCCATTCGGTGGTTCGCCCCAGTCCACGCTCATTGCCCACCCATCGCACATCGTCTCCCATGATAGCCATAACGGCTTGGGGTTGCAGTCGGCGGATAGTGTCGTAGAATGCTTCCCAATCATATTCCTGCCGCTTGCCGTTGGGGCCTTCGCCATTGGCTCCATCGAACCAAACTTCGTGTACCTCCCCATAGTGGGTGAGCAGCTCGGTGAGCTGACTGACAAAAAACCGATTGTAACGGGGCGAATCGCCATAGCACTCTGCATTGCGATCCCAAGGAGACAGATAAACGCCGAACTTCATACCATACTCTTCGCACGCAGCTCGGACTTCTTTCACCACATCGCCTTTGCCCTCTCGCCACGGAGATGAAGCCACCGAGTGGTGCGTGGTGGCTGTAGGCCAGAGACAAAAACCATCGTGATGCTTAGCCGTAAGGATTACCATGCGAAAGCCTGCTTCGCGCAGCGTTCGCACCCATTGCCGAGCATCCAGCTCCACCGGATTGAAGAGCGCAGGATCTTCTTTCCCATCACCCCACTCACGGTCTGTAAAAGTATTGATACCGAAATGCAGAAATGCAGTCAGCTCCATCTTCTGCCAAGCCAACTGTTGCAGTGTGGGGACAACCCTTGCCGCCATCTCCACCTTCTGCTCCAAAGTGGCATCGACAGGAAAATCCACAGACTTCGGGTAGTAGACTTCTTGCTCCTGTCCAAAAACGGGAATGGCAGTAAGCAAGAAGAAAAACAGCAAGAAACGATTTGTTGTCAGGATTTTCATGTATCGTATGTTTTTTGATTGCCCAAAGGTTGGGTGGACTGCATCCTGTAGTCCTGTTCACATGTGAGAGGAGTAACTCAACGATAGAAATCCGACACAAGCTCCCCGATACTCGCGAGAAAAAAGAACGTCAGCCTTCCGCCATCATGCTACCACCAAAATCCGATTTAGGAACCAAATATACGGAAAAAGCTGACGTGTAAGTTTGCCTCGGATAGCCTTATCGCCGTTCGTCGGATGCCTCATTTCTCATTTTGATGCACCGGCATCGGGCAAGAGCTGTCGTATTTGCCTCTTTTAGCAGGCGTTCTTTTTGTATATTTGCGCACGAATCGAAGGAGGCTGGTCCGTTCGGGGTAGCTTTCGTACCCCTGATTTATCGATCAAAGTATTAACAATACTATCTTTTCGCGCTATGGCAGATACTAAGTATATCTTCGTGACCGGTGGTGTGGTTTCCTCTCTTGGAAAAGGCATCGTAGCAGCATCTCTCGGCAAACTCCTCCAAGCTCGCGGTTTCAACGTAGCTCTTCAGAAGTTCGACCCCTATATCAATATCGATCCCGGTACGCTCAACCCCTATGAGCACGGCGAATGCTATGTCACCGAAGACGGGCATGAGGCCGATTTGGATCTCGGCCACTATGAGCGTTTCCTCAATACGCCCACTACTCGTGCCAATAATATCACGACAGGCAGGATCTATCAGAACGTAATCCGCAAGGAACGCAAGGGCGAGTACTTGGGCAAGACCGTGCAAGTGGTGCCTCATATTACGGATGAGATCAAGCGCAACGTCAAACTTCTGGGACAAAAGAGTCAGTACGACTTTGTGATCACGGAGATAGGCGGTACGGTAGGGGACATCGAGTCCCTGCCTTTCCTTGAAAGCGTGCGCCAGCTCAAGTGGGAGTTGGGGCAGAATTGCCTCTGCGTTCACTTGACCTATGTACCCTATATCGCTGCTGCCGGTGAGGTGAAGACCAAGCCGACTCAGCACTCTGTGAAGCAGCTGCAGGAAGTGGGTATTCAGCCTGACATCCTTGTCTTGAGGACGGAGCATGAGCTTCAGCCCGATATTTTGAAAAAGGTTGCCCTCTTCTGCAACGTGGCTCCCGATTCGGTGGTACAGAGCGTGGACGTGCCTACTATCTATGAGGTGCCCCTGGTTTTGCAGCAGCAGCACATGGACGAGACAGTACTTCGGAAGGTGGGGCTGCAAGTGGGCCCTGTCCCCGAGATGCGTCAGTGGCACGAATTTTTGGAAATGAAGCATACGGCCCAAGAAACGGTTACGATCGCTTTGGTGGGTAAGTATGTGGAGCTTCAGGATGCGTACAAGTCCATAGACGAATCGCTGATGCAGGCGGCTATATATAATAGGAAGAAGCTGAACCTCATATCCGTTCACAGCGAAAAGGTGACGGAGGCTAACGTGGCCGAGACCCTGAAAGATATGGACGGCATCGTGATCGCCCCCGGATTCGGTTCCAGAGGGGTCGAAGGCAAGCTCATAGCACTGAAATATGCGCGTGAGAACGATCTGCCCACGCTGGGGATCTGTCTGGGTATGCAGTGTATGGTGATCGAATATGCTCGCAATGTACTGGGCTTCAAGGACGCCAATACGACGGAGATCGAATCCAATATCGAGCACAAGGTCATCGACCTGATGGACGAACAGAAGACGGTTACGGATATGGGTGGCTCCATGCGTTTGGGCGCATACGACTGTGCTCTGCGCAAAGGATCGAAATTGGCTGCTGCCTATGACAAGGAATTCGTGCGCGAACGCCATCGCCATCGCTTCGAATTCAACAGCCAGTATCGCGAAGCTTTCGAAAAAGCCGGTATGCAATGTGTGGGAGAGAATCCGGAGACGGGCTTGGTAGAAGCCGTGGAAGTGCCTGCCTGCCGCTGGTTCGTGGGGGTACAGTTCCATCCCGAATACAATAGTACGGTGGTCAATCCCAACCCCTTGTTCATGGCTTTCATCCGTGAGGCAATCAAAACGAGAAAAAAAGATAAAGAATAATTGCTTTGCCTGTCGGTTCTTTGGGGGGGTGTGAAATTTTTCCTCCCCTCTGACATACCGTAGCGAACAGGCAACAAGATAGGGGTGCCGATGTCGGTGCCGAAGAATCCCTACGCAACGAAAATATATGGATAAAAATACAGTTATAGGTTTAGTTCTGATCGGACTGGTGATCTTTGGGTTTTCATGGCTCAATCGTCCCGATCCGCAGGAAATAGAAGCGCAGCGTAAGGCTGCGATAGAAGCAGCTCGGCAGGATTCCATAGCGAAAGCCGAAGCCGAACTCCTTGCAGCCCGAACCCAGGGGGCCACGCCCGATTCGATCAAACAGGCAGCCGGATATAATCAGTATGGACTATTGGCAGCCGCGACAGCCGGTGCAGAGGAGCAGGTGGAGCTGGCCAACGGCAAGATCGCTCTCAAGCTCAGTACCAAGGGGGGAGCTATCCGGGAAGTTTTGCTTCGGGACTATAAAACGCACGATGGCAAGCCTCTCTATCTTTTCCGAGAAGGAGAGTCGGATTTCAACCTGCCTCTGCGAACCGTGGACAACAGGCTGGTCGATACACGCGATCTGTACTTTTGTCCCGTCAGCCGAACGGATTCCTCCGTTGTGATGCGTCTGGCCGTGGACAGTGCTTCCTACCTTGATTTGGCCTACGTCCTCCTTCCGGATGACTACCGTTTGCGGATGACAGTAAGCGGACAGAACTTGCAATCGCTTTTCCCTGCCAATATGACGATGCAGGACATAGAATGGTCGCAGCGCATTCGCCGTCAGGAGAAATCATGGAAGTTTGAGAATCAATATACCTCTATTTATTATAAGTATTCGGGCGATGAGGTGGATCGTCTGAGCGACAGTAAGCAGGAAGACAAGAAGACTTTGGAGGAACCGTTGCACTGGGTGTCTTTCAAGGATAAGTTCTTCGCCTCTGTTTTGGTGAGCGATGGATACTTCGAAAACAATAAGCTGGCGCAGAAGACGGCAGCAGCCGAGTCCGACTATCTGAAGGATTGTACCATGTCCGCTACTTTCCCGTTGGATGTTCGCCCGGGAACAAAAGCCAGATTCACTTTCTTCTTCGGCCCGCTCAAATACAATATGCTACGCGCTTACGACAAAGGGATGAAAGCCGAGGACAACCTCGATCTCGATCACTTGGTTTACTTGGGTGCCAGTATCTTCCGATGGATCAATCGTTATATGATCATTCCGGCCTCCACATTCCTGCAGCAGTATTTTAGCAACTGGGGGCTGATCATTCTTTTGCTCACGCTGGGGATCAAACTCCTCATCTCTCCTCTCGCTTATAAGGGGTATCTCTCTTCTGCCAAAATGCGATTGCTCCGCCCGCAGGTACAAGAGATCAATGCCAAGTACCCGGGCAAGGATCAGGAATCCATGATGAAGCGGCAGACTGCTACCATGAATCTCTATCGTGCGGCCGGTGCAGGTCCGATGAGTGGGTGCTTGCCTATGCTCTTGCAGTTCCCCTTCCTCATAGCCATGTACATGTATTTCCCTACGACTATCGACATTCGTCAGCAGAGTTTCCTCTGGGCGGAAGACCTCTCCTCCTATGATGCTATTTTCAGCTGGACAGCCGATATTCCTTTGTTGTCTCAGTTCTATGGCAATCATGTCAGTCTCTTCTGTCTGCTCATGTCCATTTCCAATATCCTCTATATCCGCTATACGATGAATCAGTCGGATACGGGACAGGAGGGTATGGCTATGCTCAAATGGATGCCTTATATCACTACGGTGATGTTCCTGTTCTTCTTCAATCAGAATGCATCGGGGCTTTGCTACTATTATTTCCTCTCTTCTATTATTACTGTCATCCAGTACATGTCTTCACGTTTTATCATCAACGAAGAGAAGCTGATGGCTAAGTTGGAAGCGAACAAGACGAAGCCACGAAAGAAATCGAAATGGATGGCAAGACTCGAAGAGGCACAGCGGCAGCAGGAAGCGATGCGACGCCAACAACAAAAGAGAAAATAGACAGAACGATATGGAATTGGCAACAGAGATCATGACTTACGATATGGGTAGGTATGGCTGTTGCCAATTTTCTCATATAGAACAAACAAGATGGAACCTCTGAAACATGAATGCGGTATCGCCATGGTGCGATTGCGCAAACCGCTGAGTTATTATCACGATAAGTATGGCACATGGATGTATGGCCTGAACAAGCTATACCTCCTGATGGAGAAGCAGCACAATCGAGGTCAGGAAGGTGCCGGGCTCGCTGTGGTGAAGCTCAACAGCCGTCCCGGAGAAGAATACCTCTTCAGAGAAAGAGCACTTGGGGCAAATGCCATCTCGGAGATATTCGACTCGGTACACAAGGATTTTCAGGCTTATTCTCGAGAAGAGCTGGGCGATGCCGAATTTGCTGCCTCTCAGATACCGTATGCCGGAGAGTGCTACATGGGACACTTGCGCTACAGCACTACCGGAAAGAGCGGTCTGACTTTCGTCCATCCGATGATACGCCGCAGCAACTGGCGTGCCAAGTGCTTGTCCATTTGCGGCAATTTCAATCTGACCAATGTGGATGGCATCTTCGACGAAATTACCTCTGTCGGACAGCATCCGCGCAATATGTCCGATACGCATATCCTGCTGGAGCAAATCGGTCATCGTCTGGATCGCGAGGTAGAGCGTTTGTTCCGTATCGGGAAAGAACAGAATCTGAAAGGAATGGACATCACGCATTTTATAGAAGAGCGTATCGATTTGTCCAATGTGCTCAAGAAGTGTAGTCCCTTCTGGGATGGCGGATATGTCATGTGTGGCCTCACCGGAAGCGGAGAGAGCTATGCCGTGCGCGATCCTTGGGGCATCCGACCTGCATTCTATTATATAGACGATGAGATCGTGGTCACGGCTTCGGAGCGTCCCGTTATCCAAACTGTGATGAATCTGCCGGCAGAGGCCGTTCGGGAGTTGATGCCCGGAGAAGCTATCTTTGTCAATAGCAAGGGAGAGCCTCGTATCGAGCGTATCTTGGAACCCAAGAATTATCAGGCTTGTTCGTTCGAGCGTATTTATTTCTCTCGTGGCAGCGATCAGGATATATATCGTGAGAGAAAGGCTCTGGGCTATCTGCTTTCGGAACGTATCCTCCGAGCGATCGATTACGACATCCCCCATACCGTCTTTTCATTCATCCCGAATACGGCCGAAGTGGCATATTACGGTATGCTGGAGGGCATCGATCACTATTTGGATGAGTGCAAGATTAGAGAGATTCGTGAGAATCCGAATATGAGCGAAGCCAAGTTGCGTGAGATTTTGGGGCGAAAGGTTCGGTCGGAGAAGGTGGCGATCAAAGACATCAAGCTCAGAACTTTTATCACGGAAGGCAATAGCCGCAACGATTTGGCGGCTCATGTCTATGATATTACCTATGGCACGGTGCAGGCCGGCGTAGACAATTTGGTCGTGATCGATGACAGTATCGTCCGTGGGACTACTCTGCGGCAGAGCATCATCGGTATCATGGACAGGTTGCAACCCAAGAAGATCGTCATTGTTTCCAGCTCTCCGCAGATTCGTTATCCGGACTATTATGGTATCGATATGCGTAAGATGCGCGAATTCGTCGCTTTCCGCTCTGCTGTGGCACTGCTTCAGGAGCGTGGTATGGAGCAAGTGTTGCACGATGCCTATGCAAAAGCGTTGGAGCTTCGCAAGTTGAGCTTCGGACAAGAGGTCGAGAATGTCGTTAAGACTATCTATAAGCCTTTCACCGCCGAGGAGATTTCTGCCAAGATGGTAGAGCTATTGAAGCCGGAAGGTGTGCGTGCCAAGGTGGAGATCGTATATCAAAGTTTGGAAGGCTTGCATCAGGCGATACCGAATCATCCGGGAGACTGGTATTTCTCCGGCGATTATCCGACACCCGGAGGGGCCCATTTGGTAAATGAAGCTTTCATCAGCTACATGGAAGAGGACTATGGCAAATAATTATTTCCAGAATCGAAAGAGTATTAAGAACGTATGAGAGAGCAAAGAAAAGCGACATTGATATTGGACGATGGTAGCCGTTTCGAAGGCTATTCTTTCGGTTGCGAACGAGCTGTGGCCGGAGAGGTCGTTTTCAATACGGCTATGACCGGCTATGTGGAGAGTCTGACTGATCCGAGTTATCGCGGACAAATCATGGTTATGACCTATCCTTTGGTGGGCAATTACGGTGTTCCGCCGAAAGCAGTCGAGCCAAACGGCGTGTCTTGCTTTATGGAAAGCGACAGAATACACATGGAAGGAATCGTTGTGTCCGACTATTCCCATTCTTATAGCCACTGGAATGCTGTCGAAAGCCTTGGCGATTGGCTCAAGCGTGAGCAGGTATTCGGTCTGACGGGGATCGACACGAGAGCATTGGCCAAGCATCTCCGCGAACACGGTTCGATGAAAGGAAAGATCATTCTCGAAGGAGGCGAAGACATCGACTTCGCCGATCCTTACACAGTCAATCAGGTTGCAGAAGCTTCTTGTCGCGAAGTGATCACATACGGTTCCGGAAGCAAAAAGGTGGTACTCGTCGATTGTGGCGTGAAGGACAACATTATTCGCTCGCTTCTCCGTGATGATATAACGCTTTTCCGTGTACCTTGGGATTACGACTTTCATCAGATAGCATACGATGGTCTCTTCATCAGCAACGGCCCGGGCGACCCCAATATGTGCGGTGTCACAGTGGAACACATTCGTCGGGCAGTGGCCGGCGACAAACCTATCTGCGGTATTTGCATGGGCAATCAGCTTTTGTCGAAAGCTGCCGGCGCAAGTATCTTCAAACTCAAGTACGGACACCGCAGTCACAACCAGCCGGTACGTGAGGTGGGCACCAATAAGTGTTATATCACGAGCCAAAATCATGGATTTGCAGTAGATCCGGCATCCCTCGGAAGTGATTGGGAGGAACTTTATATCAACCTGAACGATGGCACGAACGAAGGCATCCGCCACAAGAGCAAGCCTTTCTTCTCTGCACAGTTCCATCCCGAAGCATGCGGTGGTCCGGTAGATACGATGTTCGTTTTCGATGAATTCTTGAAAAACCTCTAAGCAAAGTAGCATACGAATATGATAGACAAGAGCAAAATAAAGAAGGTACTGCTGCTCGGTTCGGGCGCACTTAAGATAGGGGAAGCCGGTGAATTCGATTATTCCGGTTCTCAGGCGTTGAAAGCTATTCGCGAAGAAGGTATCAGGACGGTACTCGTCAATCCGAATATTGCCACAGTCCAGACGTCCGAAGGAATAGCCGACGAAATATATTTCCTACCCGTAACGCCTTATTTCGTAGAGAAAGTCATTGAGAAAGAACGTCCCGATGGGATTCTCTTGGCATTTGGTGGTCAGACGGCTCTGAACTGTGGAGTCGAATTGTATCGAAGCGGTGTCTTGGAAAAGTACGGGGTAGAAGTACTCGGCACGCCCGTACAAGCTATCATGGATACGGAGGATCGTGAGCTATTCGTTCGCAAGCTCGATGAGATCAACGTGAAAACGATTCAGAGCCAAGCTGTGGAAAGCGTGGAGGAAGCACGCAAAGCCGCTCGCGAATTGGGCTATCCGGTCATTATTCGTGCTGCTTATGCTTTAGGCGGTCTGGGTAGCGGATTCTGCGATGATGAGGACGAACTGAATATCCTTTGTGAAAAGGCTTTTTCTTTCAGCCCTCAAGTTCTCGTAGAGAAGAGCCTCAAAGGCTGGAAAGAAGTGGAATACGAGGTTGTACGCGACCGTTTCGACAATTGCATCACTGTGTGCAATATGGAGAATTTCGATCCTCTCGGCATCCATACTGGAGAGAGTATCGTCATCGCTCCCTCGCAGACACTCACCAACAGTGAATATCACAAACTCCGCGAGCTGGCTATTCGAATCATTCGCCACATCGGTATCGTTGGAGAATGTAACGTGCAATATGCACTCGATCCCGATAGCGAGGACTACCGCGTCATCGAAGTAAATGCTCGTCTGAGCCGTTCGTCCGCTTTGGCATCCAAGGCAACGGGTTATCCCCTTGCTTTCGTTGCCGCCAAGTTAGGGCTGGGCTACGGTTTGTTCGACCTCAAAAACTCGGTGACACAGACCACTTCGGCTTTTTTCGAGCCGGCCCTTGACTATGTAGTCTGCAAAATTCCTCGCTGGGACTTGGGTAAATTCCACGGTGTAAGTCGCCAATTAGGTTCTTCCATGAAGTCTGTCGGCGAGGTTATGGCCATCGGTCGCACCTTCGAGGAGGCTATTCAGAAGGGATTGCGTATGATCGGTCAAGGCATGCACGGTTTCGTTGAGAATAAAGAACTCGTCATTCCTGATATAGACAAGGCACTGAATGAGCCGACCGACAGACGCATTTTCGTCATAAGCAAGGCATTCCGTCAAGGTTATACGGTAGATAAGATACATGAACTAACCAAGATCGACCGCTGGTTCTTGGAAAAACTCTATGGTATCGTTACCCTTGCGGAGGAAATGGAAGAACTCGACAAGCTCGAAGATCTTTCGCCTGCTCTTTTGGCCGAGGCCAAATTGCGCGGATTTTCCGATTTTCAGGTAGCTCGTGCCGTACTCAAACCGGATGCTACTTCGATGGAAAGCGCAGCCAATCAGGTGCGTGCCATGCGAAAGGAACTGGGCATCCTGCCGGTAGTCAAGCGTATCGATACGCTTGCAGCGGAGTATCCTGCTCATACGAACTATCTCTACCTGACGTATAGTGGCGATCGTCATGACGTAGCCTATGAGAATGACAAGCGTTCCGTAGTCGTACTCGGTTCGGGTGCATACCGTATCGGTAGCTCGGTGGAGTTTGACTGGTGCGGTGTCAATGCCCTCGCTACTATCCGTAAGGAAGGCTACCGCTCCGTCATGATCAACTATAATCCCGAGACGGTGAGTACGGACTATGATATTAGTGACAGGCTCTACTTCGACGAACTGACATTCGAGCGCGTGATGGATATTCTTGAACTGGAAAATCCCCATGGCGTTATTGTTTCCACGGGAGGACAAATCCCGAACAACCTTGCAGTTCGTCTCGACGAACAGCATGTGCCCATCCTGGGTACCTCCGCACAGAGTATCGACAATGCCGAGGATCGTCATAAATTCTCAGCCATGTTGGATAAACTGGGTATCGATCAGCCCCGTTGGCAGGAGCTTTCCTCGATGGACGACATCGACGGATTCGTTGCCGAAGTCGGTTATCCCGTTTTGGTTCGTCCGAGCTATGTCCTCTCCGGTGCAGCTATGAATGTGTGTTCCAATGACGAAGAACTTCATCGTTTCCTCGAATTGGCTGCCAATGTATCCAAGCAACATCCTGTCGTTGTCAGCCAGTTTATCGAGCATGCCAAGGAAGTGGAGATGGATGCTGTGGCACGTGATGGTGAGATTATAGCCTACGCGATCAGCGAGCATATCGAATTTGCCGGTGTGCACTCGGGCGATGCCACTATCCAGTTCCCTGCACAGAAATTGTATGTAGAGACCGTTCGCAGAATCAAACGGATCAGTCGTGAGATAGCAAAAGCTCTGAAAATATCAGGTCCTTTCAATATCCAATTCCTTGCCAAGGGTAACGATATTAAGGTGATCGAGTGCAATCTGCGTGCTTCACGCAGCTTCCCTTTCGTGAGCAAGGTGCTCAAGATCAACTTTATCGAATTGGCTACGCGTATCATGCTCGGCCTGCCGGTAGAGAAACCGAACAAGAGCGAGTTCGATCTGGACTATGTCGGTATCAAGGCCTCGCAGTTCTCCTTCACTCGTTTGCAAAAGGCCGACCCTGTCTTGGGTGTGGATATGACCAGTACCGGAGAGGTAGGCTGTATAGCGGATGATACGGATGAGGCTGTACTGAAGAGTATGCTTTCGGTGGGCTATCGTATTCCTCAGAAGAGTGTGCTCTTATCTACCGGAGGCTATAAGCAGAAAGTGGATATGCTCGATGCTACAGCCATGCTCGCAGCCAAGGGGTATAAGATCTATGCTACGGAGGGAACGCACAACTTCCTTAGAGAGAACGGAATCGAATCGACCAAAGTATTCTGGCCGAGCGAGAACGGACAGCCCCAAGCTCTGGAATTGCTTCACAATCGCGAGATAGAGCTTGTAGTCAATATCAACAAGAATCTTACTGCAGGAGAACTGACCAACGGTTATAAACTCCGTCGTGCAGCCATCGACCTGAATATCCCGCTGGTTACGAATGCTCGTTTGGCTTCTGCCTTCATCACGGCATTCTGCAAACATAGCCCCGAGGATATTCGCATCAAGAGTTGGGCCGAATACAAATAGTAGCTTTTCTTGTTGAGATTGTCGATTGTAAATTCGAGAGAGCCTCTGTAAATCCGGTCATAAGACCGACGCACTTGCAGTATTCTCTTCTCTCTCCCTCCATGCTCCGATAGAGGGAAAAAAGACGGAGGCAGTGTCCAAATACCAAAGACACCGCCTCCGTCTTTTAATTTCCGGTGGATACCTCTGAAAGATCAATCCGTTTCGAACTTGGCTATCTCATCCAACCAGAGTGCACTGCTGGCATCGCTGGCCATACGCCATGCTCCGCGGGGCGACAGACTGATACAGCTTACTTTTGGCCCATCCGGCATGCAATTACGTTTGTACTGCTGAGCGAAGAAGCGACGGAAGAATACCATCATCCATTTCTTGATCTCGACCTTGGTATAGATTCCCTTGAAAGCTACACCGGCAAGGTAGTAGATCTTCGAGGGCTTGTATTCATTGTGGAGGAAATGGTAGATGAAGAAGTCGTGCAACTCGTATGGCCCGACCAGATCTTCCGTCTTCTGGCTGATATTTCCATCCTGCCCCACAGGCTTCAGCTCGGGACTGATGGGAGTACGGACGATGTCCAGCAAAACGGCCGAAGCCGCATCATCCAGCCAGCCGCTATGCGCTATATAATCGACGAGAATCTGTACCGTGGTCTTAGCTATCCCGGCATTGACGGCATACATGGACATATGATCGCCATTGTACGTCACCCATCCGAGAGCCAGTTCGGACAGATCGCCTGTGCCGATAACGGGAGCGTTGTATATATTGGCCAGGTTCATCAGTATCTGCGTCCGCTCACGAGCTTGCGTATTCTCGAAGGTCGTATCCTGCACCTCCGGATCATGCCCTATGGCTTCGAAGTGTCGGAGACAAGCCTCCTTGATGTCTATCTCTTTGATCGTCACGCCGATGGCCTCCATCAGAGCAAAGGCATTCCGATAAGTACGTTCGGAAGTTCCGAAGCCCGGCATCGTAACGGCAATGATGTTCTTACGGGGCAAATCCAGCCGGTCGAACGCTTGTGCACAGACGATCAGTGCCAGTGCAGAGTCGAGTCCGCCTGAGATGCCGATTACGGCGTGCTCCGCACCCATGTGTAGCAGGCGTTGCATCAGGCCGCACACTTGGATATTGATCATCTCGCGCGAACGCTCCTTGAGATCCTTATCCTCCGGCATGAAGGGATTGCGATCCACACGGCGCGTCATCGGGAGAGACTCTTGCCGGCTACGCAGTTTGAAGGGCAGCTGATTGAACTTTTCGTCATGGGTGTGGAAGGTAACGGCAGCCTTGAAGCTGCTATTGATGAGCCGCTCCGTCTGAATGCGCGAAACATCTATATCGCTGATGATCATCCTTTCCTCATAGCGGAATCGCTCCATCTCCTCCACGATCTCTCCGGCCTCGGCAATAAAGGCTTTGCCGGTGAAAACAATGTCCGTGGAGCTTTCGCCGTATCCGCTGCTGGCATATACATAAGCACAGATACCCTGTGACGAAAGGCCGCTGATAAGCGATCTCAGGTAAGAATGTTTGCCTGCATTTTCGTTGCTGGAGGAGAGGTTGAAGATCACTTCCGCTCCATAAAGACAGAGACGTGTACCCGGAGTGAAAGGCGTCCACATATCCTCACAAATCTCTATGCCGACACCCACGGTACCACATTTGAATATGAGGTTCCGCCCGATCGGTACGCTGTGCGGACCGATGCTGATGGTCGAGTACTGCAGGGTATGAGCCGGTGAGAACCAACGAGCTTCCTGAAATTCCCGATAGTTGGGCAGGTATGTTTTGGGGATGGCACCGAGGATCTTTCCCTGCTGGAATACCACGGCCGAGTTGAACAGCTTTTCTTCCACGCGCAGCGGCATCCCCACTATCACCATGACAGTCGTATTGGCGGTCTGCTCCACCAGTCGGCACAAGGCGTCATTGGCTCGCTCTTGGAGGAAAGGCTGGTAAAACAAGTCGCCACACGAATAACCCGTGATGCTCAATTCGGGGAACGTCATTATCTCTACACCCTTGGCATCGGCCTCGTGTACCATGCGGTCGATCCGTTCGATATTGTAGTCGCAATCAGCCACTTTCACAAAGGGAACGGCTGCCGCAACTTTCATAAATCCGTATCTCATAGGGAACTCAGATTATGGGGATTGTGGTTTTTATTCTATTTCCGTACAAATATATGCTTTATTCTCAGTCTTTCTCTGAAAAAGAGCTATCCCAAGAAGCCGCCGAGATCACCGTTCAAAAGCCGTGGTGCCACTGTTTTGCGGTGGGCTAAGTAGCGGGTTGTACATCATGATGGCATGATTCTCCGCAAACGGCTCGGTATATTCGCTTCCATCGGCGCGGGTGACGATACGTACCAGTTTATTGTGCCGCGTATAGCCACCCCAGCTCTGATGCTCTATGCGGTGATCCGTCTCCTCGATGCGATAGCGATCCGTCTGCTCCGTATCGGAACTGATACGTCCGTTCAGGTACGTATCGTCCAGCCAGAGTTCCAGTCGGTAGGTGTGGGGCGTATCGTTCCTGACCCGAAGGTCGATATAGTTGTACGAAAGCGTAGCCCCTGCTCCGAAAGGAATGCTGCGATTGATATCGGGAAAAACATCGAAGCTGTGCCTGTGTCGCTCGACAATGGACAGCGGTGTATGGGCGAACATCCAAAAAAGCAGATTGCCAAGCTGACAGAGACCGCCTCCCACTCCTTTGCCGATCTTCCCCTGACTCAGCACCAGACCTTCGAGGTATCCCTTGCGAGCAGTCGGACGGCCGACATGACGCCAGACGGAGAAGGTCTCTCCGGGGCGTATGATCATACCATGGAGCTTGGAGATGGCCAGTCGCAGATTGGTTCGTTTGTTCTCTTGCAGGTACATGTCCACATCCTTCAGCCGGCGCATAATGAGCGACCGATGCTCCATGACCGGATAGGAACAACCATGAGAATAGTCCCCCTCTGATGGTAAAGCCCATTTGATCGAAGAAAAGCAGTCCGACAGCTTGCGGTGAAGGATGAAGTATTCGCGTCCCAATTTGCGTCTTCGCTCGCTTCGTATGATCGGTTGTATGATACGTATCATATAGGATTTCTAATCATTGGATTGCAAAGCTAACGATTGTCCTATCTCCATGCATAATCCCGTCAGATCGGATCGAAAGATGGACTGATGATTATGATTTTGTGCCATCGGGGCAAACTATCGGTTGAAAATTTACGCACCGGAACCTCGCCGATTACCATTCGTAAAATCGAGAAAAGTGGGACGAGATTTTTTTCGTTTCGGCGCGTAAAATTTTCACTTGCCGAACCGGAACGAAAAAAATCTCGCGCCACGTTTTTCAGCACGGCAAACAGCTATTTTCCCGAACCAAATACACTTGGGAGTCTGCATATGCACTATCGATATGATGGAGCGGTGATTTAGAGGTCGTCCCCTCTATTTTCAACGGAATAAGTGCCACGCAAGATTTCGCGTTTGCCGGGAGGTCCGGGTAGGCGTTCCATACGGAAGCCGGCGCGTGTGAGCCGGCGGCGGATCTCTCCTTTGGCACAGTAGGTAGCCAATACCGCTCCTGAACGGCATGCCCCGGCCATTCGAGTGAAAATCTCTTCGCTCCACAACTCCGGCTGAACTTCGGGAGAGAAAGCATCGAAATAGATGAGGTCGATAGGCTTACGGAATGTAAAATCGGTCAGGTCGGATGCTATCTTGTGCAACGTGAAGCCGGGATATATTTCACAATCCATTCCCCACGGCACATGGTGGAGATCTTGCAGGAGTTTGTCTTCATCGGCCATTCCCACAGAAAAGCGAAGATGCTCATATACATCCCCTTCGAGAGGAAATTTCTCAATGGCAGAGTAATGAACGGAGAGAGCCCGACATCGTTGTTCGCGCAGAGTCAGTAGCGCATTGAGAGCCGTTCCGAATCCGACTTCAAAGAGATATAAAGTACCGGAGGGATCGAAAGATTCCAGACGGTGCAATAATCCCGTATGAACGAATACATGTTCGCTCTCACGACACGCACCGTGTATGGAGTGGTAGTGTTCGCCGTAATGAGACGAAAGGATGGTGGGAGATCCGTCTTCCGTAAGGACAATCATCGGGCAAAAGGGGAAAAACAGGTAAACGGCTTAGTCGGCCGGATCGCCCAGGCACTTGAAGGTGTAGCCCTCATCCAAAAGCCAGCGAACAGCGCGAGGCATGGCCTGCTGCATATTGGGAGTGGCTTTGAGGGAGTCGTGGAAGGTAATAATGGAGCCGTTGCGTGCATAGCGAACTACCGAACCGAAGACGGTATCGGGTGAAAGGCGAGCGTTATAATCACGCGTGATCACATCCCACATAATAATGTCGTAGTGATTGCTAAGCAGGAGGGTCTGCATGAAGCGAAGATGGCCATGTGGTGGTCGGAAGAAGCGAGAATTGATAAGCCGGTCGGCCTCTTCCACATCCTTCAGATAGGTACGCGTACGGACTTTCAGCCCTTGCAGATGGTGGAAAGTGTGATTGCCTACCTGATGGCCACGGTGCTGTATCTCGGCAAAAAGATCGGGATAGCGACGCACATTGTCCGCCACACAGAAGAACGTAGCTTTGACGCCAAGTTCATCGAGCGTATCCAATACCCAGGGTGTTACCTCCGGTATGGGACCGTCATCAAAGGTCAGATAGATGCTTTTTCCTTCTTTGGCAGGAATACGCCATGTGGCACCGGGGAACAAAGCCCGGTACCACATGGGCACGCGACAGATAAGTCGTTCTACGAGTCTGAGCTGCATTTATTGCGGTTTGCTATTACCCTGCTGATCAGCGTAGAGAACCTTATAATAGTTCTGGAATACGGGCAGATATTCGTCCAGCACCTTGCTGTCGTAAGCAGTACTGAGTCGAAGAGCCGTAGCAACCGTATTCATCTCCTGATCGATCTCTCCTTCGGAAAGCATTTGCATGAATTTGGATTCCGACAGGCGGAAGAACCAGTTAAGCGTACGCATCGAAGAGCCTGCCACGGCCTTGACTATCCGATCTGCATCGGCCACCATGTCTGCATCATACAGAGTCTGTGCCAATACCAGCGAGCGATAATCATAGGGTACGACTTCAGGACTGATCTCTTGGAGGCATTTGGTGAGCACCTTGCGGGCACGAACGGTATCGCCTCTTTCGAGCAAGGCCTTTGCCAACGGAGAAAACACAGCTACGCGATAAGTATTGGTGGAATTACGAATATCTGCATCGAAGTACACCTTGGGATTATTGGCTCCTCCGAAGCGGAACTTGGTCATCACGTTGGTATAGGTCTTCTCCACATCGATGTTATCGCCTACGCGACGGGCCTTGAAAGGCACAAACTGATTGGCCATACCGGTCTGACGCAAGTAGTCCGGCAGGTTGGAGAAGGAATTGCTCGGAGACGTAATAGCCCAATAGATAGGACGCTTCCATTCGTTATTGGCTATCAGATCGAGAACGCTCAGGTCGGCCAATGAGAGGATGCCCTTACCGGCCAAAGACAGATCGATGGTCCGACGGACATGCACCTTAGCCGAATCGCCAAACGCCTGTCCCAATGCTTGCGAATCTACCGGCAGGTACAGATTCTCGCTCGGCATCACACCATTACCATAAGTGACGGGGCGAGTAGCTATTTTCATGGCTTCGGACAGCATCATGACGGGCTTGCCATCGGCCGTGAATCCACTACCAGGGAGTGAACGAAGGTTCAGCTCCGGATCTCTGGGAGAGTAATTGGGGTCTATACGGACGAAAGCATTCCGGCTGATGAAGGATTCATTCATATTCTTCAACGGTAGCGGATCGGACTGATAGGCTTGCTGCTTCATCTGGCGTACGTACCAGTCTGCTCCCAAGTAGCTGAGATTGCTCACACGGACATCGGTACGAATGCCTTCCACCTCCTGAGCATACCAGAGCGGGAAGGTATCGTTATCACCATAGGTGAAAATAACGGCATTGGGATCGCAGCTCTCCAGATAATTGGCACCGAAATCGCGTCCCACGTAGCGTCCCGAACGATCGTGGTCATCCCAGTTCTGGCCGGCCATCTGGATAGGCACCAGCACGGCAGCAGCCGTAGCGATGGTAGCCGCAGTGGCGTGGCTGAGTTTGGCCCGACGCAAGAAATCGACCAATCCGGCCACACCGAAACCGATCCAAATACAGAAAGCATAGAAAGATCCCGCATAGGCATAGTCTCGCTCGCGCGGTGGGCCGGGTGTCTGATTGAGATACAATACGATGGCCAAACCGGTCATAAAGAAGAGGAAGAAAGTGATCCAGAAACTCTGTGCCCCTTTCTCCTTTCGCAACAGCTGGAAAGAAATACCGATCAGGCCCAAAAGCAGCGGAAGCATGTAATACACATTGTGTCCGCGATTCTTGGCCATGAAGTCCGGCATATCATCGGTTGGGCCGATAAGAATCTTGTCGATGAAAGGAATACCCGTCACGGCATTGCCACGCAATAGTCCTCCGTCGCCTTGCAGGTCATTCTGACGGCCGGAGAAATTCCAAAGGAAATAACGCCAGTACATATAATTGACCTGATAGTTGAAGAAGAATTTCAGATTCTCTCCGAAGGTAGGCATACTGGCATCCGTTTCGGATCGCCCCATCCAGATATTATAACTTTGCGGATGTCCATCGGTAGTGGAATAGACACGCGGGAAAAGCATCATGGAACCATCTCCGTATTCATACTCGCGTTGTGTATAGAGCGTTTCGTAGCGGTCTTTATCTGTAGGATTTGTCTTGGGCGAAGGCCCTGTTACTTCCTGTCCATCCTTCAAACCGACAGGTTGGGATGCAAAGGAAGGTCCGTAGATCAACGGGGTACTTCCGTATTGTTCGCGAGCAAGGTAGCTACGAAGCGAAAAGGCATTGGACGGAGCATTCTCATTCATCGGCGGATTGGCAACGGCACGAACGAGGATAACACCGTAAGAGGAGAAGCCGACGAGGATAACCAGCATACTCATCAAGGCCGTATGCAAGAACCGCACATTCAATCGCTTGGATGCAAACAGCCAATAAGCTATGACCAGTGTAAGGACTATGCCGAGAAGGATGCCATTGCCGATAAAAGGAATACCCATCAAGACAACACTCAGCAGCACGGCAAAGCGCATGCGCATCGATTTGGTTGTACCCTTCTTATCTCCTTCGGCCTGTGCGGAATAAGTCTCCCTCACAGACCAAATCAATATGGCTGCCAGCAGGAAGAAGTAGAAATACAAACCACTATTGAAGCTGAAGCCAAGAGTATTGACGGCGAAGACATCGAATACGCCGGCAACCTTGGGGATACCCTGTATCACACCGAACATCATCACCCCGATAAGGGCGAAGGAAGCCAAAAGGGCCAACAAGGCACCCTTCCCTGTGGGCTTGGAAGCACGGCGATAGTAATACACCAAAGCCATGGCAGGGATACAGAGGAGATTGAGCAAGTGCACTCCGATGCTGAGTCCCATAAGATAAGCGATCAACACGAGCCAGCGGTCGCTGCGTAGATTGTCGGCACGCTCCTCCCACTTGAGCATCAGCCAGAAAACGGCAGCCGTAAAGAAAGAACTCAATGCATATACCTCAGCCTCGACGGCACTGAACCAGAACGTATCGCTGAACGTATAGGCCAAGGCTCCAACGACTCCACTGCCGAGGATCGTGATTACCCGTGGGACGGATATTTTCCTCGACGGCTCTTCCAATCCGGATACATTGCGTACTGTCGGTACAAGTACGCGGCGGACAAGGTGGGTAATCGTCCAAAACAAAAACAGGATGGTAAAGGCACCGGCCAATGCACTGGTAGCATTGGCAAGCCATGCCACCTGTGACGGATCGCTCGTGAAATGCGATATAATATTATAGACGAGCATGAAGAAGGGTGCTCCGGGCGGATGACCGATCTCCAACTTGTTTACGCAGACTATGAACTCGGCACAGTCCCACAGGCTGGCTGTAGGCTCGATTGTCATCAGATAGACGATAGCTGCAACTGCAAAAACGCCCCAACCGACGACATTGTTCAGAAATCTAAAACGTTTCCATTCCATATCATTGTATTCTTCTATAATGACTTAAACGTATTGAGCAGGGGGCAAACCCTACTTCTCACGGATAAAAATGTTGATGGGAGTACCACAAAAATCCCAGTGGGTACGAATCTGATTCTCCAAAAAACGCTTATAGGGTTCTTTCACCCACTGGGGCAGATTGGCAAAAAAGGCAAATGAAGGCACTGCCGTCGGAAGCTGCATCACATATTTTATTTTGATGTATTTGCCCTTGGTAGCAGGAGGCGGCGTAGCCTCGATAATGGGCAGCATCACTTCATTCAGCTTGTGCGTAGGAATACGAGTCGAGCGGCGTGCATAGACCTGATTGACCGTCTCCAACACTTTGAAGATCCTTTGTTTGGTCATAGCCGATATGAAGAGAAGGGGGAAATCCGTGAAGGGAGCAAAACGCTGCCGGATGGCATTCTCGAACGTCTTGATGACGGCCTGACTTTTATCTTCCACCAAGTCCCACTTATTGATACATACGACCAGTCCCTTGCTATTGCGCTGGATAATCTGAAAGATATTCAGATCCTGCGACTCCACACCTCGTGTGGCATCCAGCATCAGCACACATACGTCGGAGTTTTCGATGGCACGAATGGATCGAATAACGGAGTAGTATTCCAGGTCTTCATTCACTTTACCCCTTTTGCGAATACCGGCGGTATCGACAAGGTAAAAATTGAGTCCGAACTTATTGTACTTAGTGTATATAGAGTCCCTTGTCGTGCCTGCTATATCCGTCACGATATGCCTGTCCTCTCCGATGAAGGCATTCAGCAAGGAACTTTTCCCTGCATTGGGACGGCCTACGATGGCTATTCGAGGGAGTGTTTCGTCCAGGTCCGATTGGCCGCTCTCTGCCGGCAATAGCTCCATCACCCTGTCGAGCAAATCGCCTGTCCCCGAACCGCTGACAGCTGCAACGCAGTAAGGATCGCCCAAACCAAAGGAATAGAATTCGGAAGCAGAATAATGATCTTCGGTATTGTCCACCTTATTGGCTACGACTATAACCGGTTTTTTGCTTCGGCGCAGGATCTCGGCGACTTGTTCGTCAAGGGAAGTCACTCCGGTCTGGTTGTCTACGACGAAGAGGACTACATCTGCTTCCTCGACAGCAATATACACTTGCTTATTGATTTCTTCCTCGAAAACATCTTCCGAATTGACCACCCAGCCTCCGGTATCGACGATGGAAAACTCCCGACCGTTCCAATGCACCCGGCCGTACTGCCTATCGCGCGTAGTACCGGCCTCTTCGGCTACGATGGCTTGCCGGCTTTGGGTAAGGCGGTTGAACAATGTGCTCTTGCCCACATTCGGACGGCCTACGATGGCGACTAATGCTCCCATATCTCTATTTCTATTCTATGATTTCGTTCTGATTGTTGCTTGTCATGCTACGACCGACCAAGGACTAATCCAACTGATAGCCGAAGGCACGAAGCAGATTATCCCTGTTGCGCCAGTCTTTTTCGACCTTCACAAAGATCTCCAAGAAGATTTTCTTTCCGAAGAAACGCTCCAAATCGCGCCGGGCCATTGACCCCACACGTTTGATGGCCGCTCCTTTCGGGCCGATGATTATCCCTTTCTGAGAATTACGCTCTACGATGATCAGCGACTTGATGCGGATAATGGTCTTCTCCTCCTTGAATTCCTCCACGACCACTTCCACCGCATAGGGAATTTCTTTTTGGTAGTACAGCAAGATCTTCTCACGAATGATCTCCGTAACGAAAAAACGTGCCGGCTTGTCCGTGAGCGCATCTTTTTCGAAGTAAGGAGGAGAGGGTGGGATGAGGCTTTCGATGCGTCTCTGCAGCAGCCCGACATTGAAGTTGTTCGTAGCCGAAATGGGGTGAATCTCTGCTTTGGGCAATATGCTACGCCACTCTTCCACCAGTTTTTCCAATGCTTCCTGATTGCTCAGGTCGATCTTGTTGATGACCAGAAGTACAGGGCACTCCATTCGGGATACGCGAGCGAGAAAATCAGCATTCTTATCAGCCTTCTCCACCACGTCCGTCACATAAACCAGTACATCGGCATCCCCGAGAGCAGATTCGGAGAACTCCCGCATTTCCTGTTGGAGTTTGTAATTGGGACGAAGTACTCCCGGTGTATCGGAATAAACGATTTGCATCTCCGGCGTATTCACAATCCCCATGATTCTATGTCTGGTGGTCTGCGCCTTGGAGGTAATGATAGAAATCCGCTCACCGACAAGCAGATTCATCAGTGTACTTTTCCCAACGTTGGGGTTTCCAACGATATTGACAAATCCCGAACGGTGACCGGACTCCCCTACTTGCATTTCGAAGCTTTGTTATATGTACGAATAAGGGGCTGTTTGCCTTCGCGGCGAAGCAGCCCCCTGTTTCTATTGTGTATGATCAACGAACCGTGCTGCCATCGTATGCCCACTTGACATAGACAGCTCCCCACGTAAAGCCGGCACCGAATGAGGTCATGACCAGAACATCGCCTTTCTTCAACTTATGCTCCCACTCCCACAGACAAATGGGGATTGTAGCCGAACTGGTATTGCCATAACGCTCGATATTGACCATCACTTTCTCGTATGGGACTCCCATCCGTCGGGCAACGGCATCGATGATTCGGAGGTTGGCCTGATGAGGTACTACCCAAGTAATATCATCGTGCGAAAGATTGTTGCGCTCCATGATCTCCACACAGCTGTTGCACATATCTACGACAGCATGCTTGAATACTACCTGTCCTTCCTGATACACATAGTGCCAACGATTATCCACCGTTTCGTGTGTAGGAGGACATGCCGATCCACCGGCCTTCATGATCAAATGATCTTTGCCGATACCATTGGAGTGCAGCACCGCATCCATAACGCCTACTTCTTCTTCGGTAGCCTCGAGCAAAACACAACCGGCACCATCCCCGAATAGCGGACAAGTAGCCCGATCAGTATAATCCGTAATAGCCGTCATCTTCTCCGTAGCGATCACAAGGATCTTGGAGTAACGTCCCGAACGGATAAAATTGGCTCCCACTTCAAGAGCATAAATAAACGTGGGACAGGCCGCCTGCATATCGAAAGTAAAGATGTCGCCACAGCCGATCTCATGAGCAACGATGCTGGCCGTGGAAGGGAAATGATAGTCGCCCGAGTTGGTTGCAAGGATCAAGCCGTCGATGCTCTTGGGATCGATACCATGACGGTCGAAGAGGTCTTGTGCCGCACGGATAGCCAGATAGGAAGCCCCTTTATCCTTGTCTCGAAGGATCCGACGCTCCTTGATGCCTACACGGGTCATGATCCATTCGTCATTGGTATCAACCATTTTTTCCAGATCGGCATTGGTAATAACATCTTCAGGGAGATAGGCCCCAACGGCTGTTATAGCCGCGTTTATTTTATTCATAATTGAATTTGTTGCATAATGGACGGGCGTCAGCCTTTTTCAAAGGCCATATCCCGCCGGAAAAGATTATTTGTGGCCGCTAAAATAAAAAAAAAGTCCCAAAGAACAGGTCTAAGGGACTCTTTTGCTCGTTCTTGCCGCCTAAGCGACCGGCATCGACCGAGGGCAAGCAATTTTACACTGCCACTTCTTTTTCGATTGCCAACTTACCGCGGTAGTAGCCACAATCACCACATACTGTGTGATAGATGTGCCATGCTCCACAATTGGGGCACTTGGCCAAAGTCGGCATAGCGGCTTTGTCATGAGTTCTCCGCTTGGCGGTTCTCGTTTTGGACTGTCTTCTTTTAGGATGTGCCATTTTTATTTATTTAAATTGTTCTTTTTGTTCCAATAGTTTTCCAAGAGAATCCCACCTCGAATCGTGAGCGGTCATACCGGATTCTTCTGTTGCTTCATCAGCATCTATCGCCAGCAGATCGGACATTCGATTCATCATCTCGGGGTCGCATTCTCCATCCGAATGCATACGCTGCATCGGGATAGCCAATTCGGAATACTCATAAAGAAGCGAGCTTAGATCCAATGTACCTTCCGACAGAGGGACTACAAGCAGATCGTCGCTCAACTCTTGATAAGAATCGCCGAAACGAACCACCAATTTATTTTCCTCTTTTACCGGCATTTCCACCTCATCGAGACATCGGTCACAAGCAGTCTTGACAATTCCGTCAAGCGCGATGCAAAAATTAAAGACATCGCCATTGCGTTCCACTTCGACCTTTGCAGCCAATGTCCCGCCTAAAATATCGTAACTTCCGGACTGCTCAAAAAAGGAATCATCCAATTCGTAATCGAATCGGTGCTTGCCTTGTGGCAGCGACTTGAGATTCAGTACGTATCTTCCGGATGATGCCATTTCGTGTAAGATGAAAAACTTTGCAAAAGTAACGCTTTAGGATGACATTACAAACATTTTATGTCTTTTGTCTCGTATGTACATAGCACGAACGAAAGCAGCGACGAGGAAATGACAAGAGCTTCGCATCTTCGGAGTCGGCTTTTTTCCTACTTTTGCAGTGCGATAGGAGACCCCACAGGAATGCGGACACCTGTATATCACAAAAAGGGTTGGTCCATCGAACAAAACCAGTTTACTAACGTTTACCAACGACTCAATGACAACAGATATGCACTCTGTTTTCTCTCCTTCCTTTCGGCCTTTGGACGGATTCTACCCTGTCCATACCGGCATATACCGTCACAGCATGCTCACAAAAGAGATCAGTGTCCATGAGGTGTAAAGCCCCATAATCTTCCGATAACCTCACGACATAAGGCACCCGTCCGGTTTCCTCTTGAATCGGACGGGTGCCTCTGTTTTATCACCTTACGAGAAAGCCTTTAGGGGGCTGCGATTTATATACAAACCGTTTTCGATCTGTATATTTATTGAAAATGATTTATATATAAATGGGAAACGGTTTATATATAAATTGAAAATGATTTGTATATGGATTGCTCTTCGACCTGACGAAAAAGAGCTTCCGATCCAAAAAAGTTCATCACAGCATCATTTTCTCCTTGAATTCGGCTTTCATAGAGTCGCTTATTTGGAATGATTCCAAACTCGTCTTCGTTGTTGAAAAGTTTTTTGGCACACAAAACACATCTCTGTACGCAGACTCGATTTGCCACAAAAAAAGTGCACCGAAACAGAAGTCCCGGTGCACCTTAATAATCAATATGGAAAACTCCACTTATTTTTTGCCAAGCAACATATCAAGGTTGCGCTGCGCATTTGTATCTCCTTCTGCAACCGCCTTACGGAAGAAGGTTTCGGCACGAGCAAAATCTCCCGTACGAGCATAAGCAGCTCCAAGGATATTGCTTACACCCTTTTCTGTCTGAATCGGACTCAACAGAGCAATTGCCTGCTGAGCATCTCCACCTTCAAAAGCGGCCACAGCCAAATTGATTCGGCCCGTTACACTTTCAGGGAAATACTTCAGGGTCGTATTCAGAGCAAACAAACGCTCTTGGTCTCCCTTGGGATAAGACATTGCCACACGGTACATTTCGGCCTCACTAAGTTCTTTCGGAGCAGTCTTAATGATTGCGCGAGCCTCTTCGAGCGTATAATCGCGAACGATATATCCCATGGTTATCGTATTGCGACGCAAATTCGGATAGATCTGATCCAAGATATGACGATAAGACGAAAGTTGCTTCAGAGCCTGCTCACGTGCATCATCATCGGCATATTTATCGGAGTTGATTATCTCCAGTACGCGATCACGATCGGCTATATCGCTCTTTTCGATAGCCAGTTTCAGCCCTTTCCAGTCTTCACCGCCGAACTTAGTGGTTATATTCGGCAACGTTTTGCCATACTTGCGCACCAATTCTTCTGCAAGCCTTTTGGCACGACGCTCAGACAAAGCCTTATTGTGGGCTATTGAAGCCTCGGGAGAAGCAAATCCTTCGATGATCATTTTATTGACCGAATAGTTAGGATTAGCCTTCACAGTGCTTACAAATTCTCTGATTTTCTCTAACTCCGCCTTATTGTTACGGTATTCAGGAAGGACATCTGCCTTATTGACTTTGAAATTGATATAAGCATCGAAGCTGGACTCTCGCTGCTTTTCCACTTCTTCGGCCGGGGTAACCTCAGCCAACAGATAAGGAGCTTCCGCAGGATTGAACAAAGGTTCGAAAGGCACAGCAACGTCTGCCAGACCAACGGGACACTTGGCACAACCTCGCACCTCTTCGCGAACTACAAATTTGGCATGCATCATCCAGGGAGCATAAGCATGCTCTCCCATGAAAGCAAACTGCTCGCTCTTCCCATTGTGGCGGCGAATGTATTGGGCTGCATTTTTTGCTTGGGGCAAAGCCGAACTAAATGCGATTTCACGCTTGAGAGCTTTTGTTCGATTGCGACCTGTAATGACTACCGAAGGAAATTCCACTCGGCTCGTACCATCTTCTGAACGAAGAATAGGCGTAACAATGATCATCTGAGTGCTCTTGAGCTTCAAACCACTCATATCTGCCACACCATTTAGTGCGACCTTATTTCCGGTTTTGTCCAACGAAATTTTATATGAAATTGCTCCTTCGTAAGCATTTTGAGCGACCAAACTGGCAACAGCGGCGAAGAGAGCGATAAGAGTTAGTTGTATTCTTTTCATATTAAAAGCCTCTTTTTTTGAGAGTTCATTTATTAGGAATTACTTAAACAGATAGATTAACGAAAGAGTGGCTCGCGTCAGGCCAAAGTAATCGGCCTTCTTGTCAACACCAACTTTCTTCCCACACTCTACACACTGATACTTGTCATAGTCGAAGTGAATATAGCCACCACCGATACTTGCTTCCAGATTCCAATGATTGCCCAAGATCCACTGACGGCCTATACTGATTCCACCACCATAGAACCATCCTTGATAACGATGATACTTGGCATCGTCGAAGTCACTCTTAGGATGAATGGAGCCAACAGGAGGAACTGATATTCCTGCGATATTCATTTGACCGACATGACCATGAAGTCCGATAAACACTCCATTGAATTTCTCACAGAACCAATAACGCAATTCCGGCTGGGCAAGCCAATGCTTCCAATAATGATCATCGCTGATCTTGAAAGGGTTTACTCCTCCCAAGAGGTCTACAGTCATTTTAGGGCCTACACCTATTTCCAAGGCCAAGTTGGGGGTTAGCGTTGCATCATAAAGCAAATTATTCTTAAGAGCCACGCGCTGAGCAGATGCAGCAAACAGTCCGCTCAAAAACAACACCAAGAAAATCAAATTCTTCTTCATACGCTTCCTTTATCTTACACTTTAATTACTTGCATGCCAACATGCACTTTTTTTCGAGAAATTATTTAATATCAAGACACAATAACACTACAGAATGAGAGTCAGCCCCTTCTTTACACAAAGGTGCACAAAAAAAATGAGTCAGAAACCTTATCCATTTAGAAAACGTAGGTTACGAAACATAAGATTCATTATTCGTATTAGCAATGCCTACTACGAACAATCCTTTTTGTCTCCACAAAAAACTGGTCTTTTTAGATAATAAATCCAAATTACCCATTGAAATTTGAAACAAAGAGATTTTAACGGTAGAGTAAGGATGTTAAGAGGGGGTTGGAAAATACTTTACTTCACAACCCCCTCTTACTAACATTTAGAGAGATGTATCAAGTCCGATGTAATTGGATATGCAACGAGCAATCTCATCGTTACAACGGTGCTTTGATTTTTACTCATCAGTTAACGATTACCTTCCTTACGTCAGTAGCTGTAGTAGGACTTTGCAGACTGACAACGTAGGCTCCATCGATCAGAGGCTCCGTCATAGACTTACCGCCGGATTTTACTTCCTGACGGAACAATAGCTTACCATCAGCCGTGTAAACGTGTACTGTATAGTCATGGGCACTGTTGTTGGTAACAACTATTCGCTTCCCAACCGTACCGACCACAACAGACATTTCTTCCGAATCATCCCCGTTCTCATCAAACGAGAGTCGGAATCGTGCACCCGAATCTCCTCGTTTGGCTGCGAAGGAATACGAAGTGGAATTGGTTATACGGTGCTTAGCTTCGGTCTGAAGATCGTGAAGGTAAACTGCTCCTTTCGAAAAATGTTCAGACAGGGCAAACTCCAACGTGTATTGACCATCCTTATCTGCATCGAAGCCGATCAACTGGTTGTTCAATTCCGGAACAGCTGCCACCTGGAATTTATCATTGCCGATGTCCGACAGCGCATAAAGCTGTGAAAGTCCCTTCTCCGGCAGCTTGCGACCATCCCAGCCGTTGTCGAACCCGAATGTCAGACCCGATTCGGTAAAGATCCACAAGCGGTCGGCCGACTCGTTGCCAAGAACATCCATCACAAGAGAAGGCATATTTGCCGATCCGGACTTGCCGGATCGCCATGCGATCTGATCGCCATTACCGTTGTTCACCGTCGTGTTCTTGAGCAGCTTATCATATAAGATCTGCAACGTACAAGAGGCTCCGTTCTGCATCTTCAACAAGAAGGAATGCATCGATGGAATACGATCCGGAAGATTGTTCTGACCCGCTGTATTCTTCGGTACCGAGAGGTACTGACCGGCTTGATAACCCGAAACTGTGCTTCCATTGAGCTTGCGCCACTGGTCACGTGTTCCCGTGTTGAACAGATACACCGTCTGCTCGACTTCCGGCGGGAAGACAATACCCTGCTTGATGTCGATGGCTGCCGTATAGGAGTTACCGACCAAGTTAGATCCGGAGTAGTTCACATTCGGCGTACGAGTCAGGTTAAGGAAGGCGTCACATACGCAAATTATACCCTTGAAGCTGTAAACTCCCGTAGGCTGTGCCTGCACGTCATTCGTGATCTGGTAGCCCTTGAACTTCTGAAGCTTTGTATCAGGTGCATAAGGGGCAGGGCGCCACTTATCCCCATTGAAAGGCTCAACCCATTGGTTCACGGTTTCATTTCCTAAAACATCATTGTATGGGAATAGGGATTCATTAACAGGGATCCCAAAATACTGCCAGCTCCTGCGATACATACCACAGTCTGCACAATCATATCCCTGATTGTAAAACTCGACAGTCCCTCCTACATTCTGATTATCGCCCGGATTCGTAAATATCAGGGTACCAGTCGGTTTGCCAGGGGCGGATTTCACGACGATCGTACCGGCATTCGAATTGTTATCAGATACCACGCCGTTGATCGTCAATTGATTCCCTGTTGTAATGACCAAATCCTTGTCCGAATCATTGATCAGGTTTCCGATTACGCGACCTCCCGTTCCATTCTGAGAGAGATCATCCAAATGCAGGTTCTCTTTCGCCGGGCCAGACTTCGGATTATTCGGATCTGTCGGATTATTCACCTCGGTGGCGAATTCAACATCCTCTGCCGCATCGGGAACACTGTTGTTAGTCCAGTTGTTAGGCTCTTTCCATTCGTTAGGCTTACCTACAGTTCCTCCAATCCAGTAATTCGAAGGAAGATGGGTTAACGTGACCATAGGGGATTTGATCTCACAGTAGCAGCCGTCTTTGGGCAGTATCGTAAGGACCAAATTGCCCGTAAGGGAGGACTCGACCCCTTTTACTTTCAGAGTCTGCGTAAGAGGCGTGGTATCGGTTATTTCTGCCCCCAACACCTGTGTCGCAACAGCAACATCTCCGGCAGAGAACACTTGATTGTTATCCTTATCGCTGAAGAGCGTTACAATGGCACCCGGCTTCAGTGGCTGAGTGGCCGATGTATTGCTGACCTTATACTCAATAGTAAGATTCTCCTTACCACCGCTGTACGAAGAGACAGCAGAAATAACCGTAATGGCCAAATAGGGCTTGTCTAATTGGAATTCAAACTTGTTGGTGCCGGTAGCAACCAGTGTTTCGGCACACTGAACGCCTTCACAGTACAAACCCGGGATCTTCTCGACATTGACTATTTCGAGAACATGCTTTCCACAAATAGGCGGATTATCATCGTTTTCCCGGATATCCAATGTATAGGCAAATGACATACCCGGCGTCAAGCCGCCTTTGACCATAACCTTTATCTTGTCCTCACCATTGGCTGTAGTCGTTACGGTCTCAGAGCCGGCAGGCATGGCATTTGCACCTCCGGCAACCGTATTGTCCGGAGCATAAGAACCCGGAACATACTTAAAGCCCACAGGTACAGTCACTTCGAGATAGGCATTGGGGGTTGTCGTCCCTCCGACAATCGTTTGCACAACTTTCAGCCTCTTGGGAGCCTTACAATCGGAAGCATCTACCGAAGTCGCAACCAGCTGAGTGGCAGCCGAAGTCGAGTAAGGCAGCTCCGCACCCTGGATATTGATGGGAGGCGTACTGACCGCCAGACCCGACCCCTTGGCATTCAGGTTACAAGCATTCAGTCCGTTCGCTCTTACCTTAAAGTTTCGACCCGACACAAATTCGCATTGGGTCTTGATAAAGAACTTGACAACGATCTTTCGCTTATTGACATCATTGCCGGCTTCCTGCAACCCCTTCAGATAACCGATTGCGGCCAAAGCCGGATGCTTCATCAAATCGGCCTTATTGCCTTCAACCGAAATGGTTTGCCAATCACCCGAATTGGCTGGATATTCAACTTTAATCTCATTGGGTGTTACCACCAACCCCAGCTCCGGGAAAATACTGAACGAGGGACTAAAGACGCTGGCATTGTCCGTAGACTGAATACTATAAACATATTCGAGCGTATTACAAAGCGTGGTAGCCTCTGCTGCATTGGGGACTTTTACTTCCGTAAGCTCCATGGCGGCCACAAGGGGCTTCAGCTTCAAGTCGACAGCCTGCGCATTACAAACATAGTCATCGGGGCTCTCGGGATAAGTACTACAGTTCCAGCCGCCCATTGCCTTGAGCGTAATGGGAGAACAGCCTGTGTAGGAGAACTTGATCGTATAGTCAAGAGCTGTCCCCGCTGCGATACCCTCTTGAGACAAGCGGTACATTTTCCCCCCGGAATAATCGGTAGAGAGGACTGCTACTCCTTCAGAAGTAACTACCTCCTTGACAGTAAGACCGGGAGTGGTAGGCAATGCCAGCCAAACATAAGGAGCTTTGGAAACAGAAGGATTGTTGACACGAAGCCTCCACTCTCCTGTTTTGCCCACAAGCTCAACTTCCCCCGACTGATTTACAAGATTGATGGCCGGCTTCTTACTGTATCTCAAAGAGATATTATAGAGATTCAGACCATCAACCAAATAATTACCATTATTATCAGAGTTGATTGGAGCTGCGATATCAAGATTAGCCGGTATCGTAGGTTGCTCAACAGCGTAATAATAATAGTCTACATAATCCAAATAATAGGATATTTTATCATATGCTTGGTCTATATCCGACGATGCACAAGTTGCGGTAACATCGACCTTCAGGCCTGCTCCATAAATATTCTCCACCGTTATATTCATATGAGCTTTCTCATTATCAGGGATCGGATATTTATAGATATTGTGTTCTCCTTGAGATACCACGCCCTCTTGAACAAGCGGTTCATAAGGAACATTCGACGTTACAGTCGTATTCCGATGGTTACGATAAGACACCCGATTCAAGCTGTATGATTTAGGCAGCTTAATATAAATATTCTTAAGTTTTATACCCGGACGATACTCATTCTCATATCGAAAAGCACCTGAAGAGAAACGACGAGCGTAGTTGTTGCTGACAAAACCAAGCTCTGCCGGTTTACACTCACTTACATAGTGGGGATTTATACCATTAACAATGTAAGTACCCATAATGTACACTTCTGGCACCAAAGTAAGACAGGTAACGGGGGTGGCTGTATTCCACACAGGATTCGTATTGGAATTATAGAAGAACCATTGTTTACCGACTTGCGTATCAACACCGTAGCCATACTCGGAAGTAACACGATAATGTGTTACTACTTCAAATGTATCACCACCTAAAAGACCTCCTTCAGGGAGTACAGAAGTGAAATCCCAGTCGATTTGCTGATCAGAACCGACTATTTTCGTATTAAACACAGTGTGTCCGGTAATCGAAACGAGTTCTGCCTGACCTCTCTTAATCTTAATGTCGGCTGACAGTGGCGTCAAAGTCTGATCATTCTTTTTGCCTAACTTCAACAAGAAACGTGCCCCCAACGTAGTGGCAGGACCGTGCTGCGTTCCGGTAGCACTCAGCCGTATCTCATCCATATAAAGAGCTTTGGCCAAGTCATATGCAGATATTTTATCACGACTCTGACGAGCTGTCATTTTATAATCCGTCCACCCGAGCGAATTGTCTTCACGCTCCACAACCGGGCTTCCGGTAGACGGACCAGCCGGACACGGAGGACTACAGCCCAAGACATTACGAACAAACGTACCACAAATAAGAGGGCCTGCGGGACAAATACAATCCGGGAAATGGACATAATTGAACACCTCCCTATAATTGTAAGAGATTTTCATCGTGGGATTGTTGGTACAGTCAAACCTCAGGCCCGATAGCGTAACAAACCCTCTCCTATGGTCCGGAGATACAATGGTCATCTTATTACCGGTGATGGTGATATTTCCATCAGGAATAGCTACAGGAGGATCATAACCAAACTCTCCATCTGGAGACACATGCTCACTTAACTTTGACCACTTAATACTGGAATTCGGCGGCATGGTCAAACCAGCTGGAATATCTATCTCGACTACATAACGAGTATTTTGATTAGAACCAGAAATATTATATGAGCTAGCTATACTATAGTAAGTTGGCATAATTCTCATATCGAAAGGCTTATTCTTCTCAATATTGACCGGTATATAAGAAGCATCTACAACAGATTCCCGAGCTAAGTACAAATTATAGACCCCCATATTCGTATAGACTGCCGGAACTACCCACGTAGATTTGTCGCAGGCCGTACGATAAATCACCCTTGTAAACAATCCTTTATCCCTAAGGTTTTGATTGTTATTACAAGCAGTAAAACTATCGCATTTGACTCTCACCGTATATTTCAATGTCAAGGTAGCACCGACAGGCAGATCATCGAAGTATCCATCGCCATCTACGTCATCCAAACCCACACCGGGACCATCAGGATCTGTCGTAAAATGATTTTCAAAACGCAAGTCAAGCTCCGAGCCATTTGTGACTGAGTTAGGCACAACTTGCCCAGCGGAACCAATCTCGATTTTAACGAATTCGTGTAGTGTGAATGGCCCGGGACCGGTGTAATTTTTACCAATCACGTTTATATCATATGCAGCACCCATTGTTCCACCGGTACCTGTATTTTTACAGGTGTAGGTAAGCGTGAATGGCTCACATATCGAAAAACTTGCATCATGATAGTTCGGACCGGTAAGAGTATACTCTGATATATTTGCCACACCGGCTGCCATCGTAATCGTGGCAGTGGTAGTTTTTACCTCGCACTGACTTTCCACACTGCATCCCCACCCTAAGCTATACACGGTTGAAGGGGCACAGGTCTTGAGTTTAAAAGTTTCTTTGAAATATATTATTTCTCCATTGGTGAGCTCCGAGTCATCCCCCAAAAGCGTACCGGAAAGGGTATATGTACGTACGTTACCGTTAGTGGATGAAGGAGTAAGATCGACATATGCACCTGCAGTACCAACTTTAGCTTGGAGTTTCATTTCTCCCGGAGCGGAGAAATAAACAGAATTACCATAATCAATAGACAAATAAATGTTTTTTGCAGGATTGGCCGAACCGTTAGTCACCGTAAAATCTCTAGTTATGGTCTCTCCGAGCTGTTTGTTGTTCTGGGGAGCTGGCTGCGAGATCGAAAGATTCGGAAATTTGACGGAGTACGTATTGGACTCCTTACTTGCACTTTGTCCATTGACCGTGATCGTGACATTGTCTTTGAATGTAAATCCGGTACCTGCCAAAGTAATCACATTGCTCCAGGCCTTACAAGTTGCCCACCTCTTTACAGAAAGAGAAACCTCTGTCCCTGCCTCAATTTCGTCATTACCATCGGCAGACTTAAGCTTGATGATAGGCTCATTGAGATCCGTTGTAACTTCCTCAAAAGACAATGCATTGGCTGCCGGGGTCGTACTAACAATAGTCGTTCCGCCCGGCACGTATTCGATACCGTCGGCTAACTTGACCTTTACTTCAACACCGGTTGAAGTTGCATTGAGAATTGTAAAATCAATCACTATAGCTTCCTCCCCGGAGCATACGGCAATCGAAGAAGTAGCAGCCGGCGAATGAGTCGGGAAAGTCACCTGCGCATAAAGGTCTTCGTATAATGCTAATGTGAATACAGCACATATAACAAAGACTATATTCAGTAGTTTTTTTGCAAACATTTTCATCATTCTTCTTTAGTTATGAAATTCCTCCAGCATTGTTACCATCAGAAAATTAATGTGAGTCTTTTGATGACCTCCACAACCGACCAGATTCTGAATTAATAATAACAACGTCTGAATAGAAACATCTATCAGATAGTTATATCATACTTATACCAATGGTTTCTCAAGACCTTCTCGGGCAAAGGCAAACGATAAAGTTCAGGCCCGAATTCGGGAGGAGGAAGCTCTCCATCATCCACNTCATACTTATACCAATGGTTTCTCAAGACCTTCTCGGGCAAAGGCAAACGATAAAGTTCAGGCCCGAATTCGGGAGGAGGAAGCTCTCCATCATCCACACGAGGCAATGCGACCTCTACAGCTGCCCCTTTCGTATCTCGCTCATTCAAGTAAGTAATAATCCGCAAACTCGTAATCTTACCCGCCGAATCCATCGTATATCCACTGCCGGCATCGGGAGCCGGGCTCACATTCAAAGATGTACCCCAAGGCATCCACCCGGCGATCTGCGGCCATGCGCCATCATTGGAGCTAACCGGATTATCNCTGCCGGCATCGGGAGCCGGGCTCACATTCAAAGATGTACCCCAAGGCATCCACCCGGCGATCTGCGGCCATGCGCCATCATTGGAGCTAACCGGATTATCTGGCTTCGTGGGCAGGGGTTTTACCACATAGGTATCCTTGTCGAAATTCACATATCTATACCTGTAGTCAGCTAAATTACCTCCGTTGGCAGCAGGCAGTGTCTGAAATTTCTCGCTTAAAGTAATATTGAGCTCTATCTTGGCAACAGCACGCACAAGCTGAACATTATCCAACAGATAATCGGTCGTAAAATCATGGGTTTTATTTCCAGACATCAAGAAAGGAGAGGCCATATTCAAAGACCATGGCTGTGAAATTGTCTTCTTTACATTCTGCAACCCATTTTCTGTGGTTATGACATCAAGTGCNGACATCAAGAAAGGAGAGGCCATATTCAAAGACCATGGCTGTGAAATTGTCTTCTTTACATTCTGCAACCCATTTTCTGTGGTTATGACATCAAGTGCTGTTTTAATCGTATTATCCACGTTGGCCACAACATACACCCGGCGCAAACCGGCTTGATTCTGTGTCATATCCAACTTCACTTTCATTTCCACCGGATTCCACGTACCTCCGGCAAACGTGCTTCCATCGATATAGTACCTGACTGGATTGGTTCCATTATTGTCGAAAAGAAAAAGATAGAGATTCTTGATGATGCGCTCGGCATCGCTTCCCTGATTTCTCTCGATTGTGCGAAAGGCCTCACCGGATTTAGTGAAATCATCCACTCGTAAAGATATTTCAATGCGCTTGTCTTCTGCTGGCTCATCCGAGTTGTTCTTTGAACAGGAAACGAACATGAAGTTCGTTAGGAACAAGGCATAAAGCAAATATTTTTTCATAAGTCTATCTATTTCTTGATGAAAACTTTATCGGGACCGGCTCCTGCTGTCCCCGGAACTTGGTTGTAATAAACCTCCAAATAGGCAGAGCCAACAGGTACGGCATCCTTATTTACTTTGAAGGTCTGAGTGGCTCCGTCTGCTAATTGGGAAAACTCAACCATAGTATGGGTAGCATCTGTTCCGAAATATGCTCCATTCTGAGCCTTCAGTCTAACAATATGGGGATCACAATTCGGAATCGTATTGGTAATAGTAATATTGCCTTCATCATCCACCTCCACATTATATCCGTATCCCATGTATGTGTCGTTGGTCACTACATTCCAGTCCGAAATAGAATATTTCACCTCGATCTTATCCGGCAAATTCTTCACCTGATACTTATAGTGATGGTTCCGATAGATCGTGTAGTCCGGCTTCTGTGACAGCTCAGCCTTGGCAAAAGGCAGATACTGACCGCCCGGGATAGCATTGTCATGTGTTATAATAGGCACATCATACATTATTCCACCCTTAGTCGTAATACGGAAAAAATTGATAGGCTTGTTTTCAATATCTCCGGTATTTCCCCACCAATTCGTTGGTTCAACAATTGCCTCAGGCATATAGGCTAAAAATGTATTCGCATTTTGTACCCGCCTCATTTCTATCGGACCAAAGTATTGAGTAGGTGGGGTTTGGATAGACGACAGAGAGAAATGCCTGTTGGCATTGAAAAGCTCTACCTTCTCAAGGTTGTCTATACCTACTGTTAGATTAATCTCCAACTTACCAACAACACGGATCAATTTAACATTTTCTTCTCCATTCGGTTTGAATGGCATTGGATTAGAGGGGGTACCTCCTATAGCAACAGTCTGATTCCTGTACTCGCGCGCCATCGGAAAACCGCTATTATCGGTTGCTTCCAAATAATGAGTAGCAGCCAATTCGCGAACTTGATTCATAAAGTTGTGCATATCGGTCTTGTTGGCAATAGCACTCATTGCTGCTTGAGAACCCGGCATATTGGCTATAAAGAAGAAATCACGTTGTCCGGGTGTCAATTTTGTCGTAAAGGCGTAAGAAGCCACTCCACTTTCGATCGTCGTGGTAAAATGCTCGGCTATCTTATTTCCGGTTCCCGAATCAAACACTAACATGGAGAGACTGTGCACACGGTCTTCAAAATCCTCCATATCCATATTAATGGATTCTTCGCCATTCGTATGCGCGGCTCTAGCAGTAACAGCCAAATAGACATCCGGCTGTGTATCTGGCTGCGGCTCAACCCCCTTATTGCATCCGAAAAGAACGGATACAAAGGCGGCAAACGCAATATATCTCATTTTAATTAGCATCATATTCCAGATATTATAGTTGTAAGAGAGAAAGATTCTCCCCTCTGTTTCAGAACCTTCTTGTCTTTTTATTCGAACTGAGTAGCGGAATCTGAAATTAGCAGATTCGGACACCAAAGATCAGACCTCCTTTATAATCGTTGTCTTGGGGAAGAGATGTGGATCCAGAGGAAAAGCTCTCAGCCCTTGGTTGTCTCTTTAAAGTTCTATGTCATAGCTATGCACCAGCCAATCATTAACCCATACCTCAACAATGACATAAGTAGCATCAGGACAATTACAATGGTGTGCCACTAATCTTACATCAAAGTCGTTCAAACAGCGTAAGTTAATATTCTGGGCATACTGGCTCGAAAGGATAACACCCACAAGGTCGGTGCGGAACATTTCTCGTCCCGTCGGCTTATGAATTACAGAAAGGGTGTTTTCATGCCCACTCTCCAACTTCAAGGTTGTGAAGAAAGCGCGGCATGTACTATCACCTACGACTTTGGTTTCACCAGGATAGTAGGTGGAGTCTGATTTGGCAACTCGCCCATCGAAGCGATAGGAACCATTGCTCGAAGCCAAATGAATTACATAGTCTTCCGGTTCAGGAAGACTGTCAATCGTCACCGTCACACGATTAGTATACTCACGGAAATTGGCTCTCGTACGCACGTACTGATCACCGGCTTCTTCCATGTCTTTCAGTTCAACAACAGGACTCGTCGCATACCACAGGGTCGTCCCATCTATATTGGTAGCCCATTTCCCCTCCTGTTTCAAGCGCATCAAGATCTCCTGCTTGGTTGTTTCGCCAACCTTAATATCGCCTAAATTATAATGATCACCGATATTCCCCCAGGCCAAAATCGTGTACAAGCCGTTTTCTTTTAAGGGTACAAGCCATTCGTTCGTTTCGGACAGACGGACTTTTTCAAACAAATTAGCGCTGCGAAGAATATCATTCCGATCGAAAGCATAGACATTCAAGCGACCTATCTCCTCCGGATAAGAAGGACTTTCAGCACATTCCGTTTGGGAATAGAAGTTGACATAAACTCCTCTGGGACAATCATCATAATTGTCATAAATCATCTTATCACATGAAGCCAAACTTCCCAACACGGCGAGAACGACCGGCAAAGCAAAAAACAGTTTGCGAATATCCATATGCTTACTATTGTAATAGTTATTAGAACAAATAAAAGAAGAGGGAGAGAGATACTCCCGAAAGAGACAATCTTCAGGAGAAATCCCTCCCCTTCCTGATAAAACAAATCGCTTCTACCTCTTAGAACTCGATATCATAGTTATGCAACGTCCAAGGTGTCACTGTCACGTCCACAACCATGTATGTCTTCTGAACCGGCAGGGGCTCTTCTGGATTCGGAGTGTCAGGGTCTTCGGGGTCCGGAGTATCAGGATTATCAGGAGTATCCGGGTTGTTCGGATCAGGATCCGTAGGAACAAATGGATTACCGGAAAGACCGATGTTGCGGAACTTAGAGATATTCACGTTGTAGATATTGTTACGACGAGCAGGAGACATAGTCCAGGTCGTAGGATCCAACGTGTTCGGGTTCAACCAGGCATAGTAATAAACTGCTGCTCCTTTGTAAGTCACTACTCGAGGATTACCCACACCGCCAGAAGCGGGGTTAGCAGCATTTGCATTGGCTTCACTTGCATAGAACTTACCGGTTACAAGACCCAAGAAGAGGTCATTACCCTCTTGATATGCAGCTTGCTCTCCTTCAGCCCACATGGCAGCGACAGGCTTCAGCTTACCCTTTACGAGGATATAAGTCGTATTACCTTTTCTGTAATCATTGTCGGCATGAGTGGTCTCTGAGACATACTTATAAGGCACANCAGGCTTCAGCTTACCCTTTACGAGGATATAAGTCGTATTACCTTTTCTGTAATCATTGTCGGCATGAGTGGTCTCTGAGACATACTTATAAGGCACAGTGGGGACATCTGTCACAGAATATGGAGCATTCAGCTGGTAAACATCAATTCTATTGGCCAACTGAGAATAGTCATAGTGCTTCATGGCACCATTAGCCCCATTATACTCATCGGTACTTGCAGGCACAAAAGAAGCTGCGGGAGAGAGTGCGTCATCTTTCTGCTGCAGGTAGTACTTCTTTTCGTACTGAGCTACCGACCACTTCAGTTCGGAAACCGTAGCGATGACAACCTCTACATTACCCGGACGAAGGGCCTTGATTTCATAAGCACCATCTACGGGCTGCTGAGTAATGGTCATTGACGCACGTATCGCAGCACGCTTAACGACTATANACATTACCCGGACGAAGGGCCTTGATTTCATAAGCACCATCTACGGGCTGCTGAGTAATGGTCATTGACGCACGTATCGCAGCACGCTTAACGACTATAGAAACCTTGTTCTGCGCAGGAGCATTGGCAGCACTCACATTAGGCAAAATAGTCTGCACTACAGGCTTACCAGACATAATCATCTGATCCTTTTTTTCCTGATTCGGACCGAGAACCAGCGTAGCAATCTCACTGCCGGTATCAGAAAATGCTGCATAGGCCGCCTCATATGCCACCTTGAGGTCAGCAGCATTGGTCGCGGCATTAAGAGCCTCTTCCACCTTAGGAGTGATATTAACAACAGCATAGACAGTCTTTTCACCACTTTTTACCTGGAAAGGTGCTGTCACAATCGTCGTATTGGCTCCCTGATTTACTTGCAGATCTGCTGCAGAAAGCTTTCTGACATCAATCTTGCCATCACCCACAACATAGACTGTCAAATCATTGATCTTGTCTATACCTCCGTACTCACCTACATGATTGTAGTCATTGTCGCCGGCNACATCAATCTTGCCATCACCCACAACATAGACTGTCAAATCATTGATCTTGTCTATACCTCCGTACTCACCTACATGATTGTAGTCATTGTCGCCGGCACGATTGTGCTGAGGCAATGACATAGAAACAGACATGTGAGTATCTGCAACAGAAGAGTTATCAGGTGATGGACCATTACCTTCCTTGCTACATGAAGCAAAGCCCAACGAGAGCATTACCCCAACCAAAAACATCTTGTTTAACTTCATAAGCTAATTGTTTAAAGAATGATTATTATTAAGAACACTAAACAACAAAAGAATCCAGACAGAAAAAGTTCTGAACATTAATCCGATATCGACTTTACATATTTCACACATCTAAGATCTACAATCTATCCGCTCTGAAGCGGTAGGCTGAGCCACACTGCAAGGGTATCCTATCAAAGAAGATCGACCTCCTTTACAGAATTTACAGAACTAAAATATATCGCCCCCTCGGGAGCGACATAAGAAACCGCACTAGTATCGGCCTCATAATGTCTAAAACAATATTCCATCAAACTTTATCTATAGTGCTTTACCCACAAATTCTCGACAAGAGCCTGCATTCAGAGAATAAAAAGGTAAAGAACACAAAAAAAGAGAAGTCGCATAATTCTGCACCTCCTTTTACCTATAGCAAAGTAAAACAAATTTTCCATACTAAAAATTAATTATGACAATAATTTGTTCGTCACTACGTGTTTATACGTAGAGAAAACAAACAAGAAAAGCACAATAGCATAGTGACATAACAGTATTGACCAATGAAACAGATAGTGTTTTGAGCCACACAGCAGTAATGTTTTTTCCGGGGGACTCCGATTTCATCCCATTGATTATTAAATCATAGAGAGAAAATAATCGCTGGATCGGATACCGCGGTTCTTAGCACCCATAGGTTCGTTCCCGAAAAATCTCTCAGAACACGATGAGATCAAAGGTCATCTTAAACTAGCCACCGGTACTATCCAAATGCAAGCGCAACACAGGGCATTACAGAAAGAGTATGCTGAAATTCCTATTTCCAGACATCTTATCTCCAATTTCTCGGCCATTGCTCTTCTCTTCTGTTAAACGTCTATTAGGAGTTTTTGCTTCCTGCTTTTTACTACTTAGAAATCCAAAAATCAACATCCGTCTTAAATGTATACGTCGAATTAGAGAGCATTTAGATTACAGAAGGAATAGCCAGAAAAGGGGCTTCAATCGGCCTTTAAAAGTTTAAGGAGAGGGGCTAACAGGTTGGTTTACGTGCGGGAATTTTCTCGTTTGCGACGCCTGAAAAGGTGGCGCGAGATTTTTTTTGTTTTGGTTCGAGAAGCAAAAAATTTACGCACGAGAACGAAAAAATTCTCGCTCCGCATTTTCAGAAAACACGCGCCACAGTCGAAGCATTTTAGGCGCGTATTTCTCAAACAGCACAGCTTGTAGAATCTGATACACCGAGCAATAATAAAGCATTATACCCCCTCCCCGCATGGGAAACTATACGGCGATCGAGCCTTACTTAGGCACAAATCATACCACCTTGGAATTGCCACTTGGCCGTCTCTATCCAGCTCGCACTCTCTTCTCTATTATACGTTTTCGAGTTTTCGCCTATATATTTTCATCAGAATATATTTTCCAATAGAAATTATTTGTATGTTTGCGACAGAAAACGAACAAAAAAAGAGTAATCAGTATGAGATACGTAATCGTAGGCGGGGTAGCCGGAGGAGCTACAGCAGCAGCCAGACTAAGGAGAATAGACGAAAAAGCAGAAATCATCCTGTTCGAGAAAGGACAGAATATATCGTATGCCAACTGCGGCCTGCCGTATTATATAGGTGGGGTAATCAAAGAGAGAGAAAATCTTTTCGTGCAGACACCCGAAAAATTCGGCCAACTACTGAATCTGGATATTCGGGTACAGAGTGAAGTACTGTCCATCGACCGATCCAACAAGCAGATAAGAGTGCGCGAAGCCAATGGCAGAGAATATAGCGAGCACTATGACAAATTGCTGCTTTCCCCCGGAGCCTTGCCTTTTGTCCCTCCACTGCCGGGGGTAGACAGCCCGGGAGTCTTCACACTGCGCAATGTGGAGGATACGGATGCCATTAAAAGTTATTTGGACACCCACAAGGTCAAGCGTGCCATCGTAGTAGGAGGTGGATTTATCGGCTTGGAAATGGCCGAAAACCTACATGCGCTGGGCATTGCCGTCAATGTCGTTGAGATGGCTCCACAGGTAATGGCACCGGTGGATTTCTCGATGGCAACGATCGTTCATGCCCACCTGCAAGAAAAAGGTATCGGTCTCTATCTGGGAAAAGCGGTGAAAAGCATCGAAAGACAGGGAGAAGTACTGTCTGCTTCGCTTGACTCGGGCGAAAAAATCGAGGCCGAACTCATCCTTCTGTCTATCGGAGTACGTCCGAATACGAAGCTGGCAGCCGATGCACAGTTGGCTATCGGACCGGCACGTGGCATCCAGGTGAATGAATACCTCCAGACATCCGATCCGGATATCTATGCCATCGGAGACGCCATCGAATACCCACACCCTCTTACCGGAAAACCGTGGACCAATTTCCTGGCAGGGCCGGCCAATCGACAAGGGCGTATCGTAGCCGATAATATGCATGGCCAAACCATCCGGAGCTATGAGGGAGCTATAGGAACAGCTATCGCCAAGATTTTCGACCTCACGGTTGCAGCTACAGGGCTGTCGGCAAAGGCTCTCAAGCGCGAAGGCCTTCCCTATGAGACAGTGACGGTACAGCCCAACAGCCATGCCGGCTATTATCCCGATGCCTACCCGCTTACGCTTAAAATCACCTTCCACCCCGAGACCGGTATGCTCTACGGTGCTCAGTGTGTAGGCATAGAAGGCGTGGACAAGCGAATAGACTCCATCGCTCAAATCATCAAGCGCAAAGGCGGAATCACCGATCTGATGCAAACGGAGCAAGCCTATGCTCCTCCATTCTCGTCGGCCAAAGATCCCGTAGCCTTGGCAGGATATGTGGCCGACAATATCATTACAGGTCGTATGAAGCCTCTGCATTGGCGCGAAATGAAAGAGGTCAATCCCAATCGAGTAACCCTCATAGATGCTCGCCCCAGACAGGCCTACGAGGTAGAGCATATCCCCGGAGCAATCAGTATGCCGGTGGAGGAAATAAGGGCACGCGTAGGGGAAATCCCTCACGACAAGCCGATATACGTATATTGCACCGTGGGGATGAGAGGGTACTTCGCCTCGAACATCCTGAGACAGTGTGGCTTCTCAAATGTACGGAACCTGATCGGCGGCTACCGTCTGTATTCTACTATAACGGCAGACTACAGTTCTGCTGCCAAACCTGCGACCGCACAACTTCCAGCGAAGGATAGTCCTTCTTCTCATACACAGGTACTGGAGGTGGATGCCTGCGGCATGTCCTGTCCGGGGCCGATCCTCAAGCTCAAACAATCCATGGATCAAATAGCTGTAGGAGAGCTGCTCTGCATCCTGGCTACCGACCCCGGATTTGCTCGTGATGCTCAGGCTTGGTGCGACACGACCGGGCACAATCTGATCCGACAGGAGACCATAAAGGGCAAATACAAAGTGACCATCGAAAAGACTGCTTGCAAGGAGGAGGGCACTTGTGTGAGCGAGACTCCATCCAAAGGCAAGACATTCATTCTCTTCAGTGACGATCTGGACAAGGCTTTGGCCACATTCGTACTGGCCAATGGAGCAGCAGCGACGGGACAGCCGGTGACCATATTCTTTACATTCTGGGGTCTGAATGCCATCAAAAAGCCTCACGCCGTAAAAGCGAAGAAAGACATTTGGGGCAAGATGTTCGGCATGATGCTTCCGAAGAACAGCAAAGGGCTGGGACTGTCCAAAATGAACATGTTCGGCTTAGGAGCGAAGATGATGCGCATGGTCATGAAAGAAAAGCATGTGGATTCACTGGAGAGCATGCGCAAGCAGGCGTTGGAAAACGGCGTAGAGTTTATCGCCTGTCAGATGTCCATGGATGTAATGGGGATCAGTCGGGAGGAATTGCTCGACGAGGTAAGCATCGGCGGAGTTGCCACTTACATGAATAGAGCGGAAGAAGCCAACGTCAATCTATTCATCTAAATTTGTGCAGTAACAATCAATCGAGGCTACGGCCTTCCAGCCGATGGAAAATGTAGAGTGTATCTGTACGATGAAGAAGCTGATGGTCGCCATCCGAGAATTGGAATCCAATCTTTTGGATTCCACCGGATGCGATCTCAATCAGGCCATGCTCCTGTGCGTGATAGCCGACGATTCGCTATCAGCGTCCGAAATAGCTGCACAAATAGGCGTATTGCCGGCCCAAAATTCCAAGCTGCTTGCGGCAGCAGAAGACAGGGGGTGGGTCATGCGCAGGCTGGGACATGACGACAAGCGAAAGATTTATTTCAATCTGACAGAAGAAGGTCGAAGGCAATTGGAAAAGGTGAAAGCACTGAACATCGATGTACCGGATCTGATCCGCCCCATACTGGATTCATCCGAAAACGAAAGGAGGGAGTAAACTCTCCCTCCTTCTTTTTTTAGCTTTGCTCAAATTGCGCACGCACCAATCGGGGATCTTACTCCAACGAGGGCGTGGTCGGATTCATCCGACGCAGACATGCTCCTACGAGACGTATATCGTTCCGCACCTTCTCGCGATAGGTCGTCCTAACTCCCGGCAATCCGAAATAGAGGGCACCGAACAGCTCGGTCAGGCGTGGCAGCTTCCACGTTCCACAGCTCCCGTACAAGTGGGTAAAATCGACTCCCGCCTCCATCGTACAATAATCATCAAGGGAGAACAAGGGAGACGGATCTAATCCCCTCCGTCTCATATCATAGACCAGAACGGAACGGTGAAAGGCCAGATTGTGGGCAGACAGTACTTTTGCTTTCGATACAGCCCCAAGCAAACGTGCGTACACCTCATGCGGATCATCGCCGTGTAGCGAAGCATCCGCGATGCCGTGCAGAGCTGCAGCCTCGGGTGAAACCGGTTCGTCAGTGGACAGCCGGCAAACGACCTCCTCTATACATCTGAAACGAAAGTCCAGCAACTGCCAGCCGACCGATACAGGTGCCGGCGCATCCGCTCCGGCCATGAACTGCGTTTCGTCCGCAGGCAATCCGGTCGTCTCCGTATCGATAACGAGAAAACAAAGACGGCTATCCGCAGCAGCAGGCACAGGCACCAACAAATGTGAGGCATCGGCATCGATAATTCCCTCGCGGCGAAATTGATCCGAAGAGCCTTCAGACGGCAAGTTGTCAGCCTGCCATGGATCTTTCGGCTTCCATAACGTCATAAAAGCCATGCCTGCGATCAGCACAAGCAGGGCCACAGCCATCCACAGCGTCATCAAGTAGTTTTCTTTCTCTTACCGAAGAGAAACTCCCGATCGCGTGCGATCGCTTCCTTGACCGATCCTGCCGGCACAAATTGCCAATCGCAAACAGGAGGCACCTCTACCCTACCGGTGCGGCGCACATAGCGAATCAGTGCTTGGCGGATATCCACGGCTGTAGAGTTTTGGAGACGAGTGCGCAACTCTTCAGGCGCAATACCTGCCCCTTCCGTCATCAGTCCGCCCCCACCGTTGGCTCGATATGAATTGAGAGCCACCGTGTATACACTATCAAGTGCAAAGGGCTTGTATACCCCATCGCCGGACATCTTGTCCCTCACTCCCGTGATGAGCACTCTCTCCCCTATCGGTTTGGTCACATCTACGGTATAGCGCAGTCCTCCCGCCGCACTGAAGTTGAAGGAAGGATACATCGTTTTGAAGCGGTCGGAAGCAACGACATCCTTTTTCAGCAGGATGAGATGACCATTCTGCCGAGTCGGATCCGCCACCCATCGGGAATAGGAAAACTCCAAATAGTCACGTATTTCGCGGCCCGTCATTTGCATCGTGCAAAGAAAATTCTCGTACGGATAGATGGCGAACATGTGGTACATATAGATCGAATCCGCCGGCAAATCCGTATTGGTGGAGAGAGGAGCTGCAAATGATATATCCGCGCCGGACTCGCTCAGCATCACATGATGAATCAGATCCATGAAAGGAGATGGGCCGAACAGAGCGTCAGCAGAGCTTATTTCGGTGGAGGAAACACACATAGGCTCGTTCACAAACCGGCGAACGGCAGCTTCATCGAAGGAGAAATGCGCCATAAAGGCCGAATCGGGAGTAAGCCGCGATATGTTCGTCAAGCCACCTTCCACTCTTTTGTGCAATACCTTGTCCCCTTTGCGGGTGAGACTGAGCCACACATCGGACACTTTGTCCAAATGATTAGCCGGATTCAGTACGAGAACGGAGTCGGCTCCGGCTCCTTTGACCCTCCGGCTGTACTCCTGATGATCATGTCCCAGCAACAATACATCTATGCCTGCCACTTCGCGGGCGAGGGTCATACCGGCGTCTTCGAGGTAGTTCGCATTGTCGTTCTCCCTACCGGAATGCAGTACGCAGACGACAAAGTCCGGTTTTTCCTCTTGGATCACAAACGGCACCCAGTACTTGGCCGATTCGATTATATCGTCGAATCGCATCCCCGTCCACAGGCTTTGTGGCAGCCACTCAGGAATAGCCGGAGTGATAAAGCCCAACAGAGCCACCCTCAGTCTGTCACGATCGAAAACCGTATAAGGAGCCCAATACGGCTTGTTAGTCTCTGTGTTGATAGCATTCGCTGCTAAGAAAGGGAAGTCACAGCCGGCTACCCATTTATCATAGACGTCATGGCCGGTCTCGATGTCGTGATTGCCCGGTATGGCGGCATCATAGCGCAGGAAGTTCATCGCACGGGAGAAGAGATGAGTACCCGTCGTGTCCATGTAATTATAATAGTAGGCCGTAGGATCGCCCTGCAATACATCGCCACCATCGAAGAGCAGCAGCTCCGATCCGTCCGATCGGGCAGCTTTCAGAAAGGAAGCCAAGCGCGACATTCCACCCGAAGTCGGCCTTAAAGCTTTGAAATCAGTGGGGAACACATTCCCGTGAAGATCCGTAGTGTGGATAATGCGAAGGGAATGCTGCTGCCTGCTTGCACATCCACCGAGGAGAAACACCGCCAGCGGAAGCAGGACGGAAAGTAAACCGAGAAGTCTCTTCTTCATACCGTACGATCTGTAGTACCTCTAAAATCTATTTCACCTGACTACCGGCGGCAACTCCTGCTGCCGGCACAATGACTCTGAGCGATCCGTCCGCATCCTCTGCCGAAAGGATCATGCCCTCGGACTCAATGCCTTTCAGCTTGCGTGGGGGTAAATTGGCGATGAAGCATACCTGCTTGCCTACCAGCTCTTCCGGAGCATAGTGTTTAGCAATACCCGAAACGATCGTCCGGCCACCCAGACCATCATTGATACGAAAACGCAAGAGCTTGTCCGCCTTGGGTACTTTCTCGCACTCCAATACGGTACCCACACGGATGTCCAGCTTGAGAAAGTCCTCGAACGCAATGTCTTCGGCTATCGGAGCAGCCTGATGGGCAGCCTTTTCGTTGGCCAGCTTGGTAGCCTGCAATTTCTGAATCTGTGCATCTATCACACTGTCCTCCAGCTTTTCGAACAGCAATTCGGGAGTGCCCAAGACATGACCTTCGGGCAAGAGATCCGTACTACCCAAACGATCCCAGCCGAAAGGACAGTCGGTGGAGAGCATAGACATGAGCTTTGCCGAGGAGAAAGGCAGGAACGGTTCGAAGGCGATAGCCAGGTTGGCCGTTATCTGCAGGGACAGATTGAGAATCGTAGCCACACGGTTCAGATCCGTTTTTGCCAGCTTCCAAGGTTCCGTATCGGCCAGATATTTATTGCCTATACGAGCCAGATTCATCGCTTCTTTCAGAGCTTCGCGAAAGTGGAACGTATCCAGCTGATGCTCCAAGGCCTGCTTCACGGCTGCAAACTCCTCTATCGTACGGCTGTCGTAATCCGTCAGCTCGCCTTTGGCCGGCACAGCACCACCGAAATACTTATGAGTAAGGACCAATGCCCGGTTCACGAAATTGCCGAATATGGCTACCAGTTCATTGTTGTTGCGAGCCTGAAAGTCGCGCCACGTGAAGTCGTTGTCCTTCGTTTCGGGAGCGTTGGCCGTGAGCACATAGCGCAGGACATCCTGCTTGCCCGGGAACTCTTCGAGGTATTCATGCAGCCAGACAGCCCAGTTCCGACTGGTGGAAATCTTATCTCCTTCGAGGTTGAGAAACTCGTTGGCAGGCACATTGTCAGGCAGGATAAACGAACCTTCGGCACGGAGCATGGCCGGAAAAACGATACAGTGGAATACGATATTGTCCTTACCGATAAAATGAACGAGACGGGTATCTTCCGACTTCCACCAAGTCTCCCAACTATCGGGACACAGCTCTTTGGTATTGGAGATATAGCCGATCGGAGCATCGAACCACACATACAGCACCTTTCCTTCGGCACCCTCCACCGGCACAGGGATACCCCAGTCCAAATCGCGACTCACGGCACGGGGTTGCAGCCCCATATCCAGCCAACTCTTGCACTGGCCGTAGACGTTGCTCTTCCACTCCTTATGTCCATCGAGGATCCACTCTTTCAGGAAAGGCTCGTGCTTGTCCAGAGGCAGATACCAGTGTTTCGTCTCGCGCAGCACGGGAGCACTGCCGGATATCGTACTGCGGGGATTGATCAGGTCAGTGGCATTGAGCGAGGTACCGCAGGCTTCGCACTGGTCGCCATAAGCCCGATCGTTGCTACAGTGCGGACAAGTACCGGTGATATAGCGGTCGGCCAGGAATTGTTTGGCTTCTTCGTCATAATACTGCTCGCTCGTCTGCTCCACGAACTCACCCTTTTCATACAAGGTCTTGAAGAACTCGCTTGCCGTACGGCGATGCATATCGCTTGTCGTACGTGAGTATATATCGAAGGAGATACCCAGCCCCTCGAACGATTGCTTGATCTGTTCGTGGTAACGGTCTACGACCTCCTGCGGAGAGCATCCCTCGGCCTTGGCTTTCAGGGCGATGGGTACGCCATGCTCATCCGATCCGCCGATCAGCAGGCAGTCTCTGCCACGCAGGCGCAGATAGCGTGCATATATATCGGCCGGGACGTAGACGCCGGCCAGGTGTCCGATATGTACAGGCCCATTGGCATACGGAAGGGCCGTGGTGATAAGAGTTCGTTTGAATTGTTTATCCATTATTGTTCAGATTGTTTTTTCGTATCTAATTGCTGCAAAGATAATGATTTGACCACCGTTGATAATTGTCCGAAAGTCTCAATGCTACCGATGCCGCCACGAAGATCAGAATTAGAAAGAAGCCATACGGCGACACTATTTGTATTAGAGCGGCATTCATATCCTGCTTTTTTGTTCCGACTCAGTGCTATTTCCTTCTTGATTCGCCTCTCCCCTCTTTGAGCTTCTTACGTTCCAAAAAATGATCACGCACGGAGCGAAAAAACGTGGCGCGAGATTTTTTCACTTCTCGCGCCAAAAGAAAAAATTTCTCGAACCAAAATGAGATTTTTTAGGCGCGAGTTTTTCAGAAAACACGAACCGCAATTTGTCCGTTTTACGCTCGAAAAGCTCAATTTGCCCTTTCTCGACAAACAGACTTTTCCCAACGGTTGAGAAAAGAGTCGGATGGTGAAGTAGTAACCGGAGGCAACAGGCAGAAGTTCTGCTACGCATAAAACAGCTACCACACAAGTGCTTTCGGAATGAAGTGCATCTGTAGTCGGTTTTATATGCTCTCTTCGGTTCGGAAAAGGGAGTGGATCAATCTTCGTCTTGGAGGAGGGTGACGCCGTAGATGGATGAGAGGCGATTCCTGAGGATGGCAGCATCGTTGCCGCGGAGGCTGACGGTAAGCCTGCAATTCTCGGCAAAATCCTGTGAGCGGATAGAGGCTCCGGCATCTTTCGCCAGTCGCATCACTTCGCCCAGCAAAGGATACTCGAAGGCGATGGTCAGTTCTTCATACAGGATCTCTTCTTTTCGGTCGGCTGCTTCGAGAGCTTCGCGAGCTGCTTCGCGATAGGCAACGATAAGACCGCTCGTGCCCAACTTGACACCTCCGAAGTAGCGTACCACGGCAACGAATACCTGCGTAAGCCCCAGCGATGTGATCTGACCGAGGATGGGTTTGCCGGCAGTCCCCGACGGTTCTCCATCGTCATTGGATCGGGTACGTTCGCCTTTGGCTCCCAGCTTGTACGCCCAGCATACATGGCGCGCATCGAAGTAGCGGCGGCGCAGATCGGCCACAAGCGAAAGTGCCTCCTCTTCCGAATTCACGGGATAGGCGAAAGCCAGGAAGCGGCTGCGCTTCTCCGTGTACTGCGCTTCCGAGGGAGCACCGATCGTGAAGTAGGAATCTTCGGCCATGGTTCAGAGAAGAGCCTCTTCCGCTCCCTGCTCTTGGGCAGCAAACTTTTCGGACAGGACGGAGAGGAGCGTACTCATTTGTTTGATACTGGCGAGCGTCTCTTCGCTCACTTCCTTTTTTTGCAGGCGCAGGGTCAGCAGACCGTATATGGCAGTCAGGCAAGTCTCTATCTCTCCCGTATTGCTGCCTGCGCTCTTGGCTCTAAGCTGTACGATGGCAGGGAGCACCTGATAGTAAAGTCCTTGATAAATCATCTCTTTGGGGTCTGACATCAGCCGGGTATGGATCTCTTCCATTTGCATGATGGCTATGCGGACGATATTGATATGCCCCTGCTCGCGAACGCCCTCGGTCAGCATCATCTCCACCAGCTCGGTATACCAGCGGTCTATCTCGGCGGTCGTCTCCGTATCTTGTCGGTATTGGGCGATGACAGTGGTGCGAAGCCGCTGCATATCCAGTTCGTTGGCACGTATGAGATCCTCTATCTGCCACATGTAGAGGACGTACTCGGCGATATTGTTGCGCCGTTTTTCCCTTGCTATGATCATAGTCGTTGGTCTCGGATGAGGTCGTTCAGCAACGTTTCGTCTGCGTCATTGGGTGCAGGCTCTATGCCCAACAGTCTGCATATCAGCGGATAGATGGTGATATTCGGCAGATTTTCCACCCTGCTGCCCGGACGAAAACCGGGTCCCACAGCCCGGAGTAAAGCCCTCATTTCCGGTGCTTGGTTGTCATAGCCATGTGCCGCTCCCGGACGAACGTCTTCGTCTACTGAGAAAAACACGGTGGAGCCTATGTCCGGGATTACGACCAGTTCGCCCAAGCGTGGATTGGTACCGCAGTGCAGGCGCGCAGGCACATCCCCTTTGCGGTAAACCGATATATGAGGAATGGTCCGCAGGATCTCATAGGCTCGCTCGGTATAGGAGGGCTTCGGGTACAAGTGGGTGAAGGCTCCGGTGGCCATGTAGAGGAAGCTGTCCGCAGGCAGATGATGCGCCAGATTGACGCATTTCTCATTTTCGTATGTAGCCATACCATGATCGGATACTATGATGAAGTCGGTCTGAGCGGCTATGGGAAGAGACTCCAACCGTTTGCGGAAATAGCCGACCACACTGTCCAGCCGCTCTACCATAGCCAGTGTCAGCGGGCTTTCGGGCGTTTGAGAATGGCCGATCATATCCGGCTCCTCGATGTACCACATGAGCAAGCGCGGTCGCTCCTTTTCGGGCAGACTGAGCCACGCGATGACGGAGTCGGCACGGTTACGAAACGGAACGGTGGAGGAGAATTTTTTCCACCGCCACGGCCGAAGCCCATTTACAGCCGTCTCGGATCCTACCCAAAAGTAGACACCGGCACGGATGCCTTGGCGTGCGGCCGTATTCCAAACCGGCTCACCGCCCCAGAATCCGGGAGTCTCCACGGCTTTTCGGTCGGATATACGAAAAACGCCCAGAACCGAATCCACAAACTCATTGGCTACGATGCCGTGATGGTCGGGGTAAAGCCCCGTAGCCATGCTGTAATGATTGGGAAACGTAAGCGAGGGGAAGCATGGCCGGAGCGACCCGCTCAATCCTTCCTGCGCCATCCGATCCAACTCCGGTGTATGTGCCCGATCGGTATAGTCCGGCCGGAAGCCGTCCAAAGACAGGACCACGACGTACCGTTCCGATTGCTTAGGTGTTTGTCTGGCTGTCCGGCAACCGACATAAGAGAAGGCAAGAAGCAGAAACAGGATGAAAGGAAATAGAGGTAAATGCTGTCTCATTTTTATAAAAATCTTTCGATTTGATACGGCCAAAGGTAAGGGATTCCTCTTTTACTACCGTAAGCAGATCGGTTTTTGAGCCGATGATTTTCACATGTCATCGGGAGTGCAAAAATCACAGGCATACCCACAGCCGACCCTTCCGACCTCTCCAAGAGCAGCACGACAGACTTTTTTGGTCGGGAAAATGCCATTGTTCGGCGTGCAAACCTGCAAGTCGCACACGAAATTCGTTCCCGCAATTTGCGGGAAAGCATCTCCGAGCCGAAAACCCTCGCCGCAACTTGCGGGACGACAAGTTCGCGACAAAAAAGCTCCCCGCAACTTGAGGGAAGCTTTTTCGGGTCAAAGATGTATTCCCGCAAGTTGCGGCGACCTTTTTGGTCGGGAAAGTGTCATTGTCCGCCGGGGAATCTGCATTTCGGCTCTGCAATGCAGATTGTTCGGCGTGCAAACCTGCAAATCGGACACGAAATTCGCTGCTCCGACTTGGAGGACGACAAGTCCGCGCCGAAAAACCTTCCTCCAACTTGGAGCATGACAAAGTTGCACCGCAATTGCTCCCTCCAAGTTGGAGGGTGACAAGTCCACACCGAAAAAGCTTCCTCCACCTTGGAGCGACCTTTTTCGGCTCCGCGATGCAGATTTCCTGTCGGACATTCCCTCTTTTGCCGAAAGTACCCGTATATCCTAATTCGGAGAGAGACTCTCGCACGGCATTTTCGTCGGATCCTTTTGCAGCAGAGTCGATCCCTTTATTCATTGCACATCCGAGCTTCGGCCAATATGACTTCCTTACTCCGTTAATGCTCACATTCATTTAGGGAATGGGATCGGAAAAATAAGGGACGCGAACGGAATCTTACCTATCTTCGTCCTGAAATTATGGCAGATAGTAGAAGAACCGATGACAATAAAGGTGCGGAAGAGGTGGTATTGCTGCTGAATATCGGCTCGCCGGACAGCCCTGAGGTGAAGGACGTGGCGCGCTACCTCAATTCTTTTCTGACCGACAGGAGGATCATCACTTTGCCTTTTCTCCTGAGACAGCTGCTCGTACGAGGCATTATCACTCCTTTCAGAAAGAAAAGTTCGGCTCGCAAGTATCGGACTGTTTGGGACGAAGCCTCCCGATCTTTCCCCCTCTTGTCGCATACGAAAGCCATAGCCCGAGCACTGGCACATACGGGCAGAGAAGTCCACATAGCCATGCGCTACGGCAAGCCGGCTGTGGCCGATGTACTGAAGGAGCTGCCGCGCGATCGAAGTCTCGTCGTCCTTCCGCTCTTCCCACACTATGCCATGAGCAGCTACGAGACGGCCGTGGAGCACTGCAAGGCCGAAATCCGCCGCCTTTGTCCGGATCTTTCCTTCCGCATCGTGCAGCCTTTCTACGCACACGAAGCCTATATTCGTACCCTTGCCGATAACATCCGGCCCTATCTGACGAAGCCTTTCGACAAGCTCGTGCTTTCCTATCACGGTATCCCCTACGATCATTTGGACAAGACCACCCGACAGGCTTTAGACCTCCGGCATCCCGAAGGGTGTTGCACGGAGGAGGATCCTACGGCAAGCGTCTGCTACCGCCATCAGACATACAGGACAACGGCACTGATCCGCGAGGCGCTCGGCTTGAACGAAGAGCAGGTAGAACAAGTATTCCAGTCTCGCGTAGGCCATACCGAATGGCTGCGTCCCTATTTGATCGAACGGCTGTCCACGTGGCCGCAAGAGGGAACCAAACGTATCCTCATAGCCTGCCCCTCCTTCGTATGCGACTGTCTGGAGACTCTCGAAGAAGTAGCCGATCACGGACAAAGCATTTTCAAAAAAGCCGGAGGCACGGACTTTACCTACATTCCCTGTCTCAATAGCGAAGCCCACTGGATCGATGCGCTCCGAACCATCTTGAAAGAGTAATTACAGCATGCTCAGTTATCATACCGATATACCGACAGACCTGCCCCTCCTGAAGCAAGCCGTCGAAGCCATCCGCCGGGAAGAATCCGGCGGTGCCGTACCCGATACCGATCCTCCGAGGGTGATATACGAGGCGCGCAACCGGCTCTACGCCATCCGTACCGCACAGGGAGAGCAGGTGGTGAAGAGCTTCCGGATCCCTATTGCCATCCAGCGCGTCGTCTACTCATTTTTCCGTCCGTCGAAGGCAGCCCGCTCTTATCGCAACGCCATACGGCTGGAGCGGTGCGGCATCGGTACTCCGCGGCCGTTGGGCTATGCTATCGAGAGCGAAAAAGGGCTTCTGCGCAGGAGCTATTACGTCTGCGAGAGCATGCACGACTGTCGGGATATTCGTCTCTCCATGCAGGGCGTGGAAGGAGGCGGGGCATTGCTCCGTGCGCTGGCCGGATTCATCGCCCGAATGCACCGAGCAGGCATTCATCACATCGATTTGTCGCCGGGCAACGTACTGTATCGGACAGACGAGAAAGGCGAGTATTCGTTCTACCTCATAGACCTGAACCGGATGAAGTTCTACGACAAGCCGATTGAGGGACGGAAAGCCTATGCCAATTTTGCACGTCTGAGCTTTTGTCCGGCAGTGAGCAAGCAGCTTGCCGAATTTTATGCAGAGGCGCAGGACTTGAATACGGACGGAGTGGTCCAAGGGGTACAAAGCGAATCGGATCGGTTCTTCCGCAGCAAAGTCCGCAAGTATGCTCGCAAGGCATTGGTGCGCGAACAAAAGCGAATGAGCCGCTCCGCTTTCCGTCGGGCATATATCCGCTATCGCTCGGTACGCCTTATCCGAAAACTCACGGGCTGCACCCGTCTCTTCCGTATCGAGAACGATCTGTACACATCCTATCTTGAAGTGGGCGACCTGCGCCATACACTGAAAAGAGCCGAAGGATATTCCTCGCCGAAAAACGTTCAATAAGAAAAAAGGAAACCGAATGAATCGTATAGCTTTTGATGCCAAGAGAATCACATCCAACGCCACCGGGCTGGGCAATTACAGCCGCTTCGTGGTCGAAGCTTTGGCCGCCTTTCACCCCGAACACCGCTACTACCTCTGTTCTCCCGGGAAGGGCAATCCGGCTCTGTACTCCGCCTTGCAGCAACGCGAGGATATAGAATGGCTGCTTCCCGAAGGGCGACGTATGGGAGGAACGTTTTGGCGCAACTTCGGCGTGGTGCCCCGACTGCAAAAAGAGGGCATCGATCTCTTCCACGGTCTGAGCCACGAATTGCCACTCGGTATATACGGCAAGGGTATCGCCACGGTGGTAACGATCCACGACTTGATCTTCATTCGCTATCCCCACTATTATAAGCCTGTGGACAAGCTGCTCTATCGGCTCAAATACAGCCATGCTGCCCGTCGTGCCGACAGGGTGATAGCGATAAGCGAACAGACCAAGCGCGATGTGATGGAGTTTTTCCACGTGCCTGCCGATCGGATCGATGTCGTCTATCAGGGTTGTTCGCCGGCCTTCGGACAGGCTACCGAGGAGGATGAGTCGAGAGCGAGGGAGCGATATGCTTTGCCTGAGCGTTACCTGCTCTATGTGGGAAGCATCGAGACGAGGAAGAACCTCCGACTGGCCGTGGAGGCTCTGGCACACTGTCGCGACCGGCATATTCGGCTCGTCGCTGTAGGGAAGCGCACGCCGTACTGTGCGGAGGTGCAGCAGTGTGCAGAGCGATCAGGTGTGGCAGACCGGCTCGTCATGCTGCACGATGTCCCGTTTGCCTTCCTGCCGGGCATCTATCGCGGAGCAGAGGTATTCGTCTATCCTTCGCGCTTCGAGGGCTTCGGTATCCCGATTGTCGAAGCCTTGGCTTCGGGTGTGCCGGTCGTTGCGGCCACGGGTTCGTGTCTGGAAGAAGCCGGAGGCCCTTCGTCCCTGTACACCGACCCCGACGATGCGGAAATGATGGCATCCATGCTGGACAGCATCCTCTCCGACAGCTCTCTGCGCGAGAAGATGATAGCCGACGGGCGTGCCTATATAGAGCGTTTCTCACCCGAAGCCGTAGCCCAATCCCTGATATGTGTGTATGACAAGGTCTTGCAGGAGAAAGCGCCCCGGAGCAAATAACATCTGCGGCAACCGAGCAAAAAAGATGAAATGAAAAGAGAGCGTTGCACCGCTAACAGTCGTGCAACGCTCTCTTCTTATTTTTTTCTCCTTGCCCTCTGTCGAAAAGCAGAATAGGCAAGGGCCGGCGATGGGGGGTTATTTCTTCTTGCCCTGATTGGCTACTGCCTCCATCAGCTTTTTGATCTCTTCGGGATCGCCGAGGAAATAGTCCTTCACCAGACGGAGATTGTCGTCAAATTCAAAAACGTAAGGCACGGCTGTCGGGAGGTTCAGGCTGATGATGTCTTCGTCCGAAATGTTTTTCAGCACCTTGATGATACCACGCAGACTGTTGCCGTGAGCCGCTACCAATACCTCGTCATGCTCCTTGAGTGTAGGGAATATGGTCTCGTTCCAGTAGGGGAGGATACGATTTACCGTGTCGCAGAGAGCTTCTGTCAGTGGCAGGTCTTTCTCGCACACACCTTTGTAGCGCGGATCCATGAACGGAGAGCGCGGATCCTCTTTCTCCATAGGCGTGGGGGGGACGTCGTAGCTGCGACGCCAGATGAGTACCTGTTCGTCTCCGTACTTCTCGGCAGTCTCGGCCTTGTTGAGGCCTTGCAGCATGCCGTAGTGCTTCTCGTTCAGACGCCAGGTCTTCTCCACCGGTATCCAATCCAAGTCCATTACGTCGAGGACACCGTTCAGGGTCTTGACGGCGCGTTTGAGATAGGAAGTATAAGCTTTGGTAAACTGAAAGCCTTCTTTCTTCATGAGCTCGCCGGCTTTCTTGGCTTCTTCAATACCTTTTTCGGACAAATCCACATCTGTCCATCCCGTAAAGCGGTTTTCCTTGTTCCACAAGCTCTCGCCGTGGCGAATCAATACTATTCTTTTCATAATTACACTGTAATCAAAGTCCGGTGCGAAAATAATGATTAAAGTTCAATGCCATACCTATGGCAAAAATAGCCGATACAAATAGAAGAAAAACGGCATCAAGGCGCAGAGCCATTCGGCCGATCAGGAAAAAACACGAGCCGAAAATTGCCCGAATCGCAAACCAAAAGCTGAAAGGAAGTGGCGTGAGAATTTTTTCGTTCTCGCGCGAGAATTTTTTCATTCCCGAACCAAAATGAAAAAGTTCCCGCACCACGTTTTCGGGCGTGGAGAAGCAAAAAATTTACGGACGAGATGTGAGCAAAGTGTCGATGATGACCTCTGAGGCAGTAGCCCCTCGGGGGGGAAGCAAATAGTCCCGAATGAAGGCACGACGCCTATCGGCTACGGGATCGGGTCTGCGCTCTGCTATCTTTTGTAGAAATGAATCGATGTCTTCCGCAGAATCTGCCATATCGTGCAACGCGAAGGCCTCTTGGGCGGCTCGGTTGAGCCCGTGAGGCAGGCGTCCGTTCTTCCGCATAAAGAGAGACGGACGCCCCACGATCTGATATTCCACGGTGAAAGCACTGCAATCATGCACGAGAGCCGAAGAGCGACAGAAGAGATCGACATAAGTTCCTTCGGCCAATTCGGCATGAGGCATATCTGTCCATTCCCGGTAGTACCGATCCGTTCGTTCGCGTCCCCACGAATCCAGAGCATAGAGTTTGGTCTTGAGTATCGGATGCGGCTTGAAAGCAAAGCGCAATCGGCCTTCGTACTTCCGTGCCAATCGGAGGAAGGTATCCGCATAATCGAGGAAATTGGACAGGCTATATCCCCAAGGTTCTATCGAATGGTGCGGAGCGATGATTACGAGGGGTAGCTCTTCATTATTTTTCTCCGTTCGATCCCTCATTTCGGAGGAGAAAGCATCGAACAAAGGTGCTCCGCTGACCACTCCGTTGCGTCCCTTCGCGCGCGAGAGTCGCGAGTAGATGCGAAGGTCTTCTTCCGAAACTAAAAAATAGTACCCCAAAAGATTGTGAAACAGGAGGTCGTACCAGTCAGGATATTCTTCGAGGGGATAGCCATACAGGCTATAGCAAGTGAGTATATCGGGGAAGGCCCTCTGGCGAAGGGGTGGCGGCAACTGGATGTCGTAAGGTGTGGTATAGAAAATGTAATCCGGTGCAAATTCTGCCCGGATGTCTCTCACCTCTCCATTGTCCCGACAAGCCGGCTGCGGATCGAAGCCTTTGGCTTGAAAGTGGGCAAGTGTCTTTTGCAGGAGTTCGCCCCGTTCGCCGGCCGGCAGATTGTTCGCCGGACAAACGATGAGTACAGGCCGAACGCGCGGATGCCGGAGCATGGCAGCAAACAGGGCATCGTATTTCCACATGGAGTCGTACACGGCAAGGAATACGACATTGATGGTTTCCTTGTCGCATAGTTTCTTTTTTAGCTCGTCGTTGCGCTGCTGTGCTTCGCGAATGAGCCGAGGCTCTACCGTTAGGCGGCGCAGGTGGCGTTTCCCCTCTGTGATGACGTACTGCATCCGTTTGGGAGCGAGGGCATAAAGACGAGATGTGAATCGGCGGAGGAGGTTCATCGGCGACGGAAGTATTTGTCTACGGCTCTATTGAACTCGGGAGACAGGCGCATGGCATAGACAGCAACGAGTGCTCCCACTCCGATAGGGATGGAACGGAGGGGTATGTCGATCCAGGGAGAATCAACATGAGGGATCAAGGCATTGGCACCAAAAAGGAGGGCGAAGAGAGCCAACAGACGGAAAAGGGCCGGAGAAAAGGGCGAAGCATGCAGCTTCCGGCTGATCATAAACTGCTGTACGCCATAGCTCAGCAGTGTGGTCAGGAGCGTAGCGATGGCTGCTCCGTTGATGCCCAAAACGGGGATCAGCCACAGATTGGTGAGCACGGCCAGGATGGTGACGAGGAAAGTATAGTAAAGATTCCAGTGATAATACTTGGAACAGCTCACAATGGGATTGCCATAGTTCAGCGTGATTTCGATCATCTTAGCGATCCCCAAAAAGAAAACCACGTATTTGCCGGCGGCATAGAGGTGACCGTTCGGAAGGATGGAGAAGATGCTGTCGATATTGAACCAAATAAGCAAGAAGATAAGGCCGCCGGAAAGAAGCTGATGCAGCGAGACGCGCTTGAAGAGTTCGTCGGCTTTGACCAGATCGTTCCGTTTCATGGCATCGGCCATCAGGGGAGAAGAGACGCTGAGCAGGGATCTGGAGGGTATTTCCACCACGGCTACCATATAGAAAGCGATAGAGAAAATACCACCCGAATCCAATCCGCCCTTGTCCAGAGAGCTGACCATGAAGAGATCCAAGCGGCTGCTGAGCTTGCTGCCTATACTGGCTACGACATAGAAGAGGGTGTAGCGGAGAAAATTGCGCTTCAGCTCCGGTGTCAGAAAGCCCCGATTGTGACGGAGATTGATCTTGCCGATTCGCCGGATATAAGCCAACATCAACAGCATACATGCGGCGTAGGCGGCAATAAATATGGCGATGAAAACCTCCAGACCGACCCATCGGAAAGCATACAGCAGATAAACGACGATCAGCATTAGCCTGAGCACTACCTCGCGGATCAGCTTCGGCACGGCTATCCGCATCAGTTGTGTGGCATAGAGTTCGAAGACAGACCAAAAGAGCATGAAGACGAACAAGGGAACGATGCTATAGTAAAAGTCCACCAGCTCGGGGCTATTGCGGCTGAACATGGTCACAAAGGGGCCTTTGGCCAGCAGCATCAAAAGGGTCATAAGCACTCCTCCGACGAGGGCTACCGCCATCATATAGTAGAAGTAACCATTGTCCCGAACTCCATCGGGGGAGGCTTCTCCGCTCTCGCTATGGAAGTAGGGGTAGAACCGGAAGGCAGAGGAGTTGAGCCCGAGAAGCGCAAAGCTGCTGATCAGCGTAGCGGCTTCGACTATATTGCGAGTAAGACCGACTTCCTTGGGGGTCAAGAACTCGGTGATAATAAGGAAGGTGGTCAGGAAGCCGATGAAAGCCCCTGCATAGCTGACGAGGGTTCCTTTGATACTCTGGCGTTCGACAATCCCCATAGCTCGCGTCCTGTCCGAAATTACAAAGCCTGAGCAAGCAGCGTAGCTACAAGCATATAGATCATCATCCCGATGAGGTCATTCGTAATGGTGATGAAGGGGCCGGTGGCTATGGCCGGGTCTATCTTCAATCGATCCAGCAGCATCGGCACCATGGTGCCGAATATGCTGGCGAACAATACGACGGAAAAGAGGCTGATGGAGACGGCGGACATGACGAGGACGTCACCGAGGAAAAAATAGTTGAACAGGAAGACGACAAGGCTGATGATAGAGGCATTGATCAGGGCTACGACGACTTCCTTGGCTATTAGAGTCCAGAGTTTGGCCTGCTTCAGGCTGTTGTTTGCCAGTCCCTGCACCACGATGGCCGAAGACTGGATGCCCACATTACCGCCGGTGCCACCGATGAGGGGAATGAAGAGGGCCATCTTGGGATTGGCGGCAAAGAGGGAGTCGAATCCTCCCAGGAGGATGGAGTTGGCCAATCCTCCTGCCATACCGATGAGAAGCCACGGCAGACGTGCTGCGGTCTGCATATAGACCTTATCCGAAGCTTCGATGTCGTGCGAAATACCCGAAGCCAGCTGGTAGTCGCGTTCGTGCTGTTCGCGGATTTCGTCGATCACATCGTCGATGGTGATCCGGCCCACCAAACGACCGATACTGTCCACCACCGGCAGAGCTACGAGGTCGTACTTCTCTATCTTCTCCGCGACTTCTTCGATCGGGTCATTGTCTTTGACGGAGATAGGCTCGGTCTTCATCACATACTTGATCTTCGAGGCGGAAGGGCTGGTGATCAGTTTCTTCAGCGGCAGCACCCCTTTGAGCCGTTCTTCATCGTCGATGACATAGACGTAGTATATCTCGTCCACATCTTCTGCCTGCAAGCGCATCTCTTCGATACACTTGGGCATACTCCAGTTCTCATTGACAGTGATCATCTCGGTACCCATGAGGCTACCGGCTGTGTCGTCTTCGTACTTGAGCAGATCGATAATATCTCCGGCCTGCTCTATATCGGTCACCTGACTGAGAATCTCGTCTTGCTGGTCTTCGTCCAGCTCACGAATCAGCTCGGCCGCATCGTCGGTCTCCATATTGCCGACAAATTTTCCGGCGATGGTCTCGGAAGGAATCCTTTCGAGTACCTTGTTTCGCTCATCCTCATCCAGCTCCAAGAGCACGAGACCGGCTTTCTCTCCATCGAGCAGGAGGTAGAGGTAGACTGCCTCGTCCAGATCCAGCTCGTCATAGAGATCCGCAATATCCTCGGGGTGGAGCTTGCTCATCAGGTCGAGAGCATCCGCATCGCGCTTTTGGTCGATGATCTGGCGAAGATTGTGAAGATATTCTTTCGTGAAGTCCATAAGAATTCGTTGATCAGGGGGAAATGAAAATGCTATTGCTGCAACAAGAGCGTAAGTGCGACGAAATCATCCGGAGACAACTGCTCCGGTCGCTTCGAGAAAACAGGATCGTCGAAACGATCGAATCCGACCGGCAGGATACCGCGAAGAGAGTTCCTGAGCGTTTTCCGGCGCTGTCCGAAAGCTGTTTTCACCACCGTCTTCAGTGCTTTTTCGCTACATGGGAGTTCCTTGCGGTCATTGCGTGTCAGACGTATTACGCCGCTCTGCACTTTGGGCGGAGGATCGAAAACGGAAGCGTCTACGGTGAAGAGGTATTCGATATTGTACCAAAGCTGCAATAACACGCTCAATATGCCATAATCCTTTTTCCCCGGAGGCGATGCCAGTCGCATAGCCACTTCGCGCTGGAGCATCCCCGAACAGCAAGGGATCTGCTCGCGAACGTCCAACAGACGGAAGAAAATCTGGCTGGAGATATTGTAGGGATAATTGCCTATCAGGCAGTATTGTCGTCCTTCGGGGAACAGCTCCGACAAAGGATAGTGCAGAAAATCGCCCTCTATGATCCGGTCGGAAAGCTCCGGGAACTCTTCTCGCAAATAGCTGACGGACTCTCCGTCGATCTCTATGACGCGAACATCATGCCCCTTGCGAAGCAAGAACTGCGTAAGCACTCCCATACCCGGCCCGATCTCCAATACAGGCAATGCTTTATGCTCGGAGAGGGTGTCGGCTATTCGCTCTGCAATACTCAGATCGCGGAGGAAGTGTTGCCCCAGTGCCTTCTTGGCTTTTACTCGCATCATGAAATATAAATTCTTTATATTTGCGTTGTTTAGAAAATGCTAAGGTACGATATTTTGATTGTTATTTTAATGGGATCGTACTAAGGGTAATCTAAATAGCAAAATGATTTGTCAAGATAAGAGCAACTAAATGACTAATAATATAGGGCAAGAAATAATGCCCGCGGATAAGTCTAACAGATGGAAATCAGTAGCTAAGGTCATTATTCCTCTCGCCATAGGCGGTCTGCTCCTCTGGTTGGTGTACCGCAAAATGGATTTCTCCGCCATTGGCAAGATCGTCCGCGACGGTGTCAATTACTACATCATAGCTTTCTCTCTCTTGTTCGGATTGGCTGCCAACTGTATACGCGGTCTGCGCTGGCAACTCCTCATAGAGCCTCTGGCTTCTCCTCATCCACGGAAAATCAATGCCATTCTGACTACTTTGGGCAATTACACGGTCAATATGGCTCTGCCCCGTGCCGGAGAATTTTGGCGATGCGCGGAAGAAAGCCGCTACGAGAAGATACCTTTCCCCCAGCTCCTCGGTACGCTCTTCATGGACAGGATCATGGACTTGGTGATGGTCGGACTCATTACATTGAGTATCATGATGGGCTTTCAGGGCTTTTTCTCCGCTTTCTTTGCTCGCAATCCACAGCTGACGCAAGGCTTTTTCACCATTTTCAGCTCCATCTGGCTATACGTTGCTGTCGTAGGTGTCGGGCTGCTTTTCTTCTTGCTCTATAAATACCTCTCACACGTAGGCCCCGTTCGCAAGATAGCAGCACTCATCGGTAGAATACTGGAGGGGCTTCGGTCTATCTGGCACATGGAGCACAAGTGGCTCTTCATCCTGTATTCCATCCTCTTGTGGGTAGGATATTTCTTTTACTTCTACACCACATTCTTCGCTTTCGACTTTACCCGATCGCTGGGCATGGGAGTGGGGCTGATCAGCTTTGCCATGAGCAGTATAGCCGTAGCCGTACCCGTACAGGGAGGGGTAGGGCCGTGGCACTTTATGGTCATTGCTTCTCTTGTGGCTTTCGGCGTGACGAAGGAGGATGCCGGAGCGTTTGCCTTGGTGGTACACACGACTCAAACCGTTTGGACTACGGCCGTCGGGTTCGTGGCTATCGGCTTGCTTCCTTTTGTCAATAAGAAATACGATCGCATAAAACAGTCAAACAATTAACAACAATCATCCAAAACGCTTTTCACAGTTATGTCAACAGAGATCAAAAACCTCAAACCACGAGCCGTCTGGGAGTACTTCTACGACCTGACACAAATACCTCGACCTACCGGACAGATGGACGAGGTGACCAAGTACGTATTCGACTTCGGCAAGAGACTTGGTCTGGAGACCGAGCAAGACGAGGTGGGCAATGTCATCATTCGCAAGCCGGCCACACCGGGCATGGAAAGCAGACCGATCGTGACCCTCCAATCGCACTTGGATATGGTGCCTCAAAAGAATTCGGACGTCGATCATGATTTCACCAAAGACCCCATCGATGCATATATCGACGGAGAGTGGGTGAAAGCTCGTGGCACTACTCTGGGAGCCGATAACGGTATCGGAGTGGCCTATGCCATGGCAGCTATGGCAGACTCTACTCTCAAGCATGGTCCGCTGGAAGCTCTCTTCACCATCAATGAAGAAGTGGGAATGGACGGTGCCAATGGTCTCAAGCCAGGGTTCTCTCGTGGCGACATCCTACTCAATATAGACTCGGAGGCTGAAGGCAAGCTCTTCGTAGGCTGTGCAGGAGGTATCGATGTCAATGCCACACTGGAATATAAGGAGGAAGAACTCGTTTCGGACGAAGAAATAGGTGTAAAGGTATCTTTGACAGGACTCAAAGGAGGACATTCGGGTGTCGATATTCACCTCGGACGAGCCAATGCCAACAAACTGATGTTCAGATTCCTGAAAGAAGCTGTAGGATTCTACGGTGCTCGCTTGGCATGGGTAGAGGGAGGATCGCTCCGCAATGCTATTCCACGCGAAGCATTTGCCGTTATCACCATTCAGGAAGAAGAGGCCGGAGCTGTATGGGAACTGGTATCCGACTATCAGGATTTGTTCCGTAAGGAGTTCAGCGGCATAGAGGAAAACATCAAGTTCGAGGCCAGTCGTATCGAATGCCCCCGAACGATTATTCCCGAAGAGATCCAGGACTGTCTGATCAATGCCGTGGAAGCCTGTGTCAATGGCCCGCAGTCGATGCTCCAAGACTTCCCCGGTACGGTAGAGTCTTCATCCAATCTGGCGTTGATCACGGCTAAGGAAGGGGCAATCTCCGCTCGTTTCCTGGTACGCAGCTCTTCCGAATCGCGCAAGATGTGGGTAGCATCGGCTATCGAGAGCGTTTTCTCTTTGGCAGGAGCACGAGTGGAATTCGACGCTTCGTACAATGGCTGGCAGCCTAATATCCAGTCGCATATCCTCGAGGTGATGAGTAACGTATTTGAAGAGTATTACGGCCAAAAGCCCGAAGTGCTGGTGATGCATGCCGGCTTGGAGTGCGGTATCATCCAAGGCGTAATGCCGGATATGGACATGATCTCGGTAGGCCCGGAACTCCAATCGCCGCACTCTCCGGACGAGAGGGTTCATATCGAATCCGTAGCTCGCACGTGGGAGGTGCTGGTGAAAGTACTGGAGCGGGTGTAGGCCGAATGTGGAGAAATCGTCCATCGTCTTTTGATGCTCGACTTTAACAGAATAGAGAGACTAATAGAATAATCGGAATCATAATCAAGACTATAACGAAACAGAGATGAAAGCATTTGTATTCCCCGGTCAGGGAGCACAGTTTGTAGGAATGGGAAAAGACCTGTACGAACAGAACCCCGAGGCCAAAGCATATTTTGAAAAAGCCAATGAGATATTAGGCTTTCGCATTACGGACATCCTCTTCAACGGCACGGCAGAGGAGCTGAAACAAACCAAAGTGACCCAGCCGGCGATCTTCCTTCACTCGGTGATTCTGGCCAAAACGATGGGCGAAGACTTCCGTCCCGATATGGTGGCAGGCCACTCGCTCGGAGAGTTTTCCGCATTGGTCGCAGCAGGTGCCATGACCTTCGAAGATGGTCTTCGCCTCGTATCGAAACGTGCCATGGCCATGCAGAAAGCATGCGAAGTACGCCCCTCGACTATGGCGGCTGTACTGGGTTTGCCTGACGAAAAGGTAGAAGAAATCTGTGCCCAAGTGACCGATGAAGTTGTCGTACCGGCCAACTACAACTGTCCGGGACAGATCGTTATATCCGGTTCGGTAGAAGGAGTGGACAGAGCTTGCGAGCTGCTCAAGGAAGCCGGAGCCAAGCGTGCTCTTAAGCTTGCTGTCGGTGGAGCATTCCATTCCCCTCTGATGGAACCGGCTCGTGAAGAGCTGGCAAAAGCCATCGAAGAGACTACGATCAGTCAGCCGATCTGCCCCATCTATCAGAATGTAACGGCTTCTGCTGTCACCGATCCGGCAGAGATCAAGAAGAACCTGATAGCACAGCTGACGGCACCGGTGCGCTGGACACAGAGTGTGCTGAATATGACTGCCGATGGAGCCGACCACTTTATGGAGTTAGGCCCCGGAAATGTATTGCAGGGTTTGGTGAAGAAGATTGCTCCTGAAGCGACAACGGAAGGACGCCAGTAACTGGATCATAAGACTTTCTAAAAGAAGCGGTGTGCCGAGATCGCCCGAACAGCGACTCAAGAGGCACACCGCTTTTCTATTGCCTACAGACTATACGACCGGCTTATTCTCCGGACTTTTCTTGTCATAAGCCTTGGAGAGTATAGACGGTTCGTGCTTATTCGGAAGAGGGTGGCGGAGGATTATTTCCTTCTGCGGGACTTTCGCTTGGCTCTGTACTTGCCCTTTTTCTTGGAGCCGGGGGACGAGCTTTTAGTGATTTGCAGCTTCTGACCGGGTTTGACGGAAGCCGACTTCAAGCCGTTTGCCTTCTGAATGGCTGCCACCGAGGTGCCGTAACGTTTGGCGATGGATGAGAGCGACTCGCCTCGTTTGACATTATGGAAGATGATGGTTCGTCCCGATCCTCCTGAGCGTTGTCCGCCTTGCTCAGGGAAATCCGATACGGAAACTTCCAAGTCGGGGGAATAAAGCGAATCGCGAACCTTGTCCAACTCCTTGATGGCAGTGACGGGAAGGCGTAGTCGGCACAGCTGGGTATTGCCGGGGATGATGCCCCTTCTGTATTGGGGATTGAGCAGCTGCAATTCGTCGTTGGTCACACCGGACAGGCGGCGAATGTGATCGAAGGATACTTGTCGGGACAACATGATCGTATCCGTAGCCAAGGGAACGCCTGTCTCTCCGGCACAGATCTCATGTTCGATATGGTAGTGCATGGCATAGTATGCACCGATGAAGAGCGGGATGTAGTTCCGCGTTTCGCGAGGAAGATAGGGATAGATCTCCCAGAAGTCGGTCTTGCCACCGGACTTTCGGATGGCTTTGTTCACATTGCCGAGTCCGCAGTTATAAGCTGCGATGCAGAGGAGCCAGTCGCGATAGAGGTCGTACATGTCCTTGAAGTAGCGGCAGGCAGCCTCTGTACTTTTCTGCAGATCGAGCCGTTCGTCGATGAGGCTGTTTATAGTGAGTCCGTATATCTTGCCCGTAGCCAGCATGAACTGCCAGATACCGGCTGCTCCGGCCGGTGATACTGCGGTAGGGTTGAGAGCCGACTCCACGATGGTCAGGTACTTCAGTTCGATCGGGAGGTTATGACGGTCGAGCGTCTCTTCGATCTGAGGGAAATACAGGTCGGCCAGCGAGAGCATATAGCGGACAAGGCGACGACGTTCCTCGGTGTAGAGCTTGATGCACTGCTTGACGGCAGGGTTGAATTGTATGGGTACGGCCGATGGCAGGGCGGAAAGCCTCCGGATGTACACGGAGTCCGGAGTATAAGGACCCGTATCGGAGTTGATGCACGGACGCTCGCCACGTTTTGTCTTGGTGGAATATCCTTTATGCCAAGTGCGGAGGAGTCTCTCCAAATCCTTGTCCAAGTCCGAAGAGGGTAGCAGACGACGGGCTGCATTGCGCACGTCCTGAGTAGAGTCCGCCGGAGTGTAACGACCTATGGCATAGGACGATCGGATCGGTAGAAAAGCCAGGAAGGCAATGAGGGCGGGGAGGAGATATTGTTTCATCCGGAGAGTAAGGGGAGGTCAAAAAGTGAGGCCGCAGCTAACTCCATAACGAAAAAGGCCGGACTTATCGTCTGTACCCACCGTCGGACTGAAATGAAAAGAGAGGTCGGGAGAGATGTTGAAGTCGAACAATTCGGCATCCACATAGGCATCCAGCATCGTCAGAAAGTAGACGCCGAGCGTAATGATGATACTCAAATCCCTGTTGCGACGGTAATACTCCGTGCCGCGTTTGAGTCGTGCTCTGAGCTGTTCGCTCTTGACGTAGTCGGCCGGATCGGCCCCGAAGGGAAGGAAGTTGTGCCAAGCCGTCTGCGAAGGATCGCCACTCATGAAGTCGGCATAGGCTTTACGATACTCGGTGTACGTCTTGTTGTTCCAGAGGATGGCATAGCCGCATCCCGTGAATGCACCCCATACGATCGGCAGCTTCCAATACTTGCGGTTGTAGATCTGACCTGCTCCGGGCAGGAGGGCCGAGTAGAGGAGTGCACGGGTGGAATTGGGTTTCCACGCCTTGGCTGTCAGGAGGTCGCGGGGAGATGCAGTAGCGGCCGGCAGGGAAGGCGTCTGCACTCGGAGCGTATCGGGGAGCTTCGTAGTCGCGGTATCGGCCGCACTCGTCGCCGGCCGTGCCAGACTGTCGGGCACGACGCTCTGTGCCGCTGCCTGAGAAAGACAAAGGCAGAGGAACAGGACGACAATTCTCCAACGACTTCCGGACATAACGGCTACGGTAAGAGGATTAGCGGATACGCTCGAGCAAGGCCATGATTCGCTCCAGCTCTTCTTCCGATGCGAAGGGAATGGTCAGCTTGCCTTTCCCCTTGGCGTCGCAGTCGAGCTTGACCTTCGTCCGGAAGAATCGGGACAACTGACCCGTGAGCAGGCGGTACTCTTCCGGCAGAGACTGCTTGGCCTTCTTCTGCTTGGCGGACGAATCGGCTCCCTCTTCGCGGTAACGCGCCGCCAGACTCTCCACGGCACGGACGCTGAGTCCCTGCCTGATGATCTCGGCATAGAGGGCAAGCTGATGCTCGGGATCGGGGATACTGAGCAAGGCGCGGGCATGCCCCATATCTATTTTCTTCTGAGTCAGACCTATCTGTATCTCGCCCGGGAGCTTGAGGAGACGCAGGTAGTTGCTGATCGTGGTGCGCTTCTTGCCCACGCGGGTGCTGAGTTCCTCCTGTGTGAGGTCGTAGGTCTCGATGAGCTTCTGATAGGCCAGAGAGATCTCGATGGCGTTGAGGTCTTCGCGCTGGATGTTTTCGATCAGTGCCATCTCCATCACATGTTCGTCCTCTTCCGTCTTGATGTATGCCGGCAGGGTGGTCATACCGGCCATTCGGGCTGCACGCCAGCGGCGTTCTCCGGAGATGATCATATAGTCGCCGGTGGACTTCTTCAGTAGTGTGATGGGCTGTACCAATCCTATCGAACGGAGGGAAGCGGCCAGTTCTTTCAGGGACTCTTCCTCGAAAGTCCGGCGCGGCTGATCGGGATTGGGGTATATATCGCTGATGGCCACTTCGCTGATGGACGAAGACCCTATGACCTCCGCATCGAGGAGGGAGTCCAGGCCACGACCGAGCGTTTTCTTCGTATGCTTCATAAGTAGAGTCAGGCTCCTTTCTGTTTGTGCTTTTTGATCAGCTCGGCCGCCAGCTGCATATGATTGACCGCTCCGCGGCTATCGGCATCGTACAGCAGTGCCGGGATACCGTGGCTGGGTGCCTCGCTTAGTTTGATGTTGCGCTGGATGACCGTATCGAAGACCAGATCGCGGAAGTGCTTCTTGACCTCTTCGTATATCTGATTGGCCAGTCGCAGGCGGCTGTCGTACATGGTCAAGAGGAAACCCTCTATCTCCAGTGTGGGATTGAGCTTGCCTTTGATAATGCGGATCGTATTGAGCAGCTTGCTGATCCCTTCGAGAGCGAAGTATTCGCACTGCACGGGGATGATGACGGAATGCGCCGCCACGAGCGAATTGACCGTGATAAGGCCCAGCGAGGGGGAGCAGTCGATGAGGACGTAGTCGTACCGATCGGCTATGCCGCGCAGCAGACGGTGCATCACTTTCTCGCGCTCCGGCAGGTTGAGCATCTCGATCTCTGCACCGACGAGGTCGATATGCGAAGGGATAATGTCCAGCCCGTCCACGGGAGTGGGCAGCACAGCTTCGGTCACCGGCAGATTGCACACGAGACATTCGTATATGGTGTTCTGCAGGGAAGCGATGTCCACGCCCAGTCCGGAGGAAGCATTGGCCTGCGGATCGGCATCGACCACCAATACTTTCTTCTCCAACGTAGCGAGCGAAGCTGCCAGATTGATAGTCGTTGTAGTCTTGCCTACACCGCCTTTCTGATTGGCCAGAGCGATTATTTTACCCATATTTCAAGAATATCAATGCGCCAAAACTACGTATTTTCGATCTACTAACGTGGCACATACGTGGAACATTGTATTACAACTGTTGAAAACTCCTCTATATTGTTGATAAAGGTTACACTATATAATAGTAGGAAAACGCCCCACGGAAAGGAACGATCCGGCTCCTTTTCCAAGGGGGAGAAAACGGACGTCATCCCCCCCTCTTGCCTTGACAATCAGCCCCGAAGGAAACGCTCCGTGAGGCCGGAGAAAGCGTCGATCCGCCGATCCCGGAAGAACGGCCACCAGCGGCGCACCTGCTCGGTTCGGGAGGGATCTATATCCACTACCTCCACAGCCTCTTCCGTTGCGCTCAGCTCGGCCAGCAGTTCGCCCTGCGGTCCGGCTACGAAGCCGGAGCCCCAGAACGTGATGCCACCGGTGCGGCCTGAAGGGTCTGCCTCGTAGCCGACCCTGTTCACCGCCACCACGGGGATGCCGTTGGCCACGGCATGTCCGCGCTGTACGATCTGCCACGCTTGGCGTTGGCGGAGCTGCTCGGCAGGCATGTCCGTACTCTCGGTACCGATAGCCGTGGGGTAGATCAGTATATCGGCACCCTGCATGGCCATCAGTCGCGCTGCTTCGGGATACCACTGATCCCAGCAAACCAATACGCCGAGGCATCCGACGGACGTCGGGATGGGGGTAAAGCCCAAGTCGCCGGGCGTGAAATAGAACTTCTCGTAATAGGCAGGGTCATCGGGTATATGCATCTTGCGATACTTCCCTGCGATAGTGCCGTCCCGCTCCAGCACGACGGCCGTATTGTGGTAAAGCCCCGGAGCGCGCTTCTCGAAGAGGGAGAGCACCAGCACGATGCCGGCTTCGCGTGCGATGGTACCGAAGAAATCGGTACTCGGTCCCGGGATGGTCTCTGCCTGGTCGAATACCTGCACGTCTTCCGTCTGGCAGAAATAAAGCCCGTTGTGCAGCTCTTGGAGTACGACCAGCTCGGCACCGCGTCGGGCGGCTTCGCGGATCTTGTCAGCCAGTCGCTCTTGGTTCGAGCGGACGTCCGCGGTGTTGGCTTGCTGAATGAGTGCTACTTTCATAGTCTTATGCGGTGGAATTAGCGTATGAATCCTTGGGGGTACTGCATCGTAACGCAGTGGAGACTGCCATGCTGCTTGACGAGTGCACGGCAGTCGATGCCGATGACCTCTCTATCGGGGAATAGCCCCTGCATCACCGAGAGGGCAACGGCATCGAGGCGCGAATCGTAGGTGGGCAAGAGTACTGCCCCGTTGATGATGAGGAAGTTGGCATAGGTGGCGGGCAGTCTGTCCGCTCCGTCGTATAGGGCTTCCGCCATGGGCAGCGGCACGAGTCGGTACGGCTCTCCGTCCGGGCGGCGCAGCTCCTTCAGCTCCTGCTCCATGGCCGTGAGGTCGGTATGGTGCTCGTCCGTGGGATCTTCCGAGCGGACGTAGACGATGGTACGGGCATCGACGAACCGCGCCAGCGTGTCGATGTGCCCGTCGGTGTCGTCGCCGGCCAAGGCTCCGTGGCGGAGGGAGAGTACACGGCTGACGCCGAGGCTCTCTTTCAGCGTGTCGATAATGGCCGCACGGCTCAGGCCGGCGTTGCGGTTCGGCTCGAAGAGGCAGCTGTCCGTGGTCAGCAAAGTGCCTTCGCCGTCCGTCTCCAGTGCTCCACCTTCGAGGACGAAGGCGAGGCGATTGTCGAGAGTAACTCCCTCGGCGAAGAGACCCAGTGCGTAGAGCCGCCTCGTGATGAGATTGTCGTGATGGGCGGCGAACTTCATGCCCCAGCCGTTGAAGGTGAAGTCGGCTATCATCGGCCGTCCGTCCGAGAGGAGGGAGATGCCTCCGTGGTCGCGCGCCCACGTATCGTTCGAGGGTAGCTCGAAGCAGCTGAGCCGGTGGTGCAGCTCCGGAGGTAGCAGGCCGAGCACCCGTTTGCGATCGGGACAAACGACTATCAGCCGCTGGTGGCGGAGTATGGCGGTGGCTATGCGGACGAAGCAGGTTTCCACCTCTTCGAGCATATATGCCCAGTCGGTCAGGGGGTGAGGCCAGGTCAGTTGTACGGCCTCTTGCGGTGCCCATTCGGGCAGGAATAGTCTCTTTGTCATTGGCTTTGTCGTCTGCTCTCTTGTCGGGGCTTTCCTAAACGTCTAGACCTTTCTCTAAAAACGTCTAGACGTTTGTCTCAATACGTCTAGACGTTTCGGGCAAAACGTCTAGACCTTTTTGTCGAAACGTCTAGACGTTTTTTCGGGGTACGTCCGTTCGTTCCATCAGTAAGGGCTTGTCGCACCCCTCGGAAGCTCTGTCGGTCTGCATGCTGTCCCTCTGCCGAAGGGCGGCGGAGCGGCCACTCCACCAAAGTAAAACGTCTTTGCCCTCAAGCCTCGGCTCAAAGACAAAGACGTCTGTCGATCCCCTTATCTCCTGCAAGGGATATAGAAAGGGCTGATCCTCCTTATTGTGCCTGCCCCTCCTCGGGAGTGGTCTCTCCTGTCGCGGGCTGGGCGGATTCCGTAGCAGCGGCATCTCCGCCGAAGTTGATCACCGCAGAGTTCTTTTCTTCTTTCACCTTCTTGTTCAGGGTTTCCTTCATGACGTTTTGGCTTTCATCTGCTTTCCCTGTGTGGAGGAAGTGAGTAGAAACGATCGCCAGAACGGCAATGATACCGGCCGACCACCAAGTGGCTTTCTCGAGGAAATCGGTAGTCTTGCGGACGCCCATGATCTGATTGCTGGATGCGAAGCCTGCTGCCAAGCCTCCCCCTTTGGAGTTCTGTACCACTACGACCAGAATAAGGAAGAGCGATATGAGCAGAATGAGAATAGTCAGTACGATGTACATCTTTATAGTTTGTTTTTGTCGTTAATAATCAACTTCTCTAAGAATCGAATTTGATCCGCAAAGTAAAGGTTTTTTTCCGGATAATTCAAACTAATGGTACGAATTATCCTCAGTGCCTTATCGTAACGTCCCTGCTTGATGTATATACGCGCGAGGGTTTCGGTGAAGAGCCCTTCGTCCAGCTCGTCCGCCGGGACGATCGGGGCCGGATCCTTGGCTGCCGGAGGCGTGCTCTCAGGCGGTGTGTCGGCTGCCTGCACGGACAAGACCGGTATGCTACGGGACGATTCGGCCTGATCGGCAGGTGCCGTGGCGGCGAAGTAGTCCGAAGCCGAAGCGATACCGCTGTCTCCTCCGTAGGAGATCTCCGAAGGCAGGTCGGCCCCGCTTCGGGTCATTTCGTCGAGGAAGTCATCGATGAGCGAGAAGGCGTCCGGCTCCTTGTCGGCCGAGGCAGGTTGTAGCTGCTCCGGATGCGTATATTGCTCCACGAGCAGGTACAGCTTGCGCCTGTCCGGCAGATAGGGCGCCAGCCGGCGCAGCTCCGAAGCATAGCGCACGTCCTGCACCACATACATATTATATAGGTATAGGAAGACGAAGGTGGAGCAGTAGGGATAGGCCTCGTACAGGGCTTTCATCTCGGGCAGCGTGGCGGCCGAGAGTCGGGAGGGGTGCTCCATGTAGGCATACAGGTCGTTAGTCGTCATAGTGGGGGAGGATTACCAGTTCTCTACCGTAGCGTTATACACCTGCTTCACCAGGTCCTCGACCATATTGGCCAGCAGGGCGTCCTGTACCGTCACCAGATCCTGGCCGCTATCGAAGTCTGTGGAGGAGGTGAAGTCCCGATCGAAGCTCTGTTCGGGGAAAGCCTTGTTCTCGTAGTGCACCTGAATGGATAAGGTTACCTTGGTACGTGCGGCCAGATCGTTGTCCTGCACGGCGAGGGGAGCGAGGTCGTAATTAGTGATCACCACCTCGATGATCATGTCGGCATCGTTGGTTCGTGCCATTTCGAGCTTGGTGCGGCGCGTAAAATGGTTTTGCAGGGCTTCAGTCATATTCTGCGCCAACGGAGGATATACACGGGTGGCCTGATTGGTCACATCCGGCATATAAAGCGTTTTCACGCGGCTATAGTCCAAAGCTCCTCCGTTGAAGCTGTAGGAGATGCTGCATGCCGAGCAGGTCAGCAGGACGATAAGCACCATCGCAAAAGCGGAAAGGCTGTATCGGCCAAGGGTTCTATTCCAGTCCATACTCCTTGATTTTACGGTATAGTGTCCGCTCCGAAATCTTCAGTTCCTCGGCCGTCTGCTTGCGCTTGCCGCCGTGGCGTTCCAGTGCGCGGGAGATCATTTTCCTCTCCACCTCCTCCAGCGAAATCGGATCCTCGGTGTATTCGCTGGCTTCCTGTATCGGCTCCACGGGGTCTACTGCTTCCGCGATGGGGGACGTATGCGTGCTGACGCCCCACTTGGCGTCCGCATTGCGCTTGTCGTCACCGCCCCAGACGTCCGTTCCCACAGACCATGAGGGCTGTTCGTGGTGCGCCAAGCGGTTCATCATTCCTTTCAGATCGGCTATCTCCTTCTTCATATCGTATAGCACTTGGTAGATGATCTCGCGCTCGTAATGGGGGATTTGTTTGTCCGCTTCGGTCGGTTCGTTCCGCCGGATCACCACGGGGTGGAAGTCCTGCATGCCCCCTGCGTCCAGGTAGCGGGTGATGGTCTCTGCCGATACCGTCCGCTCCTCCTCGAGGATGCTCAGCCTGTCGGTTATATTGCGCAGCTCTCGCACATTGCCGGGCCAGCGGTAACGCATCAATATGGTACGGGCTTCGTCCGAGAGGCGCAGCGGAGGCATCCGGTACTTCTCCGCGCTGTCAGCGGCAAAACGGCGGAAAAGCAAGGGCACGTCGTCCGGTCGCATACGCAGCGCAGGCACCTCGATCGGTACCGTATTGAGACGGAAGAAGAGGTCTTCACGGAACTTCCCGTTCGCTACCGCCTCCTTCAGGTTTACGTTCGTCGCCGCCACGATACGGACATCCGTCTTCTGCGACTGGCTGGCTCCTACGGGGATGAACTCGCCCGTCTCCAGCACCCTGAGCAGCCTCGCCTGTGTAGGCAAAGGCAGTTCGCCCACTTCGTCCAGAAAGATCGTGCCGCCGGATGCTTCTTCGAAGTAGCCCTTGCGGTCCGATACCGCTCCGGTGAAGGAACCTTTGCGGTGTCCGAACAGCTCGGAGTCGATGGTTCCTTCAGGGATGGCTCCGCAATTGACTGCAATGTAGCTATGATGTTTCCGGGCGCTGTAGTAGTGGATTATCTGTGGGAAGAACTCTTTCCCCGAACCGCTCTCCCCCGTCACGAGGACGGACATGTCGGTAGGAGCCACCTGTGCTGCCACTCGTATGGCATGTTCCATCAGCGGACTGCTACCGATGATGCCGAAACGCTGTTTGATCTGTTGTACATCTATATTGGTGCTCATGGCCACAAAATTAGAAAAACCCCGACGCTACTGCCGTCCTTCCCTCATTCCTATCCGGAACTGAAGGGACAAAGCTCTTCTCAACGAAGCCGTATCGGCTGCATCTATCCCGTACTTCTCAGGCAAAGGAAGTACCAGCTCCGTACCCAAAGGGATGTTGTTGGGATCTGCGATTTTCTCTTTGTTCTCTTCATATATATAGACCCAGAATACGCGGTCGCCATACTTCTCCAAGGCGATGCGGGCCAAAATGTCCCCTTTGCGGATAACGATCCGGCCGAGATCCGTCGCGGCAGGTACGGTCTTTACCGTATCGGTCGTCTTGGCGGTCGTATCCACGGGTGAAGACATCCGGACGGGAGGTTCTTGTCGGGTCGGCTCTTTTGTCGAGAGGACAGGCATCCGATACAGTAGCAAGTATGCCGCAGCGGCACCCAATATCAGGACTGTCAGGAAGACAATAGCGGTCGTCCTCCTGCTCTTTCGCCCCCTCTCTTTCTTCTCTGCCGGCTCTTCGGTCGGGGCGGAAGGCTCCTTCGCTGCCGGCTGCGGTTCCTCTTCCGTATCGGAAAGCGGCTCCCCCGTCAAGGCTTTCTCCTCGGCAGGAGCAGGAAGTATATCGGCTTTCGTCTGCACCGATCTATCCGTATCGCTTTCGGCAGGGACGGGGATCTCTTGAGGTTCTGCGACTTCCTCTTGGCCCTCCCTCTGCAATGAAACGAACGAAACCCCTTCTTCGACAAGCGGTTTGGTAGCGGTATCGGGTATCTCTCCGGTCGGTAACAAATCGACTCGGGGGAACATGGAGAAAGGTCTGTTGAGCACCTCCGACAGCTCCCCTTCCGCGATGAAGCGGTATCCTGTCAGGTCATCGCCTTCTTTCACCGGCTCGAAGCGTCCGAACTGCGACCAGGAAACGGGATGTCCTCTTCGGAGAAGCTCCGAAAGCAGTTCGGGGATAGCCTTCCACCAGCGCATCACGACTTCCTCCGTATAGGGTACCAAGTCTATAAGGGCATGAGGGATCGTCTCTCGGATGGCGGAGGAACTCGAAGACGTCAGCCGGAGTTCTATCCTCGGTGGCACCAGCACGCGTGAGCCATCCGGGCGGATTCCTACATATTCATCCGCCTTCACAGCCTGCCACAAGCCTATACCATCTTGCCGTACGGCGTCCCCCTTGGAGAGGAACTGACCCATCAAACGACAGTAATGAGACCATAGTTCGTTCGAGGTCGATACATCGACACCTGAGGCCGTGGCCAACTGCGCAATCCAAAGTTCCTGTTGTATCATCCGGTTCTGCTTTTGGTTTCGGTAGGAGGGGTTTTATCAGTCCACTATACGTGCATAGAGATCGAAAGGCTCTGCACCGGTCACTTCCGCCATATAAAACCGTCCGAGTTTCAACTCCTGACCGGAGACGAACGGGATCAGTACCTCAGGATCGACCTCAGGCGAATCGTATTCCGTCCGCCCTACATAGAACCCATCTTCCGCACGGTCTATGATCACACGCAGGCGGCTGCCGATCTTCGCCTCGTTATGAGCGGCAGAGATACGTTCCTGCACGGCCATCAGTTCGCCAAGACGTTCCTGTTTGACAGATTCGGGTATATCGTCTTGATAGTTCTTGTCGCAATAGGTGCCGCTCTCGTGCGAATAGGTGAATGCCCCTAACCGTTCGAACCGGATGTCTCGCACGAACTGCAGCAACTCCTCGAAGTCCTTCTCCGTCTCGCCCGGGTGGCCGGTCATCAGCGTAGTACGCAGATGGATACCGGGTACTTCCGTTCGGATCCTTTCGATCAGACGGTAGGTCTCCGCCTTGGTAATGCGCCTGCGCATCAGCCTAAGCATCGGATCGCTAATGTGCTGCAGAGCCATGTCGAGGTATTTGCAGACGTTAGGCCGCTCACGCATCACAGGCAAGAGATCCAGAGGAAACTGTGCCGGATAAGCATAATGGAGTCGAAGCCACTCGACCCCTTTGATGTCGGACAAACGAGCTGTCAGTTCTGCCAGACGGTTGGCTCCGTACAGGTCGAGGCCGTAGAAAGTAAGATCCTGAGCGATCAGTTGGAACTCCCGAGTACCATGCTTTACGAGCATCCGTACCTCTTCGACTAAGCCCTCCATCGGGCGCGACCGATGCCGGCCGGTGATAATCGGTATGGCGCAGTACGAACAGCTACGATCGCAGCCCTCGGATATTTTCAGATAGGCATAATGCCGCGGCGTGGTCAGTTTGCGCCTGTTCTCCGCCTCGGCATAATAAGACTTCCCCAAATGGGAAATGAGCTGCTTCCAGTCGAACTTGCCGTAGTAAGCATCTACTTCGGGTATCTCTTTCTTCAGATCCTCCCGAAACCGCTCGCTCAAACAGCCCATTACATACAGCTGACCGATCCGTCCGGCCTTCTTCGCCTCCACCATCTCCAGAATGGTATTGACAGACTCCTCCTGTGCATCGCCTATAAATCCGCAGGTATTCACCACGACGATCTCGCCGCATACCGAAGCCGGATCATGATGCACGGTATAGCCGTTGGACAGGAACTGGCGCATCAGCACCTCGCTGTCCACCAAATTCTTGGAGCATCCAAGCGTAATGACGTCTACTCTGTTTCTTCTCATTCGCCAAAGAGAGAGTCCACGAATTCTTTCTTACGGAAGATCTGTAGGTCGTCCATGCCCTCACCCAAGCCGATGTACTTCACCGGTATCTTGAACTGATCGGATATGCCGATGACCACACCGCCCTTAGCCGTGCCGTCGAGCTTGGTTACGGCGAGGGCATTCACTTCAGTCGCTGCGGTGAACTGCCTTGCCTGTTCGAAGGCGTTCTGACCGGTGGATCCGTCCAATACCAATAGAATCTCATGCGGAGCGTCGGGCACTACCTTCTGCATCACACGCTTGATCTTCGTCAGCTCGTTCATCAGATTCACCTTATTGTGCAGACGTCCGGCCGTATCGATGATCACGACATCGACGCCGTTGGCCACGGCCGAACTGACCGTGTCATAAGCCACCGAAGCGGGGTCGCTACCCATCTGTTGCTTGATGATAGGTACTCCAACTCGATCCGACCAGATCTCCAGCTGCTCTACGGCCGCAGCACGGAACGTATCGGCAGCTCCGAGCACGACGCTCTTGCCGACCTGACGAAAGCGGTGTGCCAGCTTGCCGATGGTAGTGGTCTTGCCTACGCCGTTTACGCCTACTACCATGATCACATAAGGTTTGGTGCCGGAGGGTATGTCGAAGTTGTCGCCATCGGCCGATCCGTTCTCCGTGAGCAGCGAGGCGATCTCCTGACGGAGGATAGCCGTCAGTTCGGAAGTGGAAACGTATTTGTCGCGAGCCACTCGTTCCTCTATACGCTTGATGATCTTGAGCGTGGTATCGACGCCTACATCCGAAGTCACCAGCACGTTTTCCAATTCGTCCAAGACCTCATCGTCCACTTTGCTCTTACCGGCTACGGCACGAGTGATCTTGGCGAATACGTTTTCTTTGGTCTTGGACAGGCCTTCGTCCAAAGTCTCCTTTTTCTTCTTCGAGAATAATCCGAATAATCCCATATGGTATATGCTGTTATATCTCTTCCTTAGTTCATTCTGTTCTTGTAATCCTCATAATCGAATCGGCGCAATACCTCTTTCTTCCCATCGGTACGCAGCAGTACGATGTCCGGATGGCGTACCCCGTTGAACATGGTTGTCTTCACGGTCGTGTAGTGGAGCATGTCCTCGAATATCAGCTCATCGCCCACCTGCAACGGCCGATCGAAGCTCCAGTCCCCGATGAAGTCGCCGCTCAGACAGCTGCATCCGCCTATCCTGTATGTGGGCAGTCCGGGTACCGGCTCCTGATGTGCTCCACGAATGACGGGTTTGTAAGGCATCTCCAGACAGTCCGGCATGTGACAGGTGAAGGATACGTCCACGATAGCAATGGCAATGCCCTGATGCTCTACGATGTCCACCACCGTGCTCTTGAGGAACCCCGTCTGCCAGCCGAAAGCACTGCCCGGCTCCATGATAAGATGCAGATGGGGGTAGCGACGGGAGAAGTCGTTCAGCATACGCACGAGGTGCTCCACGTCATAGTCCCGACGGGTCATCAGATGGCCGCCGCCCATATTGAGCCAACGCGCTTGCTCCAGCACGGAAGCGAAGCGATCCTCAATGATCTTGAGGGTCTTCTCCAGTTCATAGCTTGTACTCTCGCAAAGCGTATGAAAGTGCAGGCCCTCGATATCCTCCGGCAGGGTGTCGCCCAGTTCGGAAGCCGATACACCGAAACGCGAACCCGGTGCACAGGGATTGTAGAGAGCGGTCTCCACGGCTGAGTATTCGGGGTTGATCCTGAGTCCGAGCGATACGCCTACGTTCTTCACCATGGGAGAGAGCAGGCGGTACTGGCTGAGGGAGTTGAACGTGACGTGGCTGCTATAGCGCAGTATCTCCGGAAACTCCTGCGGCGTATAAGCCGGGCTGAATGTATGAGCCGGTGCGCCCATCTCTTCGAAGGCAAGGCGGGCTTCCCATATGGAGCTGGCCGTACTGTGGGGTACGTATTCCCTGATGATCGGGAAGGTGCGCCAGAGGGCATAAGCCTTGAATGCGAGGATGATCTCCACACCCGTACGGTCGGCTACGGACGCGATCAGGGACAGATTGCGCCTGAGCAGATCTTCTTCCAGTACGTAGGCCGGAGATGCTATGTCGTGGTATCTTGCCATCTCTCAGGATTAGTTCTCGTTCGGTATCAGTTCCAAAAATAGCTCTTGGAGCTGTGCCTCATCAATGACAGAGGGGGCGTCGATCATGACATCCCGACCGGCATTGTTCTTCGGGAAGGCGATGCAGTCGCGGATGCTGTCCAAGCCGGCGAAGAGCGATACCCAGCGGTCTAAGCCGTAAGCCAGTCCGCCGTGAGGAGGTGCCCCGTATTTGAAGGCATTCATCAGGAAGCCGAACTGCTCCTGTGCTTTCTCCGGTGTGAAGCCGAGCAGCTCGAACATTTTCTGCTGCAGGGCACTGTCGTGAATACGAATGGAACCGCCTCCGACTTCGACACCGTTGATCACCATGTCGTAGGCGTTGGCGCGTACGGCACCCGGATCGGTATCCAGCAGTGGGATGTCCTCCGGCTTCGGACTGGTGAAGGGGTGGTGCATGGCATAGAATCGCTTCGTCTCTTCGTCCCATTCAAAGAGGGGGAAGTCCACTACCCAGAGGCAGGAGAATGTATTCTTATCGCGCAGGCCGAGCTGAGAACCCACTTCGAGGCGCAGTTCGCACAGCTGCTTGCGCGTCTTCATGATGTCGTCTCCGCTCAGGATCAGAATCAGGTCGCCCGGCTCTGCCTCCATCGTTCGGCGAAGCTCTTGGAGCATCTCCTGTGTGTAGAATTTGTCCACGCTGCTCTTGACGCTGCCGTCCGCTTCCACACGGGCATATACCATCCCTTTGGCTCCCACCTGCGGACGCTTCACGAAGTCCGTCAGCGCATCGAGCTGCTTACGGGTGTAAGAGGCAGCCCCCTTGGCACAGATACCTCCGATATAAGCTGCGGAGTCGAATACGCTGAAGCCGTGGCCTTTCAGCACATCCATCAGCTCTACGAAGCGCATTCCGAAGCGCGTATCGGGCTTGTCCGAGCCGTAGTACTTCATGGCATCGTGCCACGTCATACGGGGGAAAGCCTCCGCAATCTCCACGTGGCGGATGGTACGGAAGAGATGCTTGGCCATACCCTCGAAGGTGGATAGCACATCCTCCTGCTCCACGAAGCTCATCTCGCAGTCGATCTGCGTGAACTCAGGCTGGCGGTCGGCGCGGAGGTCTTCGTCGCGGAAGCACTTCACTATCTGGAAGTAGCGGTCGAAGCCGCTTACCATCAGTAGCTGCTTGAAGGTCTGAGGCGATTGGGGAAGAGCGTAGAACTGTCCCGGGTTCATCCGAGAGGGCACGACAAAGTCGCGGGCACCCTCCGGCGTGGACTTGATCAGCATGGGAGTCTCCACTTCGAGGAATCCCTCGCCGTCGAGATACTTCCTCACCTCCAGAGCCATCCGGTGGCGCAGTTCCATATTGGAGCGTACACAGTGGCGGCGCAGGTCGAGGTAGCGATATTTCATGCGGAGGTCATCGCCTCCGTCCGTTTCGTCTTCGATGGTGAAAGGCGGCACTTCGGAGCGGTTCAGCACATCCATTTCTCCGACTGCTATCTCTATATCTCCGGTGGGGATATTCGGATTTTTGCTGGAGCGTTCCATGACGGTGCCCGTGGTGCGGATCACCCACTCACGTCCCAAGTCTTCGGCGCGGTCGCATAGTTCGGCAGGTGCCGAATCACGGTTGAAAACCAACTGCGTAGTACCGTAGCGATCGCGCAGATCTACAAAGGTCATGCCGCCCATGCGGCGCACGCGCTGTACCCAACCGCAGAGGGTAACGGTTTGTTGCAGATGAGAAAGGCGCAACTCGCCACAAGTATTTGTTCTGTACATAATGATAAGGGGTTCTTCTATTTATGATTGATTTTGTGGAACAAAAGTACGAAACAAAGCGGACTTTTCCGCCTAAAACACTCGATGCCGTCTGGGGGTAATACCCTAAAAGCAAAGGCCTTGCAGATTTCCGAAAAGTCCTATGACGAAAGCAGATCTTTGACCCGAATCGGACTTTACAAAGGTTACGTAGAATAAGAGGCACCGTGATCTGACCGCATGTACTCTGCTCCCATCATCCGATAGCTCTCCCTTCGTATAGCAGTTCTCAGACCAAAAATGCATGGGACATCAGTCGAAAAAACGTGGTTCGAGAATTTTTTCGTTTTGGTTCGGGAATGAAAAAAATCTCGCGCGAGAACGAAAAAATTCTCACGCCACTTTTCGGGAAAACACGCGCCGCAATTTTATCGATTGCGGTGCGTAAAATTCAGCGAGAGGGAAGGAGAGGGGCACGAACTCCCTCATTTAAGATAAGGGTGCTGCGTTCGATGCGCACATCGTCGTACAAGCCGCTGTCTATGAAAGACCGGAGTATGCAGGCTCCTCCCTCCACCAACAGCGACTGTATGCCACGAACATGCAGCTCGGCCAGCATCTGCTCCACGGCAGGACGGGAGGGATCGATCCGAACGAAAGAGACGGACGGGGGATAGCCGGAGGGTTGTTCTCTTTCGGTGAAGACCAGTGTAGGTACGCTGCCATCGAAGAGGCTAAGGTGGCGTGGGAGGGCCAGATGACGATCTGTGACCACACGCAGCGGATTTCGGCCGTACCAGTGCCGAACCGTCAGAGAGGGATTGTCCAAAAGAGCGGTACGGAACCCCACCAATATGGCATCGTGCATCATTCGCCTGTGGTGCACAAAGCGTGTGGTCAAGGGAGTACTCAGCCTGACAGGAGGAGTGGAGGCATCGTTGCGCAGGGCATCGATGAATCCATCGCTACTCTCAGCCCACTTGAGCGTGACATAGGGGCGATGCTGCCGTTGGGCTGTGAGGAAATGCCGATTCAGCTCCTCGGCTTCTTCAGCAAGCAATCCGACCTCGACTGAAACACCTCCTTCTCGCAACATCTTGATCCCCCTTCCTGAAACGGAAGGGAAAGGATCGAGCATGGCCACTACTACATGTGGAATGCACTCCCGAAGGATCAGCTCGGCACAGGGAGGTGTTTTGCCATAGTGAGAGCACGGCTCCAAACTGACATAGAGGGTACTCTCTTTCAGCAAAGACCTGTCTCGTACAGAGCGTACGGCCATGACTTCGGCATGGGGCATGCCGGCACAGTGGTGGTAGCCCTCGCCGATGATACGCCCACGAGCCACAAGGACTGCTCCGACAAGCGGATTGGGAGAGGTGAACCCTTCGGCATTCTGTGCCAATTCGATGGCGCGGCGCATATACAGGGGATCGGGAGTCATACCTAATTGCTAATTTTGTTTCTGATGATTACGCTTAACGAAGCCCAACAGCGAATCGAATCGACACTGAACGGCCGATACGACAAGGACGAACTGCGCAGCATCGCGCGAGAGCTGCTGACCGAGGCAACCGGCCTAAGTCGCTCCGCACTTTTGCTTGCAGACAAAGATACGCTTTTATCGACCGAAGCATCGCAAGCTCTATCCTGCTATCTGGATCGCATGAGGACAGGGATGCCGCTACAGTATGCCGTGGGACATGCGCCTTTCTTCGGGCGTGAATTTGCGGTAAATCCTTCCGTACTGATCCCTCGTCCGGAAACAGAGGAACTGGTGGAGTTGATCCTGCGAAAGGAGAGGTCTGCGGCGGCTCCGCTTCGTCTGCTCGATGTCGGCACAGGCAGCGGATGTCTGGCCATCACATTGGCGCGAGAACTTCGAGCCGAAGTATGGGCGATGGATGTTTCACCCGATGCTTTAGCCACAGCTCGCGCCAATATCGGCAAGGGCGACCGGATATTTTTCTTCGAGGGCGATATTCTTTCTCCCGATAATCGTTGGGATATACTCCCTTCCGTGGACATTATCGTCAGCAATCCTCCGTACATCATGCCTGCGGAAAGCACCGGCATGGCGTATCATGTGCTGGGACATGAACCGGCCCTTGCACTCTTTGCGCCCGAGGAGGATCCCCTCCTTTTCTATAAAGCCATTGCCAACCTTTCCGGCAGCGGTAAGCTACGCTCCGGTGGACGGCTCTATGTGGAGCTGAATCCGCTACTGGCAGAAGCCACTTGCGAAGTATTTTCGGCCAAAGAGGGATGGTGTGAAGTCCGATTGCACACGGATCTCTCCGGTAAGAGCCGTTTTCTCTCGGCAAAATATTTACCCGCCAACAAAGCATGAAGACTGAGGAAGAACTACTGAATCGGATGCAAGCCTACTGTGCCCGTACGGAACATTGCAGGTCAGAAGTGGCGGCCAAACTGCGACAGGCAGGGGCAGACGATCGAATGATAGAGCAGGTGCTCCAGCGGCTTGTGGATGATCGCTTCATCGACGAGGAACGTTTTGCCCGTGCATATGCTCGCGACAAGTACCGATTCAATGGCTGGGGCCCCAAGCGCATTGCTTTGGAACTGACCAAACGGCATATTCCGGATTCGATCATCGGTTCGACCTTATCGGATTTGGAGGAGGGAGAAGACAAGATAGAGGATAGTCTGCCACATCTCTTGGAGCGCAAACTTCGGAGCATAAAGGACACGGACGATCGCAGTCGTCTGCACCGCTTGGTGCGCTGGGCAGTGGGACGAGGATTCGAATACGAACAGGTGATGAGGGAGGCATCACGCCTCCTCCGCAAAGGGTATGAGGAAGACTGCTAACGGTACGGGCCGGCATATCCGATTGCTGATTCGTAAGGCGTTGGATCTCTTTTTCCCTCGCTATTGTCCGGTATGCTACAGCTTGCTCGCCGAGACGGAGATTGGGGTCTGTCCTCGTTGCATGGTGAGAATGCCGCGGTATATCGAAGGAATACAATACGGATTAGATCGTCTGAATGGAGATGTCTATATCGACGCGCTGTACAGCCTTTTTATTTTCAAAGAGGACGGGGGTGTAAGGCCTATGATACACGCACTAAAATATGGAGGATACAGTGAAATCGGCGAAATGCTCGGACGAATGGCCGGCCGATCCTATCCTTCCCTGTCCAAGGATTACGATCTGATAGTACCGGTTCCTTTACACCCACGCAAACAACGTAAGCGCGGCTACAATCAGGCACTCCTCATCGCACAAGGATTAAGTCGCGTAACGGGAATACCTGTTCAAGAAGGTTTGCGCAGAAAGGTATATACGGACAGTCAGACCGGACAGTCCTATTCGGAACGAAAGTCAGCCATGAAAGGAAAGTTTGCCCTCTCCCCGAATACGCGCGTGGCAGGTATCCGTATTCTTTTGGTGGATGATGTGCTGACTACCGGAGCTACGGTACAGGCTGCGGCCGAACCATTGGCAGAGGCTTTTGCTGCCAAGATCGGCGTGCTGGTGGCAGCTGTCACCAAACGTCCGTCAAATTGGTCTCATTATTCTGATGAGCGATAGAAAGAACTTATAAAGCTTCTTCCTTTCGATTGGTTCCCCTCTCTAACGAGAGAGGCTGCGCCCCAAGGAATAATCCTCGGAACGCAGCCTCTTTTTCATATGGGAGTTGTTGGTCAGCTTACCAAACGACTACACGCTTTTCAGGCTCCAAATACATCTTATCGCTGGGCTGTATATTGAAAGCTTCGTAGAAAGCATCGATATTGCGCAGTGCTTGATTGACGCGTAGCTCGCCCAAGCTGTGCACATCAATCTGTGTGAGGCGGAGAACCTCTTCCGGACGAATATTTTGTCCCCATAGACGGGCATAACCGATAAAGAAACGCTGGTCGGGAGTGAATCCGTCGATTTCTTCCATTACCTCACCCTTGGCCGCATTGCGGAAAGCCAGATAAGAGACGAGGAGACCACCCTGATCCGCTATGTTCTCGCCAAGTGTCATATTACCATTGGCACGAACACCATCGGCTACATAGATCTCGCTGAACTGATCAGCCAGCTTTCGGGCTGTGGCCTCGAACTTCTGAGCATCTTCAGCAGTCCACCAGTTGATCATATTGCCGTCTTTGTCGAAGTTGCGTCCTTGATCGTCGAATCCATGCGTCATCTCGTGTCCGATCACTACGCCGATACCGCCATAATTGACAGCATCGTCTGCATCCATGTTGAAGAAAGGTGGTTGGAGGATAGCTGCAGGGAAACAAATTTCGTTCGTGGTCGGATTGTAGTAGGCATTGACATCCTGCGGATTCATCAGCCAACGCTCGCGATCTACGGGCTTACCGAGGTCAGCCATATTGTCGTCATGCATCCATTTGGTGGCGCGCTTGATGTCGGCATAGTAACTGTCGCCCTTGATTTCCATCTTGGAATAGTCTTTCCACTTGTCGGGATAACCGATCTTGACGATGAAGGAATTGAGCTTTTCCTGAGCTTTCATCTTCGTGGAGTCGCCCATCCATGTGAGCATATTGATACGTTCTCCAAGAGCCGTCTGCAAGTTCTTAACGAGTTTGAGCATACGTTCTTTTGCTTCGGGCGGGAAGTATTGCTTTACATAGACTTCGCCCAGTGCTTCGCCGAGAAGGCCGCTTACCATACCTACGGAACGTTTCCAGCGAGGATGCATTTCGGTAGTTCCACTCAGCGTCTTGCCGAAAAAGTCGAAACGGGCTTGCTCGAAGTCATCGCTCAGATAGTTTGCTGCACCACTGATCGTGCCGGCGAGGAGATAGTCCTTCATTTCATTCAGATCGGCTTTGGCAAACCAAGAGTCGAACTTCTTGAAGAAATCGAGTTGCTCCACATCCCACTCTTCAAGGGAGGCGAGCTGACGATCGGCGAGGTAAGTGGTCCAATCGAAGCCTTGGTACTTATCCGTAAATTCCTTCACCGCCATCTTATTGTAGTTACGATGGGTATCGCGTAGTTCTTCTTTGCTGTAGCAGATTTGTGCCAGTTCGGTTTCCATCTTCATGGCATTCTCTGCAATACGAGTAGCGGCCTCTTCATCGTAGCCGGCCAGCTTGGCAATCTTATTCAGGTATGCTACATACGCCTCACGTATTTGCTGAGACTTGGCATCCTGCTTGAGATAGTAGTCGCGATTGTCAAGAGCCAAGCCGGTCTGGGTGATATGGAAGATATTCATCTCGCTATTCTTGGGATCGGCATACACATACGATCCGAAGAACGTGCCTCCACCCATATTATCCTTTGCGGCAGCATACTTCACCATGGCTGCTCTGTCGGCAATAGCTTCGATCTCTCGGAGATCTTCCTTGAGAGGAGCAGCTCCGTCTTTATTACGCTTGACGCTATCCATAGCTTGGCGGTAGAGCGTAGCTATACGATACTCGTTAGTGCCCACTTCGTACTGTCCTGCTGCGAGGTTGTCCACAATCAGGTGTACACGCTCGAGCGTGCTGTCGCGCAGGATGTCGAATGAGCCATAGCGACTGTAAGCTGGTTTGAGCGGATTGTTTTTCATCCAATTGCCATTACAGTAGCGATAAAAGTCGTCCTGCGGGCGTACGGATGTATCCATGGCACTGAGGTCGATGGCCGGTACCGGCTCACGCTTCCTGTCAGTACCGTTAGTCTGACCCTTATTGCCATTGCAGCCGGTCAGCACCAATGCGCCGATCATTGCCGGCGTAAGGCAAAGAAACTTGATTGTCCTGTTCATTGTTTGTGATATTTGGCGTTAAAACAATTTCGTTGGGTATTCTCCGGCTTCTGTCAGCTCCCGTAGCTTGGCTACGACATTGGGGCGATCAGCCGAATAAGTGACACCGAACCATTGAGCAGTCGTATCGAGGACTTCGACCGAAGCTCGACCGGTGCTAATAAGATCGTTCACAACATAAGGGATGAAGAACTCGCTCTTCAGCTCCTGTCCATGAGCGTTCAGGAAGTTGATGAACAGTTCTTCCGAATAGTCGAAGTAGTCAGGAGTAAATCCCCACATATTCATCGAAACGGGTGCATCCTCTGCCAGCGTACAGATCTTTCCAGTCTCATCTCGGAATGAGATAGTACCGTCTATGCGCTCGATACCAGTACGCTCCACCACACCGGTGAGCAAATGTTTTTCGTCTACCTGGCATACTCCACGCGAAACGCCGCCGCTTTCGCTCAGGGTATTACCAACACGGTAGCCGACCATGCAGTATTCGCCTTGCTTACCCTCCAGCGTCATGAGCTTACGAGCTAGAACTTCGAAGCCGTTGCGTCCATAGAAATCGTCCGCATTGATGACGGCAAAAGGTTCGCGAATCGCATCCCGTCCCATCAGAACGGCGTGATTCGTTCCCCATGGTTTCTCGCGCCCTTCCGGACAAGAGAATCCTTCCGGCAACCGATCCAATTCCTGAAAGACCAACTCGACGGGGATACGGCCTTCGTACTTGGTCAGGATTTTTTCGCGAAATTCTTTTTCGAACGAATGACGGATGACAAAGACCAGCCGACCGAATCCGGCACGAATGGCATCGTAGACGGAATAGTCCATGATCGTATCGCCACCGGGGCCTATGCCGTCCAGTTGCTTGAGACTACCATAGCGGCTGCCCATACCCGCAGCCAAGACAAAAAGTGTGGGTTTCATCGGTTTCTAAAAACTCTTTTTTATATGTAATGCTGCAAAGTTACGATTATCCACAAAGGGAGCAGCCGAAACTGTACAGGTTTTCATACCTCTGTACAGCTTCGGCCGCTATATCTTTCCAGTAGGGGATGCTCCGAAACGCTATTCCTTATTACTTGTACGGAAAAGGAAACAACTGCTATCACGAGCAACGTGAACGGGCCATAAGTTTGAGCTTGTCAAGGATTTGTTTGTGTCTGAGGCCGCATCGCTCTTCCGCTGCATCGAAAACGATTTGCAGCTTCTTGCGATCAAGAATACGGTAGATGTCTGTCATAAGCATACTCGCCAAAAGAGTTAAGGATGAAAGGAGTCGTTCTCCTTCTTTCCATCCTTTTAGAGAACGCTTACGACTGGTTTATTATTGTATGAGGAATATCGGCTAAGCCGACATGCCCATCATTTTGCGCAGATTGATCAGCGCATACCGCATGCGACCGAGTGCCGTATTGATGCTTACTCCGGTGACATCTGCAATCTCTCGGAAGCTCATGTCCTCCCAGTAGCGCATTCTCACGACTTCCTGCTGCACTTCGGGCAGGACACTCAGATACTGTTCCAACTCTTCGATGGTAGCCAGCTCGATCAGTTGCTCTTCTGCCGTCAGATTGCTGTCCGCCACCTTTTCTACCGGAGCGGCATCGTCATCATCGAAAGACTGTACTCTCGCGCCTTCCCCTTTGACCCTACGATAGTGATCCATGACGAGGTTGTGCGCCAAGCGTAACAGCCAAGCTTTGAATTTACCGGCAGGAATGTATTGTCCGCGACGAAGCGTGTGGATCACTTTGATAAAAGTGTCCTGAAAGATATCCTCCGCCAAATCGGCGTCGTTCACGGAAAAACGGATGTAAGTATGAACTACAGCATCATACCGGGACAGTATGACATCGAAAGCCTCATCGCATCCTTCTGTATAAAGGCCGACCAATTCATCATCGGTCAGCTTGTGGAAACTACTCATAGGAGAATCCTCTTTATTTATTGTTCAGAAGGTAGAGATGCGTCGATAGGCTATTCTTTTAGATGAGACTTATTGCAAAGAAAAACATTTTTTTCAACAACACAAACAGAGACAAGCACTTATTTGGCGGAATAATGTACGTGCCGTCAGCGGCCGTTCTTTTCCAAGCGGAGCGTCATGGTAGGGCTGTCGCACACATGCTCCGGTCCGAAGAACTGTATCGGGCCGGGGTAAACATACTCGGTGCTCAACGCCCATTCGCGACGCATCTCGCGCAATGCTCGGTACGGTTCGCCGTCCATATCCACCAGCGCTTTTCGAATCACGGGCTTCATCTTTCCGCTCCTACGCTCCATATTCATCATCATCGTCATGGGCACGCCACCGGCTTCCCATTCGGATACAGGGTCTGCCGTATTCTTGATCGCAGCCATGTAGCCAGTCTTGCCTGCAGCGATCAGGATAGAAGCTGCACGTCCGAGGCAGTAGCAGTAGTTGGCATCGAAGTTGGAAGGCATGGCACAGCGTCCTTCGTAGCCGAAGAAGTGGGTGAGGGTGCTGAAGCGTCCTTGGAATCGTCCTTCTTCCGCCCATTCGGCCAGCTTCTGAGCCGTCATATCCGCCAAGAGCTTCTCGGTGGCGATGAGCGACACCTGTACATTGCCGTGAGGATCGCGGTCGGCAATCAACTGCCGAGCCACATCTGCCGGCAAGCTGTCGTACAGGCGGGAGTTTTCGGGACTGAGTTTGTTTTTGATATACTGTCTCTGCGCCGAACGTTTGATGAGCTTGAATTCGGCATCATTTTGGGAAAGAAACTCATTCAGCTCCTTGATCAACCTCTTCATGGCCGGCAGGAATTCGATCAATCCCTCCGGGATCAGTACCGTCCCGAAGTTCATTCCTGCCTCTGAGCGACGCACCACGGTCTCGGCGATATAGGTCACCACATCGTCCAGATAGTAATTGTTGGCCTCCACCTCTTCGGATACGATACAGATATTGGGGTGGGTCTGGAGGGCGCACTCCAGTGTAATATGAGATGCCGAACGCCCCATCAGTTTGATGAAATGCCAGTACTTCCGAGCCGAATTGCAATCGCGCTGGATATTACCGATCAGTTCGCTATAGACTTTGGCAGCCGTGTCGAAGCCGAAAGAGGTTTCTATCTGTTTGTTTTTCAAGTCGCCGTCGATCGTCTTCGGACAGCCGATCACTTGTATTCCGGCATCGATCGAAGCATAGTATTCGGCCAGGATACAGGCGTTGGTGTTGGAGTCGTCGCCACCGATGATGACCAATGCCTTGATGTCCAGCTCTCGCAATATCTCCAGTCCGGCTTCGAACTGTTCGGGCTTGTCCAGCTTGGTGCGTCCGGAGCCGATCATGTCGAAGCCCCCCGTATTGCGGTATTCATCTATTACCTCAGCAGTCAGTTCGCGATACTTATGCTCTATCAGACCATCCGGCCCCATAAGAAATCCGAAGAGCCGGCTGTCGGGGTTGAGCAACTTCATCTCATCGAACAGGCCGGCTATCACATTGTGTCCGCCCGGTGCCTGCCCGCCCGAGAGGATAACCCCCACATTCGTAGGAGGATACTCCGTCCGCTCTCCTCCGGATGCGAAAGAAATAAGCGGCAAGCCGTATGTATGGGGGAAAATAGCAGCAATCTCTTCTTTGTCCGAAACCGCCTCCGTAGCTTCTCCTTCTATTATCTTCACTGCTCCCTGCAGAGACGCAGGCATTTTAGGCCGGTAGGACATCCGCGCCAAATGTAGTGCACTCTTTGCCATAATAATAAGCTGAACTTAATGTGACAGTATCTCCGGCGAATAGCATCTACACACAACGGAGACAAAACAAACTTAATCATTTATTTCCGCCTTGCAGTCGAAAGAGGATCCGTATCCATCCATCGTGCAAGGACTATTCTTCACTTCTGCCGACTCCCACAGACAAGCTATCTGCAGGAAGCGATAGCAATCATTTCAGACAGGTAGGAGGGTAACACGCACGCTATCCCCCGGCTGCTTGCCTATGGCTCGCCTAATATCCTGCCGCAGACCGAGTATGTGACAGGGCAAGCCCATACGAACGATAGACCCCGTATAGGGATAACCGTCGAAAGTAGCCTTGACCCTCACACGCCCTTTGCCATATACTGCTTTGACGTCGAATGGAATCTCTACGTATGCGGCATCCATATCGGCCACCTTTCGGATGACGGCCTCGAATTCGATCGGAGAATGCGTGCCGTTATCCTCAGAAAAGGGGGCCTCAGTCTTCGGAAAAATCTTCTTCATCCCAATCGAACGACTCGAATGAATACTGCTGATGCGGCATCTCTTCGCTAAACTGCTCCAGCTCTCGCCTATCCTTTTTGGTCGGACGCCCGGTACCTTTGGCCCTATCCACGAAGCCCGAAATGCGCTGCATCTCGAGTATCTCGTACTCTTCGGGAGGAGTGATATTCTCCAGAAAGTCCTTCACCAGCTTGGCACCCATCCGATTCTGAGCCAAAGCCAGAATGCGAAAGGAGTAGGTCACCGGAGGTTTCCTTACCTGAATGACGTCGCCTACACGTACCATGCGCGAAGGCTTGGCTTGCAGTCCGTTCACCGTCACGCGGCTCTTCTTGCAGGCATCCGTGGCTATCGTTCGTGTCTTGAAGATACGTGTAGCCCACATCCAACGGTCTATCCTTACCTCTTCCATCTCTCTTTAGTTGTACTGGTTCATCGTCCTTTGGATGCCGGCCAAGCAAAAGCTCTTGATGATCTCCACGGCATGCTTGGTCAGCTCCGGCAGCTTCTCCTCCTCTTCGGGGGTAAAACGGCCGAGAACGAAGTCCACCTGCCTTCCTTTGGCGAACTCATGGCCCAAGCCGAAACGCAGACGGGCATAATCGACCGATCCCATCACCTCGGCAATGTTCTTCAGTCCGTTATGCCCCGCATCGCTTCCTTTGGGTTTCAGCCGCAAAGTACCGAAAGGCAAAGCCAAATCGTCCACAAGGACGAGCACCTGTTCGCGAGGGATATTCTCCTGTTGCATCCAGTAGCGAACGGCATTGCCACTCAGATTCATATATGTATTCGGTTTCAGCAGGATCAGCTCCGCATTCTTCACACGCATACGGGCTATCGCTCCGTAACGAGCTTCCACGAACTGCACGCCGCCGTCTTCGGCCAGAGCATTCACCATCCGGAAGCCCACGTTATGTCGCGTACCGTTGTACTCTCCACCGATATTGCCAAGACCGACGATCAGGTATTTCATATGCTATGAGTAAGATAGGACTCTCGAATACGGAAGAGCCGCCTCCGTAGCCCCGCGTCAGGGGTATCAGGGGGCGGCTCTCCTTCATTATGAGAAAGCCGGAACTTCGATCGAAGCTCCGTCTTGCTTCTGTACGTTTTTTTACTGTTTCTTCACGGCTGCACCACGGGCTGCACGAGTCAGCTTCACGGCACATACCACGGCGTTCTTTGCATTCATCAGGGTCAGACCTTCGAAGTGGAGTTCACCCACCTGTATCGTCTTGCCGAGCTGCAAGTTGGAAACGTCGATATTCAGTTTCTCGGGGATCTCGCTGTAGAGAGCTTTCACCTTGAGCTTACGCATTTCCAAGCTCAACTTACCCCCTGCCTTCACACCTTCAGCGTGTCCGGTAAGGACTACAGGTACTTCCATTACCACAGGCTTTTCGTCCGTTACCTGCAGGAAGTCGATGTGGATGATACGGTCTGTCACCGGATGGAATTGTATTTCCTTCAGGATAGCCTTGTATGAGCCACTGCCTTCCACGGTCAGCTCCACGAGGAAGATCTCAGGTGAGTAGATCAGATTGCGCACGGCATCCTGCGATACGATAAGGTTTACGCCTTCTCCTTTTCCGCCATAGAGAACGGCAGGGATCTGATCTTCTTTGCGAATGGCCTTGGCAGCCTTCTTTCCGAATTCGGCACGAGGAGTACCAGTCAGTTGAAATGTTTTCATTTTCTTTTCTTGTTTGTGTTACTCAAAATTAGTCTTGTCCTAATTTCCCATCACACCTGCCGCCTGAAGCCGGAGGCCATGAGTCATCAAAAACGCTGCAAAGATAGGAAAAATAAAGAACCCGCGTATAAACCTTACAAATCCGGAAACAACGAGTAATACTCTTGGAGACAATCAAATGGCCCCTCTTTTGAAGGACATGGCACAGGCCGATCTGCCTTTGAGAGGCTGTGTCGTTTCGGAGGAAATTGTCTGAGAGTTTTTCAGTGGCGGCAGGTTCCTGCCGGTTCGGTCGTTTACGCCCCGGAATTTTCGTGTTTGTGACGTCTAAAAACATGGCGCGTAAACTTTTTCGCGCCGGCGCGGGAAGTAAAAAATTTACGCGCCGGAACGAAAAAAATCTCGAGCCATTTTTCCGGAAAACTCAGACCGCAATCGGCAGATTTTTGGGACGTATGGGCAAGGTTGCGATTGTTCGAATGCTCGTTAAACGGGATCTCAGAAAGAGAAGCCGGCAGGCACTAATCGGCACGCGGAGAGCAAATGTCAAACTCGTACGGAAGTATTGGCATATTCGCCGACTCCCCCCCCCTCGAATCAGGCACAAATCGTGGGGTTATCGGACAAATGACATGGATCAATCCTGACTGAGTACGCGGAGAAGTCCGTGCGTGAGGGTGCGAAGATCTTCCGGCGATATGATGAAGGGTGGCTCCAGATAGCAGAGACGGCCGAAGGGGCGCACCCAGATTCCTTCTCGGACGAATCGCTGCTGTAGCGTGGCCATATCCACGGGCTGCTTCATCTCCACTACGCCGATGGCTCCGAGCACCCGTACTTCGGCCACGCTATCGAACGAAATGGCCGGTGACAACTCTTCGCGCAGCTGTGCTTCGATGGTCTTGACTCGTTCCTGCCAAGGGCTTTCGAGCAGCAGGCGGATGCTTTCGGTCGCTACGGCACAGGCCAGCGGATTGCCCATGAACGTGGGGCCGTGCATGAAACAGCCGGCTTCGCCCGAACATATCGTCCGAGCTATCGCTTCGGTCGTGATCGTAGCAGAGAGAGTCATATAGCCGCCGGTCAATGACTTGCCGAGGCAGAGAATGTCCGGTACCGTAGCAGCATGCCGGAGAGCAAACAGTTCGCCCGTGCGGCCGAATCCGGTAGCTATCTCATCGAATATCAGCAATACGCCGGCTTCGGAGCAGAGTCTGCGAGCTTCGACGAGATACCGGGGATGGTAGAAATACATACCGCCGGCTCCCTGCACGATGGGTTCGAGGATGAGGGCTGCCAGCTCCGCTCCCTTTTCGGAGAGGAGATCTCGGAGCGGCTCCATATCCGCCGGCAGCCATTCGCCTCCGAAGCGGCTCTTCGGCTGTGGCAGGAAATACTGTACGGGCAAGGCTCCCGAGAAAATGCCATGCATACCGGTGACGGGATCGCATACGCTCATGGCGTGCCACGTATCGCCGTGGTAGCCCGAGCGGATCGTGGCGAATCGGGTACGCCTGCTCTGTCCGCAGGCTTGCTGATATTGGAGAGTCATTTTCATGGCTACCTCCACAGCCACGGAACCGCTGTCGGCATAGAAGATTTTATTCAGCTCGGACGGCAGGATGCTCAGAAGCAGTTCGGCCAATTCTACAGCCGGGCGATGGGTGAAACCGCCGAACATGATATGGCTCATCTCCCGAAGTTGCCGTTCTACGGCGGCATTCAGCCGCGGATGATTATAGCCGTGTATGGCCGCCCACCACGAACTCATGCCGTCGATCAGTTCGCGGCCGTCTTCCAGATAGATGCGTACTCCCTCGGCTCGCTTCACGGGGAATACGGGCAATGGATCTATGGTCGATGTATAGGGATGCCAAAGGTGGTTGCGATCCAATTGCAGCATTTCGTCAATGGTCATAGCTTACCTCCCAGTCTGTATCGTTGGTCACTTGAAATCCGCATTCCTTCGCGAGCTGCATATCCTCAGCGGCTTTGCTTCCCGTTGTGGTGAGGAGGTCGCCCGTAATGGCTGCGTTGATACCTATATATATAGCCTTGCGCTGAACGGCAGGGCTTAGTTGTGCCCGTCCTCCCGAAAAGCGAAGAAAAGCTCGAGGATTGATCAGCCGGAACAGTGCCACCGTCGTCAGGTACTCCTCTTCGGTCAGGGGCGGAGTTTTCTCCAGCGGAGTGCCGGGGATCGGCTGCAGGATATTGATCGGGATGGAGTAGACATCGATGCTGCGCAGGAAGAAAGCAAATTCGATCCGCTGCTCCATCGTCTCCCCCATGCCGATGATTCCGCCACTGCATACACGCATTCCCACACGGCGTGCCGCTCGGATGGTGGCGAGCTTTTCGTCCTGCGTGTGGGTGCTGCACAGGGAGGGGAAGAAACTCGGAGCCGTCTCCATATTGCAGTGGTAGGTGGTCACCCCGTTGTCGAATAATATCTGTAGTTTCTCCTCGGAGAGCAGTCCTAAGGAGGCGCAGCATTTGATGTCCGTTCGTTGCTTGATGGCACGATAGCTTTCGGCCATCTGCCTTATCTCGTTCATAGACGCAGTGCGTCCGCTGGCCACAAGGGAGAAGCGCCCGATACCTTGCCGCCTGTTGTAAGCGGCCTGTTCGGCGCAAACCGTGGCCGTAAGAAGTCCGTATCTCTCTATCGAAGTGGCATAATGGTGGCTCTGAGCGCACCATTTACAGTCTTCGGGGCAGTTGCCGCTCTTGGCATTGATGATGGAGCAGGTGTCGAACTTATCACCCATGAAATGTCGGGTGATCCGATGTGCAGTCTCGTAGAGAGTTTCCTTATCGACAGAGGAAGCCAGCAGGAGGGCTTCCTCAAAAGTTAGTTCGCCACCGTTTATCAGTCTGTTTTCGATCGTCTGAATCATATGTGGAAGCGGAGCAGATCCTTTCCGGTCTGCATCCGCGACAAAAGTAGAAAGAAGCTCCGGCAATAGAAACTAATCGCCCTACAGCCACGATGCTATTGCCGCTCAAGCCGAAAACAATAGAATATAAAAGAGGCTGCCTCATCGAGATGAGACAGCCTCCAGGAAGCGTCGGTCTTAACAGACGTATATTACTTCGCTACTCGCTCCAGCCACTTAACCATGGCCAACATCGTGAACATGGAAATGAGACATGCTACCACGAATACAGCCCAAGTAGCCCAGATAGGAATGTTCTCATACATAATCGTACCGATAATGAGAAGCTGATTGCCCAAAGCGGTAGCTCCCAACCAGCAGCCCTGCATCACAGCTTGAAGGTGAGGAGGTGCTACTTTTGACACGAATGACAATCCGAGAGGACTGATGAACAATTCTGCAATGGTAAGGATCAAATAAGTTCCGATCAGCAAGAAAGGTGTAACGCGCTGTGCGTTCGTAAGTCCGCCTAAAGCCTCACGCTCGGCAGAAGTAGGCAGACCTACTGAACCGATGGACATAATCACAAAAGCCAATGCAGCGATTCCCATACCGATAGCAATTTTCTTCGGAGTAGAAGGTTCGATACCTTTAGAGCGTAGCCATCCGAAAATACCGATGATGATAGGCGTCAGGAATACAACGAAGAACGGATTGAATGACTGGAAGATTTCGGCACCTTTGATTCGAGTGAATCCCAAATTGATGTCGATCATACTCAAATCCGTGTAGTCATTTGCAAAGAATGTAAGCGTAACACCATTCTGATGGAATGAGAACCAGAAGAAGATAACTACTGCGAATACAGCAAAGAGAGCATAGATGCGCTGACGTATTTCCGTGCTGCTCATTTGGATTTCCGCTTTGGCTTCTGCCGTAGCTGCTGCTTTCTTGCTGGGGTCGGGAAGTTTCTTCTTATTGGCAATGTAAATTGCAATAGAGATAAACATTGCAACGATTGCTGCAGCAAATGCATAATGGAATCCGGTGTTGAAGATATTGAGATATTCGTTTGCAAAGGCAGAGAAGTCCGTTACAGTTCCACCACTTACCTCTCCTGCAATGCGTTTGAATGTCTCCATCGCTTCGGGAGTAATGGTACCATTGATGAGCTTATGACAAAGGGCAGGTAGGTCCGGGTCATATTCGAATCCATGACTTTGAACCCAACCATTACGGATACCTGTTGCAATCATCGGAGCAAAAAGGGCTCCAACATTGATGAACATATAGAAGATTTGGAATCCGGTATCACGCTTGTCGGAATAACGAGGGTCATCATACATCTGCCCTACCACAGCCTGCAGATTGCCCTTGAATAGGCCATTACCAAAGGCTATAACAAACAAGCCAATACAGGTAAGCGTCAGATAAAGCGCAAAATTAGGCACCGGTGTAGGTGTAGGGATAGCGATCATCGCGTAGCCGAGAGTCATGAGCATAAGACCGGCAAAGATGGTTCCCTTGTACTTCTTCGTTTTGTCAGCAATGTACCCTCCGGCCAAGGCCAAAAGATAAATCAGCGCATAAAAAGTAGCATAGATAGTGGTGGCTTCTGTTTTTTCGAGACCGAATTTGCTCACAAGGAAGAGAGCCAGAATTGCCATCATGATGTAGAAACCGAAGCGTTCGCCCATATTAGAGAGGGCTGCCCCGATCAGTCCTTTAGGGTGATTCTTTAGCATAAGAAATCGTTTTAATGGTTGATTATTATTTGTTTTCGTTGATTTGACGGATGGCTCCCGTATTTTCATCGAATACGACGCGGATAGCCGGACCCTTGTCGCGGAACATTTTGGGAGCTAAGGCCTGTCTACGGCCAAATTGTGTGATAGGAAGCTCTTCATCGAAGAGCAGTTTGCGGTTGTGTTCCAATGTAATGCGAGCTGCTCCGGGCAGATTGTATACGATACCCTTGAGACTCTTTTCATACTTGACCACCTCTTTTTCGTCCATTTCCGGAGCCTTGTCCGTGATGCGAAGGCTGAAGCTAACCGGTTCTCCCGAAAGATCGTCCGAATCGACTACCCCTCTAAGTGGAGAGAATCGAAAAAGGATTTGTCCTTTTATATTGTTTTTGGGTTCAATAGTCCATGATCGTTCTTCCCATGCAATCTCTTCCTTTCCGTAGAATAATTCCAGCAGAGCAGCTTCCTGTGCTTTCAGCTCTTGTGTCATCAGCTGCAAAGCTGCTCCATCCTTGGGCATATTCTCAGCCTGACCGGTCAGCAAATCCATCAGGCTCTCACGTATGCGGAATACTTGGGCTGCGGCGATCTCCGCTTGCTTTCCTTTCGTGCCTGCCACGGTATATTCCTGAGGCAAAGCAGGACGTTTTTCTATGTCGGGCTGTATTATCGGCAAGCGGAAGAGAGTGTCCGGACATGGCGACGGCAGGTCTTGTCTGTCGGCATTGATGCCGACTATGACACCTCTTTTGTTGAGGGTTACGAAGTCTGCCACCGTACCGGCACGGAACTCTACTATATATTCATGATCGAAATCGGGTACCCCCACCGATTGGGCTATCACTCTACCCAAACGGTAATGGATGGTCGGTTCTCCACTCGCCTCCTGTCCGAAGTACCTTTGGGCATAGAGATGGAGCGGTCCGGGCTTGTGGATAGTACGTTCTAATTGTGCCCGTACGACGATGCGAGTCTGTGGGAGGGCATAGACAATCCCTTCTCCATTGTAGCGAACAGGCTCATAGGAAGCAACGTTGGTTTGTGCCGAAACGACTCCTGTGCAAAGGAGCAAAGCAGGCAACAGTAGCTTGAAGAAAAAAGTCTGTGCGGACATTCTCAAAAAACTTAGATTGCAAAGCTACACTATTTTTGCCGAATCTTAAACACCTTTTCACCCTTCACATATCACCAAACAGATAGACCCACGGATAAAATAGGCAGGCCGTTGCTCTTGGCAATGGAATGTACAGATTACGATTCCCTCGGATTTCGACTTTATGCTATATTTGCCGGCCGATAGAGGTTGCTATGGGAAGCTTAATGTTGCGACCGAACGCTCTTTCGAACGAATAGAATTACTTTTCAATAAACGACTAAACGATAATAAATCATGAGTACTGAAATTACCTCCCACACGAGATCCTTCCGGTCGGCATTGTCGCCCCGACAGATACATTCGACATCCCGGCATTTGAATAAAGGGGAGGTTGTCCCAGACAAATAAAAAGGAACAGGTCCTCCATAAAGCACTCATCAAATAAAGAGGCATGCGCCGAGTTCTACAGTGAACTCGGCACAGCCCTCGATAAGGACCTTTTGAGCTATCCGATTTATATACAAATGACAATCAATCTATATATCAATCGAAAAGGATTTATATATAAATCAGAAACAATCTATATACAAATCGAAAACGGTTTATATATAAATCGCAAATCAACCTTCCACAAAGCGAATTGCAAGTCCCAAAAGGTCGCTTTCTTTTCTCTTTCACCTCAAAATCCGCTTCCTTTCGGATGCTTATTTGGAATGATTCCAAACTCAGCTTCGTTGTTGAAAACTTTTTTGGCGCGTATTTTTTCATCGAATAGCGAAGGCTTTCAGACATCCGAAAGGATGGACTTCTGACACCCTCATGGAAATTTCGGAGAGGCTGATGGTTCTCTGTCGGCCGAGCAAGCCTTGCCAGACTTGAAGGTGCATTGCCGGAATGTGCAGGATCTGCAAAATACTCTAACTTACGGACAAAAAGTTTCTTTTTCCCTATCTTTGCGACCATCGGAAAACAAATAAAACAGGATTTGTGTATGGAAACTGTAGTCAGCGGTATCAGGCCGACCGGCAATCTGCATTTGGGCAATTACTTTGGTGCTATTCGGAGTTTTCTGGATATGCAGCATCGATACAATTGCTTTTTCTTTATTGCTGATTGGCATTCGCTGACCACACATCCGCATCCGGATAATATAGTCCGCAATGTGCGTACGATACTGGCTGAATATTTGGCTTGCGGGATCGATCCGGAGAAGGCTACAATCTATGTACAGAGCGATGTGAGAGAGGTACTGGAGCTTTATCTCTATCTGAATATGAATGCGTATTTGGGCGAGTTGGAGCGAACGACATCCTTCAAGGAAAAGGCCCGTAAGCAGCCGAACAATGTCAATGCCGGCCTGCTCACATATCCGACATTGATGGCAGCAGACATTCTGATTCATCGTGCCGTGAAAGTTCCTGTCGGAAAAGATCAGGAGCAAAACATGGAGATGGCACGCAAGTTTGCCCGCCGTTTCAATACGATCTATGAGGTAGACTTCTTCCCCGAACCCGAATCGTTCTCTCTGGGAGCAACGGCGTTGAAGGTGCCGGGCTTGGATGGGTCCGGCAAGATGGGCAAAAGCGAAGGCAATGCCATTTATTTGGCTGACGATGCCAAGACTATCAGCAAGAAGGTTATGAAAGCCGTGACCGATGCCGGTCCCGAAGTTCCTAACAGCGTGAAGCCGGAGCCGGTGAAAAATCTTTTCTCCATGCTCCGTATCGTTTCCTCGGATGAGGTCTATCGCCATTTCGACGACCTCTATAATAACTGCTCTATTCGCTATGGCGATCTCAAGAAGCAGTTGGCCGCTGACATTGTCGCCTTTACTACTCCTATAAGGGAGCGAATCTTGGAGATTCAGGCGGATGAAGCATTTTTGGACAGAGTGGTTCGCGAGGGAGCCGAGCGTGCTCGTGAAAGTGCTGCACGAACTCTTGTCGAAGTACGCCACATCATAGGTTTTCGATAAGGCCATGGCGGAAGCGATGGAAAACCGACGATAACTATTTTAGAACAAAACAAATATGGATATTCAGATTCAAGGGCAGCTTATTCAGATACTGCCGCTCAATTCGGGAGTCGGCAAGGCATCCGGAAAGGAATGGAAAAAACAGGAGTACATATTGGAAACGCTGGATCAATATCCCCGAAAAATACACTTCAGCGTGTGGGGAGATCGCATTGATCCTTCCTATCAGGTAGGCGATCAGGTCACGGTCTGGGTCGATATTGAGAGCCGTGAGTTCAACGGCCGTTGGTACACCGATGTGAAGGCTTGGCGCATGGAGCGCGGATATATCGGGCAGCAAGTTCAGCAGCAGATGCCGCAGGAAATGCCGGCCGCCGGTGCTCCGGCTTTTCCAACGCAACAACCGAGCATACCGTCTCAGCCGGCAACGGGTTGGGCTTCCAACGCCGATGCGGGGGATGATCTGCCTTTCTGATGAAGATCGTACTGCTTGTTGTTGGCAAGACTGACAGTAAACTAATGGCTCAGGCGACGGAGGAATACATTCGTCGACTGAGCCATTATGTTTCTTTCGAAATGGAGGTAATACCCGATGTCCGTCTGGGCAGCAAGCTTTCTGCCGAGCAGCAAAAGGATGCCGAAGGTCGGGAGATACTCGCTCGTTTTCGGCCGTCGGATAGTATCGTATTGCTCGATGAGCGAGGCAGAGAGTATTCCAGCATGGAGTTTTCAGCCTTTTTGCAGAAGAAAATGCTGGCCGGCACCCGTCGGATGGTCTTTGTCATAGGAGGCCCATACGGATTTAGCCCCGCTGTGCAGGAGGCCGTGACCGATAGAATATCGCTCAGCCGAATGACTTTCTCTCATCAGATGATCCGCCTCTTCTTCACCGAGCAGGTGTATCGAGCTATGACTATCCTCAATCATGAACCCTATCATCACGAATAGCCCTGTTGTCTTTTTCAATCTGTCAGTTCCCTATCCTCATGAGAAAAACAATCCAATTTGTTCTAAGGTCCCTTTCTCTTATTCTAATCTGTATGACTGCTTTCAGTTTCTCTCTTAGTGCCGGTAGCTGTACCCCCTCGGCACAGCATAATGATAGTATCCCCGAGACGAAGACAATATACTTTGCCGGTGGGTGCTTCTGGGGTACCGAGCACTTCTTCAAGCAAGTACGGGGCGTCGTAGCTACGGAAGTCGGGTATGCCAACGGCAATATAGAGGATCCTTCGTACGAAGAGGTCTGTTCCCAGGCCACAGGATTCGCCGAGACGGTAAGGGTCGAGTATGATCCGAACGAGGTGTCGCTCTCTCTGCTGCTCGACCTCTTCTTCAAAACCATAGATCCTACAATCCTCAACAGGCAAGGGAACGATGTCGGCTCTCAGTATAGAACGGGTATTTACTATACGGACCAAGAAGATCTTCCTCTCGTTGCATCCGCACTGAGCGAATTGGCTGCGAAATACGATCAGCCCATTGTTGTCGAGAATGAGCCGCTCAAGAATTTCTACCCTGCGGAAAACTATCATCAAGACTATTTGGATCATAACCCTCGCGGTTATTGCCATATCGATCCATCCTTATTCGAATTGGCGAGGAAAGCCAACCCGGATCCTAATGCCAGAGTCTATAAGAAGGCCGATGATACGGATCTTCGTACCCGGCTTACACCTGAGCAGTATGCCGTCACACGCAACAATGCCACCGAACCGGCTTTTGACAACGAGTATTGGAATGAATTTCGAGAAGGTATTTATGTCGATGTTACTACAGGTGAACCGCTATTTCTATCTACCGATAAGTTCGATTCCGGCTGTGGGTGGCCGAGCTTCAGCAAGCCGATAGGGAAAGAGCTGATTTCCGAGCGTATCGATCGTTCTTTCGGAATGACTCGTACGGAAGTGCGTAGTACGACCGGCGATGCCCACTTGGGACACTTGTTCAATGACGGGCCACTGGAGAAAGGCGGACTCCGTTATTGCATCAATAGTGCCTCTCTTCGGTTTATTCCCAAAGAGGATATGAAGAAAGAGGGCTATGGTAGTCTTCTTCCTCTTTTGAACAAACGATGAGGATGCTCTCTTGTAGCATATAGTCATTCCCAATCGTCCCAGATAAAACTAATTCCAATGGCATATCTCGGCACCAAACCCAAGTGGCTGTTACTACTCTCTTCCATCGTACTCCTTCTCGCAATAGTCGGAGTTTGGGTCTTCCGTTATTCCGGTTATGGACAGCGATTCGAGATTGTCGATGAGTTGGGTGGCAACATCTTCCCTTCTGCCATACTGTCCGTAGCCACGACCGATGCGGAAGTAATCAAACCGGTCGAGGGCTTATATGTGGGCAATCCGAAGTCCGTCATAGGGATTCGGGTGCAAACGCGGAGAGCCAACAGCCGCGTGCGTGTGGAAGTGGCCGAAACGCCTTTTTTCTCCCAGTCCGTTTCGGAATTTGTCTTGGATAAGTCAGGCTCCACCTATACCATATACCCCGACATTATATGGAAGTACGAAGCCCTTCGCAATAACAATCAAGCCGAACCGGTCAGTGTGGCGATAAAGGTGGAAATAAATGGTACAGACTGGGGACAACAGGTGCGGACATTCTCTGTCAGAAGTCTCAACGAGTGTCTCTTGGGCTATATGAGTGGAGGGCGGGTATTCTGCGAAACGGGGATCTTCTTTGCCGCCTACGTCAATGAAGAGAACCCTAAAATCGACAAGCTGCTGCGAGAGGCACTCAACACGCGTATCGTCAATCGCTTCTCAGGTTACCAAAGCACCCAGAATCCTGTGGACAGACAAGTGTATGCTCTTTGGAATATATTGCAGAAAAGGCAGTTCCGCTACAGCTCGGTAGCTAATTCCAGCTTGTCCAGCAATGTCGTTCTCTCCCAGCGTGTACGCACATTCGATGATGCATTGGAGTCCTCTCAGATCAACTGCGTAGATGGCAGCGTACTCTTTGCATCTCTGCTGCGGGCTATCAATATCGAACCTATCCTCGTTCGGATGCCCGGCCATATGTTCGTCGGTTATTACACGGATATATCCAAAAAAGAAAAAACGTTTCTGGAGACAACGATGATCGGCGATGTCGATTTGGACGACTTTTTCCCCGATGAGCAGTTGGATTCGACGATGATAGGCAAATCCCAAAATCAAATGTCCAGACTGACTTTCGAGAAATCGAAAGAATATGCCAACAAGAAATATCAGGAAAACGAAGCCGATATTCATTCCGGCAAGTCGGGTTATATGTTCTTGGAGATTTCCAAAGATGTGCGAAGGCGCATCCAATCCATCGGCAAGTAGCATCGTTTTTGCCGAATCGTCCTTTTGATATAAGAATACTGTCCTTATGCCGGATCGCTACGGTAACTTACGGCTATCGCAGGCTACCATCGCTCCTTTCTGACACAAAAAAAGTGTGCCGAAAACGCTGCTGAAGCGATTTTCGACACACTCTCATTCCTTATGCTTATGAAAAGCCGCACTGCGGATAGCGTAAACTCCGAAAGACAGGATTTGAGGATTCCACCACTTTTGTAATCCGCTGTGCAAAGCAGCCCGAAGGTGCGGCCCGCCATCAGCGATGAAATTGTCCTCGGAATAGTTGTTATGATGAGTTTCCCCGATCTAACAGTGCGGCTTATTCCTCGTCTTCTCTGTATTGCAAAGTTAACAACATTGTTTAGATTTGCAATTCTTTGTTTCATCGATTTTGGGTATGGTTACACTTTCGGATCCTAATCGGCGTTCTCGACGTATCAAACGTATTACGATGGTCGGTTGCTTATGTAATTTGCTTTTGACGGTCGGGAAGTTTTTCTCTGGTTTTGTCGGGCATAGCGGAGCCATGATTGCCGATGCGGTACACTCGTTGTCCGATCTGCTGACCGATTTCGTGGTTTTCATTTTTATCTCCATTTCGGGAAAGCCATCCGATAAGAACCACGATTACGGACATGGTAAGTTCGAGACCCTCGCCACTGCGATCATTGCCGTTACGCTGATCATCATCGGAGCTATGCTCTGCTCCGATGGTCTGACCAAGGTATATCGCTATCTCCGCTTTGGGGAGGAATTAGCTCGTCCCGGATCGATAGCCTTGCTTATGGCCTTTGTCTCTATTGTGTCCAAAGAGTGGCTGTTCCGTATAACGCGCTGTGTCGGAAAAGAGGAGAATAGTCGTTCAGTCATAGCCAATGCCTGGCACCACCGTAGTGATGCCTATACCTCTGTGGCTACTTTCATCGGGATTGGCTGTGCTTTTCTTTTGGGACGCGGTTGGATGATCCTCGAACCGCTATCAGCTGCTGTAGTCAGTGTCTTTATCATCAAGGTAGGTTTTCAAATGGCCCTTCCGGCTTTTCGCGATTTGCTTGAGCAGAGCTTGCCAGATGATATAGAAGAAGAGATAGAAAAAATCATTTGTTCGGAGTCGATGGTAAAAGGTGTGCGTCGGATCCGCACTCGCAATATCGGCAATTACTATGCCGTCGAAGCCGATATTTTGATGGATGGCGGCCTCTCCGTATCATTGTCTCATGCTGCTACGCAGAGGGTCGAGAAGCTGCTGCGTCGGCGGTACGGTCAGCCCACACATATAGTCATCCATGTCGAGCCATTTTCATGATATATGTCTCTTGACCATAACCCTTCAAATTCTGTAAGCTTTATGACGACTGAAATCAAATTGGAAGAAATGCGTTTTTATGCCCGACATGGTGTGCTTGAGCAGGAGCGACAAGTGGGGAATTGGTTTGTAGTCAATCTTTGCATGTCCGTGGATGTCACCCAAGCGGTTATTTCAGATACCATTGAAGACACCATCCACTACGGACACGTTTATGAAGCCGTCAAGGAAGAGGTCTTACAGCCCTCGAATCTTATCGAGCATGTCGCCGGACGAATTTTGCAAAGAGTCCGACACGACTTTCCGCAGGTGAACGAAGTCACGGTAAGCCTGAGCAAGCTCAATCCTCCCATTGGAGCAGATATACGATCGGCTACGATCGTCCTGCGAGGGTAGTCCATCCTCTTTTATATCAAGGCCCGAAAGGAAGAGAATCGGTGACATGAAACGTTCGCCGATCGAGCCGTCATTTTACCTCCAAAACGGCTATGAGACTTTCATAAATGTCAGCCGGAGTCTTGGCATAGAGAAAGACGGTATATCTGTTCTCCGTCTCGTAATGATTGCCCTCGGTCAGAGCTGTCCGAGAGAGCAGATTGTCATCCTCCGTTTGAAGAATGTAGAGGTAATTGAAGTATCCCTGTTTCATCATGAGGGTACGAGTGTACATCTGCTCCGAAGCATCATAGAAAAGCTCACGTTCGCTCATCGGGAGAAAATCGAAAGCCTCTCCGGACAAAACGACCGGCCCCGGCAGCTTTCCACTCTCGAAAGAGAAGATAACCTCATAGTAGTCTCCTTCGGTAGCACTATTCGCACCATCGGTAGTGCGAATGATACGTCTCCCGAAGTTGTTTTGTTCGAACTGATAGGGCAATCCGGCTCTGTTTTTGTCGGGATACAACTCCATCACATAGTGCCCATTGCGTGAGTAAGATCGGTACACGCCCATACCGTTGTAGCTATCGCTGAGCATCTCTGCTTTCCTGTAAACATTGGTTGCCGGAAACAAAGCTCCGGCATGCTGATCATATACGATGGTATTACCTGCAATACTCGAAGGTCTCGAGAGCGAACGCATCTCAGTCTCGCGCCCGTTTTGCCCCACGACAAGGGTAAGCTCCTCCGACGGTGAAAGGATTCGTAAGCCCTTCAGATCCACCTCGACATTGACTTGCTGGTGACGACCGTGTATGTCTTCATAAGTAACGGACGTTTGCGAACCCTTGAGGGAAGCCAACGGAGCCACCACGCGAAAGGCAATGGTAAGAAGCGTTTCGTCCGGATCATAAACGTCGAATACGGTCATGAGATAGTTCCCGGAAAGCTTGGGGGTGCAATTTGCATTGGGCAAAGACAGTTCGTAATGAACATAGTTGACCAAAGTAGCTCGGCTAATGGCCGGCGGATCGAATTCGTTCTCCAGAAAACCGGAAACAGCTTCTGCCGGAGAAATCGGACTCGCTAGCCAATCGTGACCACAGTGCTGCAGTCTGTATCCCAGCGTCGTACTCTCATCGCCCATAAGATCAAAACTGATCCGCAGCCCTTCCCCACTATTTATATGGTAGTAGGGATATAGCCTCAACTGTTCTGTGCCTGTAGGAATAACAAGAAGCGACTGCACTCGCGAATCAAAAGCTCGGGTCTGGCCGACAGACGGCACCGACCACAAGAGGAAAAGAAGTAGAAAAAAATGAGACAGGCGGAAAGAAAACTGCTTCATACCTTATAATGCTAAGTCAAACAAAGATAAGGTTTTCTACCCATCAGAGACTCCACGAAAAAGAGCTGCCTGCATGCGGATCGGTATGCAGCCGTAGCATACAACCGTAGGACTATTGCGCTCTTAGGGAATCGGGTCGAGCAAGGGAATCGATACCGATACGGGTTTCTCCGACTGTCTTAGCAGGAAGTCGCCGGCCATCGAAATCATACTTAAAGATAAGGCCAAGGCCTTGCGTCGTCAGGGACTGACGCAGATATTGATAGAGGTTATTGTAGTGGTTGTAGGCCTTAATACGAATGGAGCCGGACGGATTGATTTTATATTCGGCATCGAATTCGCCCACATAGGTATTCTGTAGATTAGGATTGTCCCGATAGCCCACATTCCCGTTAATAAGGAGACGGTTGTTCAGCAAACGACTACTCAAGAGTAGTTCTATATCCGTATCCTGAAAAGAGGTATTGGTCGTCTTGATGCTCGTTCCGATCTGTACTTTGTCACTGAGGCTCCCGAGCATATTGGTGAGTTGCTGCGACAGAGTGGTAGTGGCCACTGCCGTCCAGTTGTCCGTACCGCTTCCCGAATTGTAGACATTCTCCGGCGTATAAAACTTTCCTAAGACAAGAAGATAAACGATCTGCTTCGTCATCGAATCTTCGCTATGGATGAGACTGCGAACCCGACGCTCCAATTCGCTGTCGGAGTTGGGTAGCTTGATGTCGAAGCTGATAGCAGGCTGCAACATGGCACCATTGATCTGAAGCAGACAATTCACCGGAATGGTAGTCCGCCTGACATCGCTCACCAGAGACTCGTCCAGGTCGTTCAGGTTGGCTGTCAGATTGTACTCGGCCGTTACATTCAGAGTCGCGTGCATCGGATTGCCGGCAAAATTCACGCTACTGCCTTCTTTGATGCTGAAACGTTTTTGGACAATCTGCCGGAGGTTGAAATTATAAATGCCCGACAACAGCTCCAGCCCTCCGAATACATTCATATCCCCCAATGTATGGTAATCGATACGCAAGTCTCCAACGGCAGATCCGCGTAAGCCATCGCCGGTCTGCGGATCCAGTATCAAGTCCACCTCTGCATCCGGTGTCACGCCTACATTCATGACCAGATGGAAATCCATTTCCGGATCCCCTCCCGTAGCAGGTAGAGGCATGGGAGGCCGATCAGGAGAAGTTTCCGGTCTCCATCGCTCACGGCTTTTCGGATCTACGAATCGCAAGAAACGATACTCTTCCGCTGTCGTAGGCTGCGTAAAGTTCAACACGATATGGGTTCCTTTTTCAGAAATCAGATTGACGTCGCATCGCATCCCTCCGGGCACATCGCGCAAATATGCAGCACCCGACACATAAACTCGGCCATGTATATTGGGATTGTCCCGCTCCGCCACGTTATAAGCAAGTATATTGCGAGCTTCGCTGACTTTCAGATCCACTTTGATGTCATCGAAAGCGCGATGTGAGATGTGCGCATTGAGTCGGGCCGTATGCCCGTCCGTATCGCTCACCAGCATATTCTCGAAGCGCATCTGAGTAGGAGTGAATACGGCTTTCTGTCCATCGCATTTATACTCCGTATTCAAAGCCTTGACTCCTAAGGTCACCTGCTCGGCCATAACCTCCCCTTCTATGGTCAGATCGCTAAAATCACCGAAGAGCCGCATGTTTCCCGAAGCATGTCCCTCCAGCTTATGGCAAAACTCCGACAGGAAAGGTCCGATGAAGGCCACATCGGCATGCTTGGCATCGAACCGCAGATCCAGACCGGCGTGGGGATTGAACGGGCGGATGTACCCCCAAGCCGACGTACTCGTACCATCGGGGTTATGCACCAGCGCATCCAACAGAATGCTCTGCGTAGCCTTCTCCCATGAGCCGAAGGCCGATATAGGGCCCACGTCGATCCCGTTCACGGTAAAGCTCTCGCCCGTGATCCGCGCCTGCATGAACTGCCGGTCTGCGATGTCGCTCAAGACAGCCTCTCCCGTCATCTCCACATCGAGCATGTCGAAATCCACTCCGGCCAGTTCCAATATATACTTCAGACTGATATGATCCACACGGACACGAAGCGAGTCCGAAGGGGAGTTGCTGAGTACCCCCTCTGCTTCGACGGCTTTGCCTTCGCTCTTGATGGAGAGGTTGCTGACGACCAGCCGTTCCGGAGCCAATATGGCTTCAGCCGAGGCTATCTGCCACTCGTAGCCTCCGATGCGTGCCGTGGAGCGATCCAGACGGATGTGGGTATTCAGCGAAGAATCCTTGTCCCGACGAAAATTTGTGAGCAGGGATACAAATCCATTTTTCGCACCGCGCCTATCCAACCCCATATCCAGCCGGGTACGGATACTGTCGTCTGTCATCAGGGCTTGCAGGCTGAGGTCTCGTATCGAGGGTTTGCCTTCGTGGTACAAGTCCGACCGGCAGATCAGTTCGGCCTTGCCCGAGGATGAGTTCAAATTCACCTCCGTACCCCGAAGTTCTTTGTTCATGGCCATGAGTCGGCCGGCACGAACTTGCAAGTCGAGACTTCGAAGCAATTCCGAATAGTCTCCCCTGATCCTGATGGAGTCGGCTTCGGTAACGGGGAGGCCTAAGAAGCTGCACAACTCTTTGGGCAAAGCCCCCTCCATCGCCAGACTGAGGCGCATATGCTCGGCAGGAGCTTTCTCCTGAGCCTTCTGATCCATGAGGGCGGGAAGATGAGTGCGAACCAGCCTTTGGAAGAGAGCAGGCAGTGCGGAGAGGTCGAACTCGCCACTTAGCTTTCCGTGCAAAAATGGAGAAGAGAGGACGACAGAGCGATGCCCTTCGTCCCTTGCCGTGGACAGCATCACGTCGCGCAGATGAAGCCCTTTGTCCGCTGTCTGCCAGTCCAGCGTATCTATTCTTACGGTACCCGTCAGATTGTCGATCCCGTTTCCGGATAGTTCACCGGAAGATACCAACAGAGCATCGGCAGACGGGATGCCAAAGCCGGGTAGAAGCCGATCGGGATGAAGTTTGTGTGCCGTAAGATTCCACTCGAATCGGGAGGAACCACCGGAGAAAGGAAGTCCTTCGCCGGCAGAAGAGAGGCGGATATGACCGTTGGGGTCGTTCATGCTGAGGATACCCGACCACTTATCTCTGTCGGCCTGTGCGTCGATCGTCAGATCCTCATAGGTATAGCCTCGGTAAGTAAGCAGCGACACACGGCCGGCCAGACTTCCCGACAGGAGATTGCCGGCATCCAGACGCGTCTTCACTTTCAGGTCGAATGCCACGTGTTCCGGCCAGTCTTTTCGGCCTGCCATAAGCTGCGGCTCCAGCCTTTCGGTGGTAGCATGAGCATCCACATGCACCGGTCGCCAGAGAGAATCCAGACCGATTTTGCCCTGTATGGTCAGAGCTCCGGCATCCGTTTCTACACGAGTTTTCAGCCGCAGATCGTCCAGTCGGCCATTGGCAGCCGCCATAATATCTATAGCTCCCAGATCGCGCATTTGCGGGGGAAACTGATCGGGGAAGATACGCTCTGCCAGCATATAGGCTCGGGGGCCGAGCTTAAGCTCATCCAGCCGGAGCCTGACATGCATCCGCTCCTTTCCCCCTATTTCAGCCAAGCCTATGCCCGCCTGTAAGGTCAGTTCATCGCCATAGCTCATGCTGATTTCGGGCATAACGGCCTCGCCTGAACCGACTGCCAGCTCCGGTAGAGAGACTTCCAACAGATCGTCCATCGTATCGAGTGCGGGGAAGCCCCCCTTCAGATCAGAGGGACGGATTCGACCGGCCAAGTCCCTCATGCTTATAGCAGGCAAGCCGGATTCATCGGGGGAAAGGACACAGTAGCCGGAAGCTATCCGCAGATGACTGTTCTGCAAAGAGATATGAAGACGATCCACGCCCAATGTGTCGCCCCGAAGACTGACATCGGCATGTAGCTCTTTGAGGTTGAGAGCGGTACTATTTTCCAAAAAAGAAAGGTGGCGCAGCTGTGCTTTCAGCCCCGTACTATCCACTTCAAAAAGACGCACTTTGGCATTCAAGTCATGCAACCCCAATGTCCCGGACAGAGCTTTGTGCAGCCCCGTAGCAGAGAGACGGCAGTTCCTAAGCAAGATGGTATTGATATTGAGCTGTAGCCGGCTCGGCTCTTCCGGATTTTTGCTTTTGAGGGCATCCAGAATAAACTGGATATTCAATGCCGTATCGGGGCGGGAGCGATATACATCGAATTCGCCCTTGAACAGACGCGCTGAAGAGAAGCTCAGACGCCCTCTCAAAAGGGGGAGCAGATCCAGACCTCCGGTCAAACGTTCGGCAGACACCGCAGGACGACCGGCACGATCGAAGATGACTATGTCGTTGATCTCTGCCTGTCGCCACCAGCCGATACTGATATGCCCGATTCGGACACGAGTTTCGAGAGCCTTGGACAGTTCGGTCTGCACACGTCCGGCGACGGAACGCCTCACGGACGGAATTTGCAGGATCAGATTGGGCAGAATCAGCAGACAAAAGGCCACTGTCAGCACTGCCACGACCACCCACTTGGATCGGCGCATGACGGTGCGATAACGACGGATAAACCGTATGAGACCGGCTGACAGTTTTTTCCTTTGACTCACGCAGATAACTTTGCTTTCAAGGAGCAAAGATACTTACATTCCTTAGCTTAAATACCGAAAAGAGAGCCGCGGAAGCTCCCCAAAAAGAGGAATCCTGCAAAAATCGAAAATCTGTAATATACTGTATGAAAAGTCTAACGAAATCCCCCTCCTCACTCCCGATAAAGAAAACACAAGCGACAAGACACACAAAAACGGAACTGAAAAATCCGAAATAGTCGTTCGGCAATCAAAAAATTCTCACTCGTCTTTTTTTCGCTTTTGGCTCGAGATTTGAAAAAAAGACGAACCGCAAATCCGAAATCATGGCGCGAGTTTCTCACGGATTTTGGCTCGCTTTTTGTTTGTTGCGACTGCTCTATCAGTAGCCGATAACAGATTTTATCACAAAAGGGTATTCGGAGTTTGGCATCGGGCTAAGGGGGCGAACTTACCCAAAAGATTCTCTTAGAAAGGGTAGCCGACTGCCAAATGGAAACCCACGGCATCCTTGAAGCGCGGAATATTGTAGTAACCTTTCTTGCCCGTATCGTACGGAAGGTGGAGACCGAAGCCGACATCGACACGAACCACGAGAAATGCCAGATCGTAGCGAAGGCCGACACCGGTGCCGAGAGCAATGCTGTTCAGGAAATTGCTTATCGATCCCGCTTCGGACAGAGCACCGCCCGGACGGGAAGGATCCTCACGCAAGAGCCAGACATTACCCGCATCGAGGAAAACCGCTGCGTGAAGATCGCCGAAGAGTTTGCCCCTGTACTCCACGTTGGCTTCGAGCTTGAACTCCCCGACCTGATCCAAATAAGAGTACAGATTGTCTGCATCGGGATTGAATCGCCCGGGGCCTATGCTACGGACGGTGAAGGCTCTGATGCTATTGGCCCCACCCACATAGAACTGCTCGCTATAGGGGGCTACCCGCATATTGCCATAGCTGTAGATCACGCCTGAGCCAAAGCGCGTTGCCAGAGACTGATTGCGGTCTATGGTATAGGTATAGCGCAACTCTCCCGTGGCTTTGATGAACTGAGAGAAGGGCACACCGATGAAATTCTTGGTGTCGCTGTACTTCTTGCCGGCAGCCAGATAGATCAGATTGAGCAGATTGCCTGCTTCCGACAGGCCGAATTGCATCCAGAGATGATGCGAACTTTTTTCAGAGACTGATTTGTTGAAAGTGTAGACATACCCCATTTGTGCAAGGAACTGACTCTGAAGACTCAGCAGCAGGGGCGGATTGTTCGCCGTAATGGTCTGGAAGGTTTCGGTCTGATGCCCCAGGAGGTTGTAGTTCAGCTTGAGTGGGAAGATGGCATGCCGATGCTCTTTGGAGGGCTGGAATTCATAGGTGGTCGAGAAACCGAAAGAGTACATGCTGAAGTAATGAGCCCTGTTCAGTGCCGTGGCAGAAGCCTGAAACGTGGTAGTCGTAGGATAGTAATAGTACTTGTCCAACAGGCCGGGGAATACGATCGAGGGGAAAGAGAGATTTACGGACGTATTGACGTTGTACGAATTGATGTCGATGAGATGGTTGCTGCTGCCTTCGGGGCGATTGCGGGTCTCCCACTCATAGGATCCGCCGATATTCCAAGACAGATTTTCCCCTCCTCCGAATACGTTGCGCCGAGCAAGGGCGAAATTCAGTCCCGGGCCGATGAAATCGTTGCTCTTGCTCGTGAACAAGGTCTCTAAAGATGCGTCCCACGGTTTGTCGAGCGAGGTCAACAGCCTCACATCCAACAGGTCGGAGGTGGAATCCCGTTGCGAAAAATTGAGATCGATAACGGAGAAGGCTCCCAAACGTGCCAAGGATTTGCGCGTCGTCTCATCGTCTTTCTGCCGATACAGATTGCCGGGAAAGAAACGAAAGCGTTGGGCCAAAATCTTGGGACGAACCGGCATTTTACGATAGTAAAGGACTTTCAGGTCGTTCACTTCGAGCGAATCCGTCGGTGCTTCTCCATTCATACCCAATAGCACTGCTGTCCGTTTTCCGATCTTCCACGGACGCATGGCATGGGGAGGGGTGTCCTCCGACAGTTTGGCTCTGAGGCAGACGGCCCCCCTCACGAGGAGGGTATCGGCCTCGTAAATAATATCTTGCGGACGAAAGTAATAATAGCCATTGTCTCTCAGCAAGGCACTGATAGTCTGACGCTCTTCATGCAGCTTTGCCAAATTGAACTGGTCTCCTTTTTGGATCAAGGTCGGAGTCTGCCTGTAGGCCAAAATACTGTCGGGGAAGGTGCTGATCGGCAGGGGGACGATACTGTCGTAATGATAGGGGGAGGCCATATCCACCGTATAAGAGACTTTGGCCTTGAGGGAGTCCTTTTTCAATGTAGTCACACTGCTTTTTACTTCGGCATCGAAGTATCCGTGTTCGCGGAGGATGTTGGTCGCCACCTTCGCCCGACTGTCGGACTTGACCTGACTGATGAAAACCGGTTTGGCTGCAAACTTGTCGAATATCCATTTGGAAATGACAGTGGAATCCCCCACGAAGCTGTTGTATAGCCATAGCCCGAATGGTATCTTGGGTAGGGAGGCACTTGCACTGCCGAAAATAGCTCCATTGGGTGTGACTTTCAGTGTGCTCTCCACTTCGGTCAGAGCTTGCTGACCTGCATGGCTCTTGTCTTGTCGGAGTATCTGAGTCTTGCCCATTCCGATATACAGCTGTTCGCCTTCCGGCAGGTTCTTCGTGGTGGAGCAGGATCCTGTCAGGAGGAGAAAAAGGATGGGGAGGAATACTTGCCGTAATACTTTCATGGGATTCTTATCGCTTTGTCGGAATGGTATCCGTCCGCACGGATACCGGCTCCTCTTCGGGTTTGAGAGCTTCTGCTTTCGGCACGATGGTTTTCGTCTCTTTCTTCTTGCCGAATCGGAACAGATCGGACAGGCGTGCCAGCTTTCGGCTGATCACATAGCCGATGCCTGTCTCCGTTATTTCTCCTTCGAGCAGATTTTCATTGTTCTTTTTGTGGAAGAGCTTGAGGTGCTGTGCTCCTGATTTGTCCAGACGGTACTCCACGGATACGTTGTCCACCAATGTCCTTTCCTTGTTGGTCGGCACATTGGAGCCGGAAGCGACAGATCCTCCGATCACGACACGGATCCTGTTGTCATAGAATTGTCTGCTGAAGCTATACGTGAAGTCCGTATATGTGCCGCCTCCGTCGGTGCCATCATGACTTTCCATACCGATGTTCAGTCCGGAGCCGTCGAACACCTTGCCCAGAGCACTGTTGATCATTCCCTGAGCGTAGCTGCTGAGTGCATTGTCAAAGTTGAACCCACTCGATTGGGAAGCCAAATAAGAACCTGTTGCCAAGAGTCCGATGGCCTGCTTCGAACGTTCCTCCGGGCCCATACTTCGCAGTTGGGTCTGGATAGAAAAGTCCTCCGGAGCTTCGACATCAAACACCAAATCCATATTCTTGAGCGTTTCTTTGACGATAATCCCCACATCGAAATTCACCTTTCTCGACGTCTTGTTACCGCTTTCCATCACATCGGCACGTACTCGCTGTACAGCCTTGAAGTTGACGTAAGGCTCCTGCACATTGCCGCTCCATTGCACATAGCTTGAGGGATCGATGGTGAAAACCTGCTTACCCACGACGGGCAGCGTATAGCGCATGGTGCCGCCACCGCTCATATTGTATCGGCCCGTCAGACTCATTTCCCCGTAAGCCGGCATTGTGAAGGTCATATCTCCTCCTCCTTGCAGCTCCAAATAGTCCTCATGTCCGGCCGAAAGATCCACACCCAACTGTACAACGGGATCGATATGAATCCGAACGAGCATGTTCATGCCACCGAATGAAGCTCTTTCCTTTTCCATATCGGCCTGCGAACGAATCATGATCGTATCGGAAAAGTCCATGAAGTTCACCACATCACCCATCCGACTTTCCGTTTCCAAATCTGCACCTGTATACACATACGTACAGGAGGTGCCTCCATGAATATCCAGAGAACCCGAAATTGCAAGTGCTTGCAGAGGGCCGCGAAGGGAAAGGTCAGTGGAGGCAATCAGTTTGCCATACAGCAAGTCGCCCTGATTTCTCTTGCTGTCCAACACAGTCATCTCGTCTGCCAGCATCTTCAGATTGGCTGTCATGGCTCTGGCTCCTGTCAGAATTACTTCTCCATTAAGATTAAGACCGTCTTGGGCCTTTTCTTGTGCGCGTATCTGATAATTGTCGAAAACCAATTTGTGGCGATCGAAGACCAGCGGTTTGTCCGAGAAATAGAATGTATTGCCAATCATCGGCGAATAGACCGATGCTTCGCGCATATTCAGTTGGCCATCGATCAGAGGGCTGTCCGTTTTGCCCGCAATAGCAAGTTTTCCTTCGATGAAACCGGAGAGAGAAGCTCTTTCCACTCCGATGAAAGGATTGGCAATGGCGAGTGGGAATCCGTTCAGGATGGCAGCCATATCGAGATTGTTCTCACGGATGCCTCCATGATAGATACCATCGAGATTGAGGGCGGCATTTCCATTGTAGCTTATCTCTGCCGTTACGTAGTGCGAATGGTCGTTACGGGGTTCATAGAACAGAGAGGATGCGATGTTGCCGATAGGCTTGCCTTCAAATTCGAACTCATTGACAGAGATATCGCCGGTAATCGTGGTGATACCGTCCTCTCCTCCCGTACGGGATAGTCGCGCATAAGCGAAAAATCTGCCGGCTATGTTAGGAAGGGGAGACATTCGGATATATTGTTGCAAGCGCAGGTTGCGGATATTCAGACCTATCTCTTCCAAATCGGGAATGGTATCATTGGTCTGCACGGACAAGTATTGCCCATCCTCGCTGCTTAGTTCAAGCGAGGCAGACAGACGTTTGTCCTCGTTTCGATAGAAAATGCGATTGTCCTTGCTAGCGGCAAAACGATTGTATGCCAACACGACAGGTTCGGATTCGATTAAGTTGAGTCCATAGCCGCTTTCGTCCCAGAATCCGTGAATCCCGATGCGGTAAGCATCCTGCTTTGCTCCATCGGCCAAATTCAGGCGCAGATTCAAACCCTGAAGGGTAGCATCCGCCACCACTTTGCCGTACATGGCCGGCTGACGACGGAAACGATTCTTATCCATGGTCAGAGTGAGTCGGATCATACGATCATATTTGTTCAGAATCGAATCCGACACCTCTGTCGAATTGGCTGAATCCGGCGCGAACATACCGTATTGTGAGAGTGTAGCAATGTCCAGATGTAAACGATCGACACGGAGCGTATCGCGCTGCAAACCCTGTAAATCCATATACCCCTCCAACCCGTTTTCGGGCGAAATGGTCAGCTTGCCACGGATGGAATTGTATTTCATACCGTTTACCTCCATAAGGTCGTGGAGCGGATTGTACCGATCGGCTTGGATCGTAAAGGTCGCATGAGGCAGCTCCTGAATAATCGAAGAGAGTCGCAGACGCTGAATAGAGTCATTGCGGAATGTCTCTATCTTCTTCCCGAGAGATTGGGACACGACCGTAACGGCATCTATGCCTTCTCCTACTCTGAGAGCCATTTTCAAGTCGCCCGAAACGAGATCCAGACGGATACTATCGGGATCGGTATCGGCTAATATGTCTATTCGTTCCGGTATTACTTTGTAGCGTTCGAGCTGCATGTAACAATCGTGTACCGAGGCTTCGAACCGATGTGTCTGAGCCAAATCGCTTTTCACATGACCCTCAAGGACAAAAGCTGCCGCAAAAGTGGTGTCCGCAAAGCCCAATGCATTGAAGTCTGCCGAATCCATCCGCACCATCACAGAACCGTCCAGTTTGTTTTTGCCGAGGAGAGCATCCAATTGCATACTCCCGTTCAGGAAGGAGTTCGTGCTGTTGAATGAAGCGAAGAGCACACCTTCGTTCAATGCCGCATCAAAAGTGATACTATCCAAATCCCGCTCTTTCCAACGGATGTGTTTGACCGATGTGTGTATAGTGGAGACAGTACGTTTGTTGAAGAGGTCGAATCCACGTCCTTCGGCATGAAGCACTGCCTGCATGGAACCGATACTATCTTTCGGCATGAAGACACCGAAGTTCAGACCGTCCACCTGCATATCGAGCCGATATTTATCCGTACCCATCAGATAGTCGCCATCGACACGGAGGCTACCGGAACGCTCCGTCAGCTTCACCCGACCGCTGTACACCCCTCGTCTGATCTTGAGCTCTGCAGCGATAGACATACCGGCAGGGATAGCGAAGCGTTCGTAAAGAGCTCTGTCGTAAAAAGCCAAAAGCCCCGAAGCATCCTGATGGAAACCCATGTTCAGCACAAAGTTGCCCGCACGATTGCGATCGTCAAGCAGCTTAGTGAATAGGCCATGTCCGTCCATGTCTGCCATTCCATCCCAGAATAGCGACATGTGCTCTACGTCCAATTTCTCGAGAGTACCTGTACATTGTATCACGATATCCACAGGCGTATCGGGATAGCGTACCAATCTGCGCGATGGAAGTTGGAAATTATCCCCGGCCAAATAGCTTACATCCTTCAATCCGATCGAAGCATCCATGGAGAGATTGATCATAGCCGTCGGATCTTTCTTGAAGATGCTCCATGGGAGCCGAGCTTCGCCATTGATATAACTATGCCCCGTAGCAAGGGAAAAGTCCGTCAGGAAGAAGCCGAAACGATCCATCCTGTATCTCCCCGACAATCGCTGTAGCTCGAATTGATCCCGCTCCCGCAGCGATCCGCTGACCAGCCGGAGTTCCATATCGCCATCGTGGAAACAAATGTCCTTGGCTTGGAGGGAGACATCGTTCAGGGCAATATGACGATAGTCGAAAGAGGTGGGCGAAGCTTCCCTTTCATCCACGTCGTAGGACAAAGTAGTCTGATCCAACTGCGCCATGCCCACCTGATAGAGCATGTCTGCAATATCCATTTTGGCTTTGGCTATTGCAGCTTTTCCGATGAGAGTATTGAGGTACAGACTGTCAAGGGGCATGCGGACTTCAGCGGATATATTCTTCAGATCCAGTCGGTCCAACTCGAACTGCCAGTCGAAGGGCCCTTTCTTGGTCGTATCGGCTGCCGTGGTATCTGCGCTGAAGTATGCCACATCGGTATCGGATAGATGCCACTGCCCCAGCAGGACGCATTTTGCTTCGGGGTCGACGGCTATGTGAGCTGCCCGAATCAGTTTGGCTTTCAGCCTCAGATCCATCAGCCCGAGACTGTCCGTATAGTGGATAGAAGCATCCTGCAACTTAAGTTCGGGCACCTCCACCTGTTGATGGAGGAGCGGTAGCACCGATACTCTTACCCGTAGAGAGCCTATATCCGCCAGCGTGTCGCCTTCTGCCTTCACGGCTGTAATGTCCTGCAAAGAGAGGTGCAGCGGAAAACCCAGACGAATGCGTCCGATATCGATCTGCATACCGGTGGCTTCGGATGCCTTACGCGCGGCTATCCCTACAGCCCATTGCTGTATGGGAGGCAGATAGAGCAATCCTGCCACGAGCAGCACAAGCAAGAGGGGTGAGATGATCACCCAGAGGAGAATACGTTTCCAACGTAGCTTGATACGACCCATGGCAGGACTGTCAGTATTTGATCAAATAGTGTAGTCGGTCAGCTGTGCAAAAGGAGGGAATCCCTCACTCCGGCAGCTCTGTAGCTCGAACGAACTACCCTTGTTGTCTTAGAAAGAATAGAGCGTGGTGATCGACTCATGGCTGCAAACGCGCTTGATCGCTTCTGCGAACAAGTCCGCCACAGAGAGAATCTTCACCTTCTCACACTTGTGCGGATAGGGGATCGAATCCGTGAATATCATTTCCTTCAGAGAGGACTGGTCTACTCGCATCGAAGCCGGATCGCTCATCACGGCGTGACTGGCGATAGCACATACGCTGCGTGCACCATGGGCCATCATCAAGTCCGCCGCCTTGGTTATCGTACCGGCAGTGTCCACGATATCGTCCACAAGCAGCACATCCTTGTCCTCTACATCCCCGATAATGCGCATCTCAGCTATTTCATTGGCTTTGAGACGGCTCTTGTGGCAGATTACCATAGGAACGCCGAGGTGCTTGGCATAGCTGTTGGCCCGCTTGGTACCTCCCACGTCGGGTGTAGCCACTACGAGGTTCTCTATGGGCATCGTCTTGCGGATGTATTCCATGAAAACGGTGGAGCCGTAGAGATGATCCACCGGCACATCGAAGAAACCCTGAATCTGATCGGCATGCAAGTCCATCGTGATCAGACGCGTAATGCCGGCCTTGCTGAGCAGATCGGCGATCAGCTTGGCACCGATAGAGACACGGGGCTTGTCCTTTCTGTCCTGTCTGGCCCATCCGAAATAGGGGATGACAGCCGTGATATAGTGTGCAGAAGCACGCTTGGCGGCATCGATCATCAGGAGCAGTTCCATCAAGTTGTCCGAAGACGGGAATGTGGACTGAACGAGGAATACGTCCCGACCGCGAATGCTCTCTTCATAGGAGACGGCAAACTCTCCATCGGCGAAGTGCTCGATATTCATTCGCCCCAGTGGGCAACCCAAACTGTTGCAGATCTTTTCCGCCAGATAGCGGGATTTGGTTCCTGAAAAGACAGAAAACTTGTTTTCGTTGTTCATCTTTGATATGGTGTAGAGTTATCGTTCCATTACCGGCAAATCGAATCCGTCGGGCCACCTCGGCGGCGACTGCTGACGGACGTGATGCAAAAGTAATATATATACATTATGTATGGAAGCTCGAAAGGAGAAAAGAGGATGGGGATCAAACCGCAGCCGATGTATGGCCGTCATGCCCCGATTCGGCCCTATCGCCTCGGCCTCGCGCCTCCGCGTCTGCGTCCGTTCGAAGCGGTTTTCCCTTGTCTTTTGTCCTTTTCGGAGCGGCCGGAACGGGCATCGCCACTGCGTCCCTGACGACGGAGGCGACGTTTAGCCGGTTCGTAGGCAGGGACCTCGCCAAACTCCGGATCGACAGGCAGTTTATAGACCGATTTGCCCAGAAACGTCTCGATCTTGTGGAAGTCGCTCTGCTCTTCCTCGGAGACGAAAGTGATGGCTAGCCCCTCTCCGTTCGTACCCCGGGCTGTCCGCCCGATACGGTGCACATAGTCTTCGGGGTCGTGGGGAATGTCGTAGTTAATGACTACACGTATGTTGTCGATGTCGATCCCTCGTGCCACGATGTCGGTGGCCACGAGTACCTCCACATAGCCGTTTTTGAAGTCGCGCATCACCTGCTCGCGCTGGGACTGTTCCAGATCGGAGTGCATATCGGCCACATTGAAACCCATCTTGCGGAGAGTGGAAGTCAGCTCACGCACTTTGAGCTTGGCCGAGGCGAAAATAATGGTGCGCTTCGGTGCCGACTGCTCGAAGAGCTTGCGGAGTATAGGGAGCTTCTGCGCTTCGTAGCAAATGTATGCGCTCTGCATGATACTCTCCGGCGGACGGCTGATGGCGATCTCCACTTCTATCGGATTCTTCAGAATGGATGCTGCCAGCTTGCGGATCTTGGGAGGCATCGTAGCCGAGAACATAACAGTCTGGCACGAATTCGGCAGCTGCTTGTATATCTGCATGATGTCATCGAAGAAACCCATGTCCAGCATACGGTCGGCCTCGTCCAAAACGAAGTAGGAGACGTGGGAGAGGTCAGCCGATCCCAAGTTCAGATGCGAGATCAGACGCCCCGGTGTGGCTATCACGATGTCTGCCCCCATAGCCATCCCCCGGCGTTGCTGCTCCCATGCCACCCCGTCCGTACCCCCGTATATGGCTACGGCCGATACGGGCATGAAGTAGGAAAATCCCTCCACCTGCTGATCTATCTGCTGCGCCAGTTCGCGAGTGGGAGCCATGATCACGGCATTCACCACATCGGAGGCAAATTCGCCTGCACTCAGGCGATCCAGTATGGGTAGCAGATAGGCTGCCGTCTTGCCGGTGCCGGTCTGGGCACAGGCGATCACATCGCGCCCCTCCAGAATGGGCGGGATGGTGGCGGCCTGCACGGGTGTGGTCTCGAAGAAATTCATGGCATCGAGGCCATCCAATACTTCATCTCCTAAATTCAATTCATCAAAGCGCATACTCAAAAAAACGGACTTGGTTCCGGACAAAAGTACGTCAATTCCGACAGAAAAGGTTCCCCGATGGGGAATGTGCCAACCTATAACGATATGATGGAATCATCTTTATCCGATAGAGCCTAGCTCTTGGCACATATATGCCGGCTCGTCAGCACCGCCTCGCCGATCCGATGCTCGCCAAAACACGTCCCAAAAAGCTGCCGATTGCGGTCTGAGTTTCCCGAAAAAATGGCGCGAGATTTTTTTCGTTCTGGCGCGTAAATTTTTCACTTCCCGCGCCGGAACGAAAAAGTTTTCACGCCATGTTTTCAGAGAGCGCAAACACTAAATTTTTGGAGCGTAAACCAACCATGAGCTTTCTCCGGTAGCGGAATAACCCCAACATCTCATCTGCGCGTTTTGCAACCATTCAAACCGCCACAAAGAAGAAAGATCCACAAGAGGGTTTGTCAGGACGACTCTCCCTCTCATGGATCCGGTCACAGTTTATTAGAGACCCTTGTATATATGGGGGTCTTAAACCCTCCCGCAGGTCAGACGGGAGAGTTTGCTGTTCTTCGCCTCAAAGCGGGAAAGAAGTCGGGCGATTCTCTTCCGACAAGCATTCCCACTCCAAGACTCAGGTGTCTTTTTCCGGTCTTAGATTTTTCGTGCCGATTTCTTACTCTACAATGATTTTTTCCACGAAATACTCCGTATCCGCTACAACTTTCAGCATGTACGTACCTTTGGACAGATGCTGCACATTCAGCTTATATTCTTTCCCTAAGAATGAAACTTTCTCCACAACTCGGCCCTGCATGTCGTATACGACTGCCCCGTGACTCCCTTCTTTGGGTAGGTTGATCAGAACATATTCTTTGGCAGGATTGGGGTAGAGCTTCATGCTACCCTCCTTCTGCAATACGTCCCCCACGTCCAGAGCATGTACCCACTCCGTATCGGACCATAGGCAAAGATTAGCAACCATAGGAGGGGGATTTTTGGTTTCATCATATGGATTCTTGCCAGTATGCCATACCCAACAAGCCTTTCCATTGGTAGGATTGAGTGCTACTTGCGGACGGCGCTTCACTTTACCTTTAGCATCTTTTGCATATGCCTGTGGCTGACTCCAACCATAGAGATAGTGAATGTCATCGTATTTGATCCATCTGTATTTCATTAGATCGTTATCCTGATAAGTAGACAGATAACGATTGCCTTCCTTATCGTATGTCAAAGCCGGAATACCTTTACAGTGTTTAACGACCAGATCTTTCTTTGTAGGTGTATGTCCGGGATAATAATCGAAAGATGGCTTCGGATGTACGTAATGGCCCGGGTAAGTGATCAGGAAGTTATGGGAGCGTTTTCCATCCACGGTATTATCCGAATTGTCATCCAGCATCATTTGGATCTCTATACTTAGTGCTCCGAAAGGATTAAAATCAGTCCATCCACAGTCTTCTTCTATTATTATCGGATCAGACCACGCATAGCGGGGATCATAGTCCACAAAGTTGGAAATGAAACCAATGTCGAAGCCATCAGAGTTCTGATTCATTTCGAATACGACTCCCATTAGTGGCCAAGTATTAAATCCAAGAGAAGGAGATGTACTACCCAATGAAAGGTCTACTCTATTGATAGTCTTTTCTCCGGGTCTTGTGTAAATACGCTTTTGCTGAAAGTATACTCCACCATCTAACGAGAAAATATAGTCCAAGAAGCTGTATTGATTGTTTCCGTAGCCACTAACGGCAACAGCGAGAGCAAAAGGATCGCCCCCAAAACCGTAAAGAGAGGGCGCACGGTAGTTGGAGGAGATGGCTACACCCTCCAGTCTATGATCAGGAAAATCCTTCTTGTACACACACTCTGTATTCTTGAAATCTGCATCATGGCGATGTATCAGCAAAAAACCATCGCCAATAGCACCATTAAGATCGTGTGTTGCCATGACTGTCCAAACATTGATATCATCTTCATCCTTTCCCGTTACAGTAAAATCGCAATATGTGACAGAGGAGCCATAAGGCGCCAAAGTGTGCAAAGACCCTAACTTTTGGTAAGTAGCGCCACCGTCTTTGGAACGATACAGACTGACACCATCGGGATAAGCACGACATAAATCCAACATTACATAGATCCATCCATTGTCTGCCACAGCCATCTTGTAAAAAATATTGTCTGAATTTCCCGATTGGAAGGACATCCTCTTGACCAATACATCGTCTCCACCAATATCCATCTGGGCCTTGGCCGGAGGGCTAAATAAAACTATGGCAAAAGTCGCCAGTAGCAGTCTGAGTGCAATTTTTAGTTTCATGATTCTTGGCATTTTTATGAGTGAAACATTTCTTGTTCATATTACCAAATGCAACCCGGCATAAACGAGCGACTCACAATAATCGGCTCGGGAACGGCTACTCCAGCTTCGTGAGCAGTGTGCTGCCTATGCGTTTGCCCTTCTTGTCGTAGCTCTCACTCTTGACACATCCGACTTCCCTCGACATCCACTCCACAGCACTCATCCGTACGGTGATCATGCTTTTCATGACGATCGAATAGCTGATCTTGTAGCATTGGAATGTTCCGGCCGGAGTGGTAATGCTTTCGATGCTCTGCACCTTGCGGTCGATGGTTCGCAGAGTAATCGGAGGCAATGGGAAATCGGCCGCTTCGGCCGTAATCGTCACTTCGGCATCGGGCAGAGACTGACCTGCCGACATTTGGGATGGATAGGCGATGTCCACGCCCGTCACTTTGCTCTTGACGTCTTTGAACATCTTAAGCGTTTGCTCGTTGAGCAACGATTGGGCATCCACATAGAATCGGTCGCCCTCGCACCACATATTCGCCGTGCCCGAAAAGATCTGTTTACCTTTCTTGTCATACATCTCTTGGGTGGTGGCTATTTTCATCCCTTTAGCCGTGTTAGTTACACTCTGCACCTGCTGCCGAATCGTGCCGGTAACTTTTCCTTTGGCATCGTAAATAGTCATTTCACGCCGAGCACCCTGCTTGGTCGGAAACAGGATTTCACATCCGCCTTGGCCGCCGACCTTGCCGACTGATCTGCCCGCATTGCTTGCGCGACGCATTTTCTGATCGTTTTGTCGATCCAGTTCATCCAATGAAATAGTCTTGCGAGTAGCCGTTTTGGCGGGGGTTGCAGTGGTTTTCTCCGTTCCTTTGACAGCTTCCTCTTCAGCTTTGTCGAGGGTCTTGTCCATGGCTTTGTCTACCTTCTCGTCAGCCCGTTTTTCTACCTTCTCTTTGGCTTTCTGTCCTATTTTCCCCAACCAGCTCTGAGGCATACAAGCCCCTTGAGGAGCGGCAAGGCTTCCCGAAATCGGTATCATGAGACAGATGGAGAGGATAATACCTTTGTATTTCATTGCTCTATGTTTTTAGTACAAAGAGAGACAAGGGATACAGCCTGATAGTCCGTACCTCTGCCTCTCTTATCGTTAGGATATTATGATCTTTATATGTGCTTAGCCAGGCCTCCATCCGACTGAGTCGGTAGAGTCACAGCCGCCCTTATTCCACTACGAGCTTCTCTACGAAGCACTCCGTGTCGGATACGACCTTGAGCATGTACGTACCCTTGGCCAAGCGCTGCACATTCAGCTTATATTCCTTGCCGGTGAAAGAAGCTTCGGCGACTACCCTGCCCTGCATGTCATAGACTGCAGCCTTGCAGGTCGCTGCCATCGGCAGACAGATCATAGTATATTCGTTGGCAGGGTTCGGGAAGAGTTTCATGCTGCCTTCCTGCATTACGATGTCTTCAACACCGTTGGCATGTACCCATTCCGTATCGGCCCATACGATTCTCTTCCCGGACATGGATTCCACCCATGACCAGCAAGCCTGACGCATGACAGGATTGATGTCCACTTGAGGTGTATAGAGAGCATTGACAGATGATGTGTACGTATATCTGTCACTCCACGCATCTTTGTCATGAATATTGTTATAATTGAACCAGAAGTATTTCAGCGTGTTCGTGCCACTCTCCTCTTCTTTGGCATAGGTGACCAGGTAGTGAGACCAACTCTTGTCATACGCCAGACCCGAGTTGGTCTCGCTCTGGTACGAAGCGACAAGATAACCTTCCTCCAGATCATCCATAGTCGGTGTTTTACCTTTTTGATACCCGAACGATGTCTTGGGATACACATAGCGAAGGTCCCAATCCGAATTCTCAGGATCAAAATTGCTGTACGTAATCATGAAGTTGTAGCAATTCACCCCATTAATCGTATTGTCATCCTCGTCCAGCATCATTTGAATCTTGGGGCTGAACGAGTCGTCGGTTTTGCTAACGATTATAGGGCCTGACCAAACAAATTCAGGATCATTGTCGACAAAGTTCGACAAGAAACCAATGTCGCTTTTGTCTCCTTCTTTATTCATTTCAAATACCACACCCATCAGCGGCCAGGTATTGTTGCCTGTGGATTCAGAGGTGCTACCCAGTGAGAGATCCACTTTGTCGATCTTATTCTCTCCATCTTGACGGAAGAGTAGGTTTTTCGTGAATTTTTGTCCTCCATCCAGAGAGAACACATAGTCCACGAAGCTTTGTTTGTGCGTGTTGTTGAAACCGGTATAAGCAAAAGCCAAAGCAAAAGGATCGCCACCATTGTTAAGGGCAGAAGGCGAACGATAGTTGGAGGCTATATCCACATCGTACAGCCGTACATTGGAGAAGTCTTCCTGATACATACGTTTTCCATTCTGCGCGTTGGCATCACGACTGAATACCGCGACTCTACTCTTATATTCACCGGGCTTATTCATGATCTCTACCGACCAAACCTTGATGTCGGATTCGGTCTTACCCGTGACTATGATATCGAAGTCTTGAAACAGATAATCATCCGATGGATCCCAATCTCTCAACTTTTGGTATGTGGCACCGTTGTCTTTGGAACGGAAGATCTTCACATTGCTATTGCCGGTGTCACGTCCGCTGTGGGTCATTACATAGATCCATCCGTTGTCCGCTACACTCATCCTCGTCTGCACGAGTGTTTCCTGATCGTACTGGATCACCTTGACATCATCTCCGCCCATTGTCTGCGCTTGGGCGAGGGGACAGAGGGTTGCGACGGCGAAAGCCGCCACTACGAATTTGCGTAAAGCTTTTGTTTTCATAACAATTTTTGTCTTTTTTGCCTTGAGACCTGATCGGGCAGGAGTCCTCCGGTCTCGAATTGCTGATTAGTGATTAGTTTGATTGATTTGTTGTCTTGATTTTTCACAAGAGCACGATGGCTCATGACTCTCTCTTCTCCGCTTTCATTCTTTGTTTTTACTTTTTGCTGATTGATTATCGTTCACCCTTGGCTAAGAACATCCGAAATCAAAACCGACAATTCGCACAATGCGGAGCGCATGTTCGACTTTCTCTGTTGCAAAGGAACGGAGTGGCGAGGAAGGACACTTGGACAAATCGCGCATTTTCTTGGACAAATCGCGCATTTCAAACAAAAAACGATGTCAGATTTGGTATAGATTTGGATAAATCACGCACAAAAAAGACATAAGACGCTAATAAACAGGGTGTTCCGAGTGCAAATACTAAAAGCTCTTTTCGAATATCCTTTAGAACGTAATAAAATGTCCTTTTTGCGAAAAAAGGAGATCGGCCAATTCGCTATCGGACAGGGATGAGAGATGCTCGGAGTAAGGGAGTCGGAAGGTGCAGCCTTCGCGAAAAGCATTGCAGCCGAAAACCTCCCGACTTCTATAGAGTTGTTCTTTAAAATTAGAGAGACAGAGGGATAGCAAACCAATGGGGATGCTATCCTCTGCCTCTCTTGCTGTTTAGGTTATTAACGTCTTTTCTGTTCTTTGCACATATGACAAACGGCCCCTATCCGACTGAGTCGGTAGAGTCACAGCAGCCCTTATTCCACTACGAGCTTCTCTACGAAGCGCTCTGTGTCGGACACGACCTTGAGCATGTATGTGCCCTTAGCCAAGTTCTGCACATTCAGCTTATATTCCTTGCCAGAGAAAGAGGCTTGGGCTACCACCCTGCCCTGCAAGTCGTAGAGTACTACCCTGTTCTCTCCTGCCACTGGCAAACTGATTAGGACGGATTCGTTCGCCGGATTGGGGTAGAGCTTTATCTTACTTTCTTGCATTACGATGTCTTCAATGCTTGATGGCACTGCCCACTCAGTATCGGCCCACAAATCGATTCCACCTTGATATTCATCAAACCAGATCCAACAAGCTTTTACTTTCGAAGGGTTGATATCCACAAGAGGCTGGTAGAAATCAAAAGAAATATTATCATAGTCGGATGCATAAACGTATTTAGTACTCCACGAACTGGGTTTATGAAGATTATCGTAGTGCGCCCATTGGTATTTCAATTTTTGTATACCATCCTCTTCAGTAGCGTATGTAAACAGATAGTGATTGCCTACCTTATCATATGAAAGAGCCGGCTGTCGTGCATTGGATACGAGCGTAGTTACAGTAAGGTCGTCCACAGAAGGCTCGGAGAGATACCCGAACGATTCCTTCGGATATGCATATTTGATAGTATTCTGAGTCTCATAGACTATCATGAAATTGTGGCAACTCTCACCGCCTATTGTATTCTCCGAATCGTGATCCAGCATCATTTGGATTCGCGGTCTCGACAAATTACCGGAGGCAGCGAGTGTGATCGGACTACTCCATGCGAAGTTAGGATCATTGTCGACGAAATTGGAGATAAACCCAACATTATTATAACCATCTTTGGCAAACACAATGCCCATAAGAGGCCAAGTATTGTGCATATCGGCAGTTGTGCTACCTATAGAAATGTCTACATCTTCGATTTGTTGCGTTCCATTTTGTTTGTACAAGAGTGACTTCTCAAAAGTAGCCCCCCCATCCAAAGAGAATATATAGTCCAGAAAGCTATGCTTGGGAGAGGCAGCCCTATTATATCCGCATACAGCAATCCCCAGAGCAAAAGGATTTCCGCCGACTCCCATAGGAGAAGGAGCTCTAAAGTTGGAAGCCATGGCCACATCGTACAGCTCTACGTTCGGCAACGTTTCATCATAGATACGAACTGAATTTGCCATATCGGCATCACGGCGGAAGATCACGACTTTGCTGTCCGAATCTTTGACGAGCAACTCCACCGACCACACTCTGATATCAGATGCATTATTGCCGGTTACTACTATATCGAAATCTGCATATCGATAGCCACCTTCCGGATACCAATGTTTGAGTTGTTGATATGTGGCTCCTCCATCCACGGAACGAAAAATCTTGACTTGGGTATCAGCCCCGTCTTTATAATGAGCCATCACATAGATCCAACCATTGTCTGCTACGGCAAGTCTGGACTCACCTTCTGGCTGTTCCTCGGAGAATGAGGAGATCAACACATTATCTCCTCCCATCATCTGAGCCTGCATGAAGCTGGGGCTGCAAATGGCTGCAGCGAATACAGCCACGAAAAACTTGAGTAAAGCTTTTGTTTTCATACTTGTTGTTTTTTTGATGAGACTGACAGGAAGGGGATCCCTCCGGTCGGTCTCGGGTTAAATAATCAGTGATTGTTGTTCCTTTCGATCTCTAAAAGATCATCCCATTCTTTCTTTTTCTTTGTCGCTTTCATTTCCTTGTCTCCTACCTTTTTCAATCGCACAATTGTTTTCTCTTAGCTAAAGCTTATGAAATTGGCAGAGACGACCGGGAACAAACACCGGCTCTCTCTATCGCAAAGGAAAGAGGTATCACCGAAATATTTTTGGACAAATCGCGCATTTTCTTGGACAAATTGCGCATTTTAAATAAAAAAGATGTCAGATTTGGCATCGATTTGGACAAATCACGCACAAAAAAGACATAAGACGTTAACAAACAAGATGTTCCGAGTGCAAGTACTAAAAGCTCTTTTCGAATGTCATTTAGAACGTAGTAAAATGTCCTTTTTGCGAGGAAAGGAGGTCGGCCAGTTCGCTATCGGACAGGGATGCGGGATGCTCGGAGTAAGGGAGTCGGAAGGTGCAGCCTTCGCGAAAGGCATTGCAGCCGAAAGCCTCCCGACCGCGGACAACGATCCCCTTGCCACAGATCGGACAGGTGAGATCGGGCTGCTGCTGCTTCACGAGCTTGTCTGCCTTTTTCTTTTTGCCGGAAGCCGGCGAGGCAGCAGGTGCCGGATCGGGTAGGAGTACGGAGGAGCTGCTCTTGAGCACATCGGGGATCAGATGAGTGAGCAGCACTTTCAGCTCGTCGATAAAGTCGGCTGCCGAGTAGTCGCCGCGCTCGATGCGGCGAAGCTTATATTCCCATTGTCCGGTCAGTTCGGCACTCTTGAGCAGCTCATAGTCGATCGTCGCTATCAGAGAGATCCCCGTGGGAGTGGCCTTGAGGTTCTTCTTCTCTTTATAGATATAGTTGCGCTTGAAGAGCGTCTCGATGATCGCTGCCCGCGTGGACGGTCGCCCGATGCCGTTTTCTTTGAGGGCATCGCGTAGCTCTTCGTCTTTGACCGACTTGCCGGCCGTCTCCATGGCACGCAGAAGTGTGGCTTCGGTATAGAATTTGGGAGGCTGTGTCGTCTTCTCCTGCACTTCGGGGGAGTGTGCTCCGCTCTCGCCCTCAGAGAAAGCCGGCAGGGTCTTCTCTTCGTCCTTGCTCTCACCTTCGTCATCCGTCTGCGGATCGGTGAAGACGGTGCGCCAGCCGGGTTCCAGTATCTGTTTTCCCGTGGTTTTGAACTCTACCTCGGCAGCCTGTCCCAAGACCGTGGTCTGGCTGAATACGCAGTCCGGATAGAAAACGGCAATGAACCGGCGCGCTACCAGATCGAATACGCGCCGCTCGTCCTCCGACAAGCCGTGTGATGGCTGACCCGTGGGAATGATGGCATGGTGGTCGGTGATCTTGCTGTTGTCGAATACCTTCTTGCTTTTTTTCAGCTTGCCGCCTCGGAGGGGAGCTGTAAGCAGGGCATAGTCGGAGAGCCCTTGGAGGATATTAGGCACCTTTTCGAATATATCATCGCTCAGATAGGTGGTATCCACACGCGGATAGGTGGTGATCTTCTTCTCGTACAGCGACTGGATGGTGCGCAGCGTGGCATCGGCCGTCATGGCAAACTTCTTATTGCATTCCACCTGCAGGCCCGTGAGATCGAAGAGTCGTGGCGGCAGTTCCTTGCCTTTCTTCGTAGCTACGAAGGTAACGGTAAACGGGCTGCCCGCTACGGCCTGCACTTCCCTACGAGCATCCTCGATGGAGGAGAAGCGTCCCTTGGTGGCATTGAACAAAGTTTCGCGGTAGGTGGTCTTCACCTCCCAGTAGACTTCAGGCGTGAAGTGCTCGATCTCGTGCTGTCTCCTGACGATAAGGGCCAGAGTAGGAGTCTGCACGCGTCCGATGGAGAGTACCTGTCGGTTGCCCCCGAAGCGGAGCGTATAGAGACGCGTAGCATTCATGCCCAATAGCCAGTCGCCTATGGCACGAGCCAGTCCGGCTTCATACAGGGAGCGAAACTCCTCGCTGTCTCGCAGTCCGGCAAAGCCTTCACGGATGGACTCCTCCGTGAGAGAAGATATCCACAGTCGCCGCACAGGACATGTGCAACCGGCTTTCTGCAACACCCAGCGCTGGATCAGCTCGCCCTCCTGTCCGGCATCGCCGCAGTTCACGACCATATCCGCTTCGCGCACGAGCCTTTCGATGACGCCGAATTGCTCCCGAATACTATCGCTCTCGATGAGTTTGATACCGAATCGCGGTGGTATCATCGGTAGCGAACCGATACTCCATCGCTTCCATTCGGGTGCATAGTCGTGAGGCTCTTTGAGGGAGCAGAGATGCCCGAAGGTCCACGTCACCCGGTAGCCGTTGCCCTCCATATAGCCTTTGTGGGCTTTGGTGGCACCGAGTACGGCAGCGATCTCACGCCCTACACTGGGCTTTTCGGCGATGCAGACTATCATGAGCTTATTCCGGATTCCTAAAGACAAATGTACACTTTTGACCTTTAACGGCTGTGCCTTGCTCTCTGTATGGAGCCTCGTACGAGACTTCCTGTTTGCTGTGGTTTGGTGCGGAAAAAAGGCTGTGTATGGCACGGGAAAACGTGGCGCGGGAAAGTTTTGCCTGTGGCGCGGGAAAATTTTTTTTCCCGAACGAGAACGAAAAAGTTTTGGCGCGAGTTTTCAGCAAAACACGAACCGCACTTCGCCGATTTTCGGTTCGAGAATGCGATAGGCTGCCCCCAAGCAAGAAAAGACAAAAGAGCTGCAAAACTAATGCTTTCGCAAGGAAGAAAGGGAGGCTACGTATAGTAGCTTATACAAGCTGAAGAGAAGTAGAGAGGGCTTGCTGCCCGTAAGCTGCTTCTCCAACGAGGAGCGGAAGAGCGGCCACAAGGTGGCCGTCAATCGTACAAGGTGTAGCCGTTTCAGCAGATTGTATACTCTGAGCAGGCTTACCAGTTCGGCCAGCTCTTCGCGGTGGCGATAGAGATTGTCCAGATAGCTGCGTGTGGTGGACAAAAATCCCTCGGCCGTGTCGCAGTGGTAATGCTCTACGGGATTGTCGATATGCAGGATGGGGATGCCGGCCCGGCGCAGACGCTCGCCAAACAGGATGTCTTCGTACCCCATGCCCATATTGGGAGGGAAGCCGGTGGCAAGCATCTGCTTTCTTGGGATCATGAAAGCCATCGAGATGAATCCGGAGTGGGGCTTTCGTGCTCGCTCTCGTGCCGATCGGCTTTCCACTTCGGTACCATATCGTTGCCGGAGGGGATTGGTGGACTCGGGCGGATAGACGAATCCACCACATACGACTGCCGTGTCGGAGGCATGCCGTAGATAGCGTTCGATGAGGTCGGGGGATGCCGGCAGGGTGTCGGAATCGAGGATAAGGAGCTGCTCGCCTTGGGCTTCTTCGGCTAAGCGATTGCGCAGACGGCCTGCACCCATATTCTCCTCGGCACTGATGAGTCGGCACAGCCCCTCCTGTTCGTAAGCGATGTATTGGGAAGTGTAAGGCTCGCCGGAGCAGTCGTCACCAAGAATGATTTCATAGCCGATGGATAGCCCTTCGGCCTGCTTAGACAGTTCCTCCAGCAGTCTGCGACAATCCCTCTTATAAACGGGTATGAGTATGGACAAGGTGGGAGACTTCTTCATCGCAGGGTTCATATAACGGAATACATACCACCGGGCTGTGACTGTACCAGCCCGTCCAATTCGAGGTCGAAAAGCTGAGCGGAGACATCGTTTATAGGTAGTCCGGTGGCCCGTGTCAGCTCGTCCACGGAGGCTGTACCTGCTCTGAGAAGGCACTCGGCTACGGGTGTATCCGGCCAGCTATCGGGACGGAAATTCAATGTCTGTGGCTTGGCGTCTATCGTAGAACTCCAATCGAGCAGCGTCAGCACATCTTGAGCCGAGCTGACGAGGGCGGCTTTTTGATCCCTTATCAAGGCATTGCATCCGGCCGAACGGCTATCCGTGGCTCGTCCGGGTAGGGCCAGCACTTCGCGATTGTAACCGAAAGCCAGTCCGGCGGTGATGAGGGAGCCTCCTTTCTCGGCCGATTCGATCACAAGCGTGGCATCCGACAAGCCTGCTACGATGCGGTTGCGACCGACAAAGTTGAAACGCTCCGGCTCCGTACCCATGGGGTAATCGGTGAGCATGCCTCCGTGTCGGAGCATCTCCGTAGCAATGGAGCGATGGCTACTCGGATAGATTCTGTCCAGTCCATGTGCCAATACACCTACCGTGGGCAGGCCGCTGTCCAAGGCAGCCTTGTGAGCTGCGACATCGACGCCGTACGCCAGTCCGCTGACGATAAGCAAATCGGGGACAGCTTCGGCCAACTCGGACACGATGCGCTCCGTAGCCGTACGTCCATAGGCCGTGATATTGCGCGTGCCTACAATGCTCAGCGCTCTGCGTGGCGAGAGATCGACATTGCCTTTGGAATAAAGAAGGATAGGAGCATCGACACATTCTTTCAGGCGGTAAGGATAGTTGTCATCGGTGATGAAATACATATCCAGCCCGGCTTTGAGGGCTTGATCCAACTTTCTCCGTGCTTCCTCCATGACCGAAGGAGAGAAGATGGCATCGAGCAGACGGTGAGACGCTCTCGGCAGCCTCTGTGCCAACTCTTTCCTGTCGGAAAAGATGGCTTCGGGACTGCCCATAACCGAGAGCAGCTGCCTTGCCAGCACGCTGCCCACGCCTTTTATGTGCGTGAGTGCAATGCGGAAAAGCAGCTGCTCCTCTGTCAAATGGGGGCGACGATCATCCATTTTTCCCCTGCTTAGCTATCCACTCGTAAGCGTTGCGGAAAGCCTGCATCCAAGGTGTCACCTGATGTTCGTGTCGTTGTGATTCGGGATAATAACCGCACTGCCAGGGGAATATGCTTCGCTCCGGATGCGGCATCATCGTCAGATGGCGGCCATCCGCGCTGCACAATCCGGCTATGCGGTACGGCGATCCGTTGGGATTGGCCGGATAACCATCGTATTCGTACTTGGCCACCACATGATAGGCTTTCTCCTCGTACGGGAGACTGAATCGGCCCTCGCCATGAGCACACCATACACCGATCTTACTTCCGGCCAGATTGCCGAGCATGATGGAGTTGTTGTGCGGGATTTCAAGGGTGACGAATGTACTTTCGAATTTCTGCGATTCGTTGTGGACGAGTTTGTGCTTGAGTTCGTGTTCGGGGTACAGCAGCTCCAGCTCAGCCATCAGCTGGCAACCGTTGCAGATACCGAGGCTGAGCGTGTCAGGGCGTGCGAAGAAACGATCCAACGTGGCTTTGGCTCGCTCATTGAAGAGAATACCGCCGGCCCATCCCTTGGCAGATCCGAGTACGTCCGAATTGGAAAATCCGCCACAGAAGACAACCATCCGGATGTCCTCCAGAGTCTCTCTTCCACTGGTCAGGTCTGTGAGGTGTACGTCCTTCACATCGAAGCCGGCCAGATAGAGAGCATAGGCCATTTCCCGCTCTCCATTCGTTCCCTTGTCGCGAATGATGGCAGCGCGGATGCCGGATGCAGTCTTACGGTCGGGATCCAATCCCATCGCTTTCAGATCGCCCGTAAATTGCTTGGGGAAGTGATAGAGCACCGGTTGTTCCTTATAGTTCTCGAAGCGATTGCCGGCCAAGGTATTGCCGCTCTGGAAGCAGTCCAGCAGATAGGACGATTCATACCAAACGTCGCGCATGTGGTCGATACCGAACAGGTATTCGGCTCCGTCTTTATGGATCAAGAGATGTCGCTCTTGGGTCGGCTTGGCTATCGGGAGGAAGCCGATACCGGCATCGGTCAGAATCTTATCAACGGCTTTACGATCTTTTACTTGAATGAGAATGCCGGGGTTTTCGGCAAAGAGGACTTTGATCAGGTCGTCTTCCACGAGTTTATCCAATTCCACCTCCAGGCCACCATCCACATTGGCAAAGCACATTTCCAGAAGTGCCGTAATCAGACCGCCTGCGGATATATCGTGTCCGGCCAGAACCAGACCCTTGTCAATGAGTTCTTGTACGGCATTGAACGCATCGCGGAAGTATTCCGGATCACGTACGGTAGGCACCTCATCTCCGATGGCTCCCAAGCTCTGGGCAAAGGCCGATCCGCCCAAAGAGAACGGGCAGAAGCTGAAATCGATATAGTAGAGAGCGGTACCGGCTGTATGGCTCAGGACGGGGCTGACGATACGACGAATGTCTGTCACCTCGGCCGCAGCACTGATAATCACCGTACCGGGACTCAGCACTTTTTTGTCCTCATATTTCTGTGTCATGGAAAGAGAATCCTTGCCGGTAGGGATATTGATGCCCAAATCGACGGCAAAGTCCGAACAGGCCTCCACGGCACGGTACAAACGGGCATCTTCGCCTTCGTTACGGCAGGGCCACATCCAGTTGGCCGACAGGCTCACACCCTCGATGCCATTACGAAGCGGGGCAAAGACGATATTGGTGAGGGCTTCCGCTATAGCCAGCACGGAACCGGCCGCCGAATCGACTAAAGCGGCCTGAGGAGCATGGCCGATAGAAGTAGCCACTCCGCTATGGCCACGATAGTCCAAAGCCATAGCACCGAGGTCGCTGAGCGGAAGCTGCAATTCGCCCTGACACTGCTGACGAGCCACTCGTCCCGTCACAGATCTGTCCACCTTATTGGTAAGCCAATCCTTACAAGCCACTGACTCCATACGCAGTACTTGCTCCAGATATTCGTCCAGACGGGCAGGATCGTATTGCGGTGCCTGATAGCGATGTTCTATGGTTCTGTCCTCCATGACGGTACGGGGAGGCTTGCCGAACATGTCGTCCAGCTTCATGTCGATAGGACACTCGCCATTGTCCTTGCGGAAGACGAAGCGCATATCGTCAGTGGTCTCTCCGACCACATACATGGGAGCGCGTTCGCGCTCGGCTATCTTGCGGACATACTCCAAGTCTTTCTCCTGCATCAGCAGTCCCATACGCTCCTGACTCTCATTGCCGATTATTTCTTTGGCTGAAAGAGTGGGGTCGCCGACGGGAAGTCGATCCATGTCGATTCGGCCACCGGTCGCTTCCACCAATTCGGACAGGCAGTTCAGATGTCCTCCGGCACCATGGTCGTGGATGGAGACGATCGGATTATTCTCGCTCTCGGCTATGGATCGGATCACATTCTGCACACGCTTCTGCATCTCAGGATTGGAGCGTTGGATGGCATTCAGCTCTATACTGCCGGACAATTGTCCTGTATTCACAGAGCTGACAGCCCCTCCACCCATACCGATGCGGTAGTTGTCTCCTCCGAGGATCACCACTTTCTCTCCCGGAGACGGCTCTCCTTTGAGTGCATCCGTCTGTTTGGCATAGCCCACACCTCCGGCAAGCATGATGACCTTGTCGTATCCATAATAGGTAGCATCCGGTGTTTCTTGGTGTTCGAAGGTCAGAACGGATCCGGTAATGAGCGGCTGTCCGAATTTATTACCGAAGTCGCTGGCACCGTTAGAGGCCTTGGTGAGGATTTGACGGGGCGTTTGATAGAGCCAACTGCGCTCGGATAGCTTCTTTTCAAACGGTCGCGTTCCGTCTGTACGGGCGTAAGAAGTCATATAGACAGCGGTGCCTGCCAACGGAATGCTGCTCTTGCCTCCGGCCATTCGATCGCGAATCTCACCACCCGTTCCGGTGGCAGCGCCATTGAAAGGCTCCACGGTGGTGGGGAAATTGTGCGTTTCGGCTTTGAGACTCAGCACGGTATCGATCGTTTTGGTCTCGAAGTAATCGGGTTTGTCCGCACTGCGGGGGGCAAATTGCTCTACCTTCGGACCTTGGACGAAAGCCACATTGTCTTTGTAGGCGGACACAAGCAGATTGGGATTGACAGCAGAGGTACGTTTGATCAGATTGAAGAGAGAACTTTCCTTCTCCTCTCCATCGATAATAAATGTGCCGCCGAATATCTTGTGCCGGCAGTGTTCGGAATTGACCTGCGAGAAACCGAACAGCTCGCTGTCTGTGAGCGGCCTGCCGATGCGTTCGGACACACCTTCCAAATAACTGATTTCATCTTCGCTCAGAGCCAGTCCCTCAGCTTCATTGTAGGCGCGAATGTCCCGGACGGAAATGATAGGTTCGGGCTTACGATCTATATCGAAAATCTGTTGGTCCAGCTGCTCATAAAGAGCTTGCAACATGGGGTCGAACTCCGCGTCAGCACCTTTCACCGGAAAGAATTCTTCTATGCGGCGTATGCCTGCAACGTTCATATTCTGCGTTATCTCTACGGCATTGGTACTCCAAGGTGTTACCATCTCCCGACGAGGTCCTACATGATAGCCACTTACAACATCGGACTGATAGAGTTCGGCTCCACCAAACAGCCATACCAGCCGATGTATTTCTTCTTCGCTGAACTGAACTTCACTCTCCACGGCATAGACAGAGCCGGACGAATGGCGAAAGAATAAAATCATTATGGATATGCTTTAGAATGCTTTTGATTGAATACTTCTTACGGACAAAGATAAACGAAAAAGGAGTGTCGCGCCATAATTTTCCAAATGGTGGAACGGGAAATCGGGAAAGCCGGTCATACGCTTCCGACAAAAGATTTCTACAGGCACCTTATCTCAGCACAATAACGCAGCACATCCTTTTCCACATTTTACGCTTTCACCACTTTTTTTTCATTTCGTGTTCCTTCTCTTTTTCATCGCCCCTCATGCCATTTTGGCGATAGCACTTTGGAAGAATCCGTTTAGCAAAGAACTGAGAGAGGAAGAGAAAAGAGGCAGAGAGAAATTTGAACGAAAAGCTCTTATCAAGGATCAGCACCACATCACTTGCGCCGGACTCATACTATTAAAAGTGAACAACCCCAAACATTAGGCAGCACACTTCCTGCAGCGCACATTTAGTGGTATCACCTTGATAGAAGTAAAGTTCACAAAGCCTTTCCGATGCAAAGGAAAGAGTGATGGAAAAGAGAAAGAAGTACGAGACGGGGAAGCAGAAAGCGAAAGTAAAAGTCTGATGACCCATCGCACAGCGATTGCATTATCCCTCGGTGCGCGGCTACCTGTGGTACCTGCCGAACAACGAGGATGTTTCATGCTTCCTTGGCGGTGGGGGGGGGGCAGGGA